>DASVKO010000027.1:0-6240 GCA_036385355.1 Dermatophilaceae bacterium
GTGTTGATGAGGTTGCCGTGGCCGAGGTTCGCGAAGAACCCGGGCAGGCGCAGGGCGTTCATGCCGCCCGAGATGATCGGCGTGGTGGCCTTGATGCCGTCCCACCTCTGGAAGTAGACCGGGCCCTGCGCCTCGTCGCGCTCGATCATGTAGGCGATCACCCGGTCGTCGGTGCCGCCCTCCATCTTGCCGTAGCCCATCGTGCCGACGTGGATGCCTGAGGCTCCCTGCAGACGGGCCATCTTGGCCAGCACGAACGCGGTGTACCCGCGCTTTGCGCTCGGGGAGGTGACCGCACCGTGGCCCGCCCGGTGGTAGTGCAGGAACTGGTTCGGGTAGTTGCGTCGCGCCGTCGTGACCATCCCCGGCCCACCGACGTACCCGTCGACGAGGAACGCGAGCTTGTTGGCGTCCGGCCCGAAGGTCGACAGCGCGAAGTCGGCGCGCGCGAGCATCTCGTGGTGGTCGTCCGCGGTGATGTTCATCGAGAACAGCTTCGCCTCGCCGGTCTCGTCCATCGCCCGCTTCATCGCGTCGTAGACCAGCGGGATGGTCTTCTTCAGCGGTGAGAACACCTGGTTGCCCTGGGGCTCGTCGTTCTTGATGAAGTCCCCGCCGAGCCAGAACTTGTACGCGGCCTCGGCGAACGGCTCGGGACGCAGCCCGAGCTTGGGCTTGATGATCGTGCCGGCGATGAAGCCGCCGTCCTTGACCGGGCGACCGAGGATCCGCCACAGGTCCTCGATGTTCATCGACGGCCCGTCGAACTGCCGGATGACCTCGGGCGGGACCCAGAAGTCGATCATCTTGGCGTGTTCGATGTCGCCCATGCCCTGGTTGTTGCCGATCGTCAGGGTGAGGAAGGAGACCATCATCATCCGGCCGTCGGTGATGTTGCGGTCGAACAGGTCGAGCGGGTAGGCGATCCGCATGTCCTCGCTCGCCTCGTCGACGTGGTAGACGAGCGCGTCGACGCCCTTGGTGAAGTCGTCGGTCGTCGAGACCTCGACGTTGGTGCCGGTCGAGGACTCGGCGGCGAAGTGGGCGGCGGCCTCGAGGTAGGCGAGCCCCCCCTTCGGCTTCATCCGGTACGCGCACAGGATGTGCTTGCCCCCGGCGATCAGCTCAGCTTCCGTCAGGCTGAGGTCGGCGTAGCGGTTGGACTGGTCCATGATCTGCTCCTTAGTGCGTCGGCCCGGGTCGCACCTGGGTGCCGGGGTGAACGGTGTCGTGAAGGGTGGACAGGTCGGCGAGCGTCACGGTCGACAGGTCGGCAAGGACAGCGAGCGCCCCGGTGGTGTCGTCCGACGCGGTGTAGGGGTTCTGGGTCACCACAGTGGGCAGCCCCGCCGCGACGGCCGCGCGAAGCCCCACCGAGGAGTCCTCCACGGCAAGGCACTCCTCGGGTCGCAGGTCGAGCCGCTCGACCACCCACGTGTAGATGTCGGGGGCCGGCTTCTTGCGGGGCACCACGTCACCCGCGCCGATGACTTCGAACCAGGTGGTGGCGTCGGGCCCGAAGCAGGCGTCGAGAAGGACGGTGACGTTCTCGGGGCTCGTCGTGGTCGCGATGGCGAGCCTCGTCCCGGCCGCCCGGGCCTGGGTGACGAGCCGCGCCACCCCCGGCCGCAGCCCGATCCTGCCCGCGGCCGCGTATGCGACGTACCGTCTCGTCTTGTCGGCGTGCAGCGCGGCGATGGTCTCGTCGGCGTCGGGACGGGCCAGGAAGGCCGGGTCGTGCTGCTCGCAGAAGTGCCGGATCCGTTCCTTGCCGCCGGTCACGGCGAGCAGCTCGCGGTACTCCTCGACACACCAGTGCCAGGCGAGCCCGGCCTCGGCGAACGCGGCGTTGAACGCAGGTCGATGGCCGTCACGCTCGGTGTCGGCCAGCGTGCCGTCCACGTCGAAGACCAACGCCTGGAGTGCCATGGGTGCGACGCTAGCCGCGGCAGCAGATGTCGGCCTCACCCCCACGGGGGACGTCAGGGGTGAGACGCACGTGACCGCACGCCGGTCGCCGACCCGCGGTGGCGGGGCTCAGCCTGTCAGGTCGGGCGCGGGCACCACGGGCAGATCGACGATCACCGTCGTGCCGTGACCCGGCATCGACTCGATCCGCAGCGACGCACCGACCAGGGCGCACCGTTCGGCGATCGAGGACAGTCCGAAGTGGGCACCCTCGGTGCCGGCTGCGCGCGCCGCTGCTCGGCCCGTCGGGTCCGGACGCACGTCGAAGCCGACCCCGTCGTCGGAGATGCCGAGGACGACGCCGCCGCCGACCCGGCGCAGGCTCACCGTGACCCGGCTCGCGTGACCGTGCCGGATCGCGTTGCTCGTGGACTCCTGGGCGATCCGGAAGAGCGCCGCGGCGGTATGGTCGGGCAGGTCGGCGAACTCCTCCGCGGGGTCGCAGACCGCCTCCATCACCGCGTCCGGAGCCGTCTCGGCCAACGACTCGAGGGCGGCGACCAGGCCGAGGTCGTCCAGCACCAGGCTGTGCAGGCCGGTGATCGCCGCGCGGGTCTGCGTGTAGGCGCGGTCGGCCAGGGTCCGTGCCACCCCGATCTGCGAGCGCGCCTGGGCCAGCCTCGTGCCTTCCGAAGGTTCGGCGCACTCCGCCTCCGCTGCCTCGATGGACAGCTCCGCCGCGTTGAGATGGAACGACATCGACGCGATCGCAGTGGTCACCCCGTCGTGCAGGTCGGACGCGATCCGGCGCCGTTCGGCCTCCTGCGCGGAGATCGCCTGGGCGATCAGCCGGTCCCGGTCGTCCCGGTGGGCATCGACGGCGTTGCGCAGGTCCATCACCTGCAGGTGGAGCCCGAGCAGGTCGGCGCACGGTTGCAGGCTCGTGAGGTCCGCGTCCGTGTACGGGTCGTCGACACCGCGGTGCACGCCGACCACCCCGAGGATCTGCCCGCCCAGACCGCGGGCGGGCACGCACAGACGTGCCACCGAACCGCCGTGGTCCAGACCCAGGAGGTGGCGGTGGACCGGGCTGCGCGGCCGGTCCGCGCCGAGCCGCATGCCGTGACCGTTGCGGGCCACCAGCCCCGTGACACCCTGCCCGATCAGCACGACGAGCGCCGCCTGCGCGGCCGGATCGGGTGGATACAGCCCGCCGACGGTGAGCTGCGCTCCGTCCGACAGCTGGATCACGGCACCGGTCGACCGGGTCTCCTCCGCGAAGGCCCGAGCCAGTGCACCGAGGTCGAAGGCGACCGGCGTGGCGAGCATCTGCCACAGCTGCGACGTCATCGGAACAACCCCTCTCGCAGGGCGAACGCGATGGCCCCCCCGCGGTCCTGGACGTCCAGCTTGCGGTACAGGCTCCGGATGTGGGTCTTGATGGTGTCCTCGGTGACGACGAGCGTCGAGGCGATCCCACGGTTCGAGTGCCCGGCGACCAGCAGCGCCAGCACTTCCGACTCGCGCTGGGTGAGGCCGTGGTTCGCGCCGGGCCAGAACTCGCCCGACGAGATCCGCGCCGCGGACATCGCCATCCGGCCGGCCAGCGCGGCGTCGATCGCGATCTCCCCGTCGGCGACCCGCAGCAGATGACCGACCAGCCCGGCGGCGTCGATCCGCTTGAGCACGTAGCCCCGGGCACCGGCCCGCAACGCCTGGAAGAGGTAGTGCTCGTCGTCGTACACCGTCAGCATGACGACCTTGACCGTCGGGTGCGTCGCCGCCAGCTCCCGCACGAGGTCGAGGCCGCTGTCGCGACCGAGCCGCACGTCGCTGAGCACGATGTCGGGGGCCATCGCATCGACGACCCGCCGCGCCTGCTCGAACGAGGTGGCCGTCCCCACGATGACCACGTCGTCGTCGAAGTGGGCCAGCATGGCCGTGAGCCCGTGCAGGACCATCTCGTGGTCGTCGACGAGCACGAGGCGAAGCACACTGCGACCAGCATCGGGCACGGCCTCACCCTAAGGGCGACGTCGCTTCGATGTGCGCGAAAGGCGGATCACCCCCGTGACCACCCCTGGGGGTGAGCCACGTACGACCCGGTTCGCGGTTCTCTTGCCCGGTCAGCGAGGACGACTCGTACCGGGAGGAACGACATGGCACAGCACGCACCACTCATCGTCCCGTCTGTCCTACCAGCAGACGCGGCGCGCCTCGGCGCGGAGGTCGAGGCCCTGTGCGCCGCCGGCGTCGACCGGATCCAGTGGGACGTCATGGACGGCGTCTTCGTCCCGAACCTCACCTTCGGTCCGGACGTCATCGCCGCCGCGCGGCGGCACAGCACCGTCGGCTTCGAGGCCCACCTCATGGTGGTCGAGCCGGACGAGCTGCTGGGCCGCTACGTCGACGCCGGCTGCGAGCTGGTGATCGTGCATGCGGAGGCCACCACCCACCTGCACCGGACCCTGCACCGGATCCGCGAGCTGGGTGCGCGTTCCGGAGTCGCGCTCAACCCGCACACGCCCGTCTCGATCGTGGAGAACGTGCTGGACGAGACCGACATGGTGCTCGCGATGACTGTCAACCCCGGCTTCGGCGGGCAGGCCTACATCCAGGCGGTCGAGGCGAAGGTCCGACGGCTGCGCGCCATGGTCGAGGAGTCCGGCCTGTCGATCGAGATCGAGGTCGACGGCGGGATCACGAACACGACGATCGGCGGCGCGGCCGCGGCCGGCGCCGACGTGTTCATCTCTGGGAGCTGGTTGTACTCCTTCCCCGCGGGGAAGACCGCCGGGGTGCATCTGCTGCGCAAGCTCGCGGGGGCCGCCATGGACTCCTCGCCCGTCGCCGTCGACGGAAGGGTGGCCTGAGATGACCTCCGCGATCACGACCGACAT
Organism: Dermatophilaceae bacterium; assembly: GCA_036385355.1. Lineage (GTDB taxonomy): Bacteria > Actinomycetota > Actinomycetes > Actinomycetales > Dermatophilaceae > UBA4719. The sequence goes on from DASVKO010000027.1 coordinate 4,809, forward strand.
CGTGCCTGGCACCGTCGGCAGAGTGGCCGGGACACCGGGGACCGACGCCCTAGCCGTCTCCACCCTGCGGTTCCTCGCCGCCGACATGGTCGAGGAGGCGCAGTCCGGGCACCCGGGCCTGCCGATGGGTGCCGCGCCGATGGCCTGGGTGCTGTTCTCCCGGCACCTGCGCCACGACCCGACCGACTCGCACTGGCCGGACCGCGACCGGTTCGTGCTGAGCGCCGGGCACGGCTCGCCGCTGCTCTACGGGCTCCTGCACATGTCCGGCTACGACCTGCCGGTCGACGAGCTGCGACGGTTCCGCCAGCTCGGCTCGCGGACGCCCGGTCACCCCGAGTTCGGCCACACGGACGGGGTCGAGACCACCACCGGACCGCTCGGCCAGGGCCTGGCGATGGCGGTCGGCATGGCGCTCGCCGAGCGCATGCAGGCCGCGCGCTTCCCTGAGATCACCGATCACCGCACCTACGCGCTGGTCGGCGACGGCTGCCTCATGGAGGGGATCAGCCAGGAGGCGATCTCCCTGGCGCGGCATCTGGGCCTGGGACGACTCACCGTCCTGTGGGACGACAACCGGATCACCATCGACGGCCCGGCCGCGCAGTCGACCTCCGACGACAACCAGGCCCGGTTCGCCGCCTCGGGCTGGCACGTGCGACGCGTCGAGGACGGCACCGACCTCGACGCGATCGATGCTGCGCTCACGGCGGCCAAGGCCGACCCGCGTCCCAGCCTCATCGCGGTGCATACCGTCATCGGTCACGGCGCACCCGGGATCGAGGGCACCCCGGCGGCGCACGGAGCGCCGCTCGGCGCGACGGTGCTGGCGGATGCCAAGGCTGCAGTCGGCTGGACGTACCCTCCGTTCACCGTGCCCGACACCGTGGCCGACCGTTGCGCGCAGCTGGCGGAAGCGGGACGCGCGGCGCACGAGACATGGTCGGAGCGACTGGCGAGGTTCACGCAGGTCGACCCGGCACGTGCCGGGGTGTGGCGGCGGACCTGGGCCCGTGAGGTCCACCCGGACCTCGACGCCGCGATCTCGGGTGTCGCGACAGGGAAGGCCCGCGCCACCCGCCAGACCTCCCAGTCCGTCCTGAGCGCCGCGGCGGCCGCGCTGCCCGAGCTCGTGGGCGGGTCGGCGGACCTGGCCACCTCCACCGGGACGGTCACCGGCCAGCGGGCCGTGACGCGTGACGACTTCTCTGGCGAGGTGCTGAACTTCGGCATCCGGGAGTTCGGCATGGCGGCGGTGCTCAACGGGCTGAGCCTGCACGGCGGGTTCCGCACCTACGGCAGCACCTTCCTGGTCTTCAGCGACTACCTGCGGCCCGCGCTGCGGCTGTCGGCGATGATGGGCCAGCCGGTGATCTATCTGCTGACGCACGACTCGGTCGCGGTGGGCGAGGACGGTCCGACGCACCAGCCC
>DASVKO010000028.1:0-14368 GCA_036385355.1 Dermatophilaceae bacterium
CCAGTGATCAAGCGGATGATCTCGTCGTTCGGGACTCCGCGCCACAGATCCTTCAGGAGGCGACATGGCGAGCATCAAGAAGCGCGAAAACGGGCAGTGGCGAGCGCGCTATCGCGACGAGGGTGGCAGGGAGCATTCGCGACACTTCACTCGCAAGGTGGATGCTCAGCGCTGGCTGGACGAGACGACGGCCAGCGTCGTCACTGGGCAGTACGTAGACCCAAAGGCCGGTCGGGTCACCGTGCGCGAGTATGCCGAACAGTGGCGAGCCGCTCAGGTCCACCGTGAGGGCACGGTCGTCCAGGTCGAGGGCATCCTGCGTCGGCACGTCTATCCGGTGCTCGGTGATCGGCCCATCTCCAGTGTGCTGCCGTCCGATGTGCAGTCGCTCGTGAAGCGGCTGTCCACAGTCCCGAGGGCTGGATCTCGTCGCCCCCTCTCCCCCGCGACGGTGGGCGTTGCTCACCGGGTGCTGTCTGCCATCTTCAAGTCTGCTGTTGCCGACAGACGCCTGGCGTCCTCACCCTGCGTCGGGACGAGGCTGCCGAAGGTCGAAAAGCGCAAGGTGGAGCCGATCACCACCGAGCAGGTTCGAGCGCTCGTGGAGGCCATGCCGGGGCGTTACCGGGGCCTCGTCCTGCTCACCGTCGGGACCGGGATGCGCCAAGGCGAAGTCTTCGGCCTCACGCTCGATCGGGTCGATTTCCTACGACGCTCTCTGACGGTCGATCGGCAGCTCGTGGGCATCTCGGGACGGGTGCCCTACTTCGGGCCTCCCAAGACTGCGGCCAGCGTCCGGGTGATCCCGCTGCCGACCGTCGTCGTTGACGGCCTCGCGGCTCACCTCGCGGCCTTCCCCGCCGTGGACTTGATCTTCACGAACGAGACCGGCGACATGATCCGGCGGTCCAACTTCGGCACCATGTGGCGGCGGGTCACGAAGTCGGTCGAGCTCGATGGACTGCACTTCCACGACCTAAGGCACTACTACGCGAGCCTGCTGATCCGTCACGGGGAGTCGGTCAAGACGGTCCAGGCGCGCCTAGGTCATGCCAACGCTGCCGAGACTTTGGACACCTACTCGCACCTTTGGCCGGACTCTGACGACCGCACTCGTGAGGCCGTGGATCTGGTCTTAGCGGGATTTCTTGCGGACTCCCTGCGGACTAGCGGCACCGACTGAAGGTATCGTCGCAGGTCAGCGGCCTGTAAGTGGATGAGTCGGTCGGTACGCCGGGTTCTGTCATTCACGCACCGTTACCAGCACGCGACGGACGATCATCCATCTCGAGTACTCGTTGCCGAGCACCTCTAGCGATCTACCCGCAAGCTCGGGCGGGCCGCCCTCGAACGCTTGCTGTCTGATCTTGCTTCAGGTGGGGTTTACCTAGCCACTCCAGTCACCTGGAGTGCTGGTGGTCTCTTACACCACCGTTTCACCCTTACCCCGGTGCCTGTCCGGCCGAAGCCGGATGGTTCACCGTGGCGGTCTGTTTTCTGTGGCACTGTCCCGCGGGTCGCCCCGGATGGCTGTTAACCATCACCTTGCCCTGTGAAGCCCGGACGTTCCTCGGCGATGTGAGTTGCCCGGCGAACCGGGATCACAGCATCGACGCGACCGTCTGACCGACTCATCCGTGGTCCAGCATAGATGCTCCAACCGCCCTGGTATGCCGTGCAGCCGGGTCTCAGACCAGCCGGCGGGTCATCTGGGGATGGCGCCGCACCGCCGCCCAGGCGAGCCCGGCTGCCAGCAACGGCACGCCGGCGCAGACCGCCACCAGATGGAGCCACGGGATGACGATGATCGGCGGCTGGGCGAAGGGCTGGCCCGTCACAGGGTTCCAGCCCTGAGTCGTCAGCGGCCAGGTGATGGCGATGCCCGGAACGAGCCCCACGAGCAGCCCGAGCAGGCAGCCGCACAGCGCGACCACGAGAGCCTGGGAGGCGGCAACGCCACGTCGGGTATGCCGGGTCGCTCCCACCGCGGCCAGCGTCGCCATGTCATTCTGGGACTCTGCCAGCGAGAGCGCCGTGGAGATGAGCGACGCGATCAGGACGAGAGATCCGGCGACCGAGAACAGGATGAGCAGGATCAGCCAGGCTTCGTTCTGGAAGCCGCGCTCGACCAGCATCGGGCTGTCCTCGCCGAGGCGGTCGTTGATCGCGCTCTCCGCTGCTCCCGAGATCATCCCGGTGGACGAGGTCACCTCAAGAAAGCTCAGGCTCACCGGCCATCCCAGCTTGGCGGCGGTCGCGGGCAGGACCCAGGCGCCCGCCTGCCCGTCTATCAGGACAGCTGCCACGTCTTCCGGTCGATCGCTGACGCGGGCACCCGATGATGGCTCGTCACGACGGGCATCTCGGTGGGCTTGTCCACTGTGCCGGCCTTGGTCCGCCCGGTGACGAAGTCGACGAAGCCGCTATCCACCAGGACCGGATCGAAGACCAGGGCGCCACCGGACTGCAGGGTGTGGCGCTCGGCGTCCGAGACTGCCTTGGTGGCGGCGAGAGTCTGCAGTGAGACCACCATGATCTGAGCGTTCTGCTGCTGCGCGCCGCCGCCGAGTCGGGTACAGCTCGGGTCCACGGGCACGCCACCCGCGCTGCCGAAGGCGCCGAAGACTGCGGCATCCGAGCATCCGGGCGGCTTGGCTGCGACGACCTCCAGCCTGCTTGCGGATGCTCGCTCCCCATTGGTCATCCCTTGTGCCATGGGGTCTGCCTGCCCCACGATGCTGACCGGCGAGACCACCAGCTCGGGCGCCTGGGCAGTGATGAGCGAGCGCACAGAAGACTGATCCTGCTCCGGAGAGATCCAGATCCGCCCGTGGCCCATCGGAAGCTGCGCCCGGTACTCCATCTCCTGCTGCCGGGTGTCGCTGGCCGCGCCGATGCTGAGCGCGGTCAGGGCGGCGACCGCTGCCATGATGGCCGCGACCGCCGGGGCCGAGCGCGCCCGTTGCCGCGCAGTATCCCGGGCGGCCAGTCGTAGCGGCAGCGACAGACGGCTGCCAAGCCGGCAGACGAGAGCCAGCAGCGCCGGGATGAGCATGAGACAGCCGAGGACGAGGCAGACAGCGCCTCCGGCGACGGCGTACGCATGCACCTCCGTACCTTCTCCGCCATCGGAAACCCCCCAGAAGATGATGCCCCCGCTGACGGCCATCACGAGGAGACCAACGACAGGCAGCCCCCGGTGGACGGTGCGGTCTCCCGTGCGACCGGCTAGGACCGAGACGATGTCGAGGCGGGCGGTGCCCCTGGCCGGGAGCAGTGCGGCGACCAGGGAGGCGACGAGCGAGGCGAGGAACACTCCTGCCACCCGGGGCCAGGAGACCTCGAACGGGCCGGTGACGAAGTCAGCGTGCCCGGCCTGCCACCAGGTGATCCCCAGCAGGGCCAGCAGCACCCCGGCGGCCACGGCGATGGCGGCCGAGACCACGCCGAGCACGACGGTCTGTCCCAGCACATATCGCCGGAGCTGGCGAGCCTCGGCGCCGTTGGCTGCGGCCAGCGCCAGAGAACGACGCTGTTGGGCCGCTGACGGCGAAGGCCGGACCTGCCAGCAGAGTGGTCTCGATGAAGAGGCCCACCGCTGCTATCAGGATGACCAGGTCGAGCTGGTTCTGGCTCGAACCCATCGTCTGGGCAATCTTCGGGTCCACCTGCGCCATCGGCGGAGGGTCGAACAGTACCTGGCGGCTCTGCACCAACAACCCGGAGGTGTTCAGCGTGCGAACATCCGACCAGGTCACCGGATCGGACCGCCCGACGAGAAGCCCAGCTCCACTTCCCCCCGCTCCGCGACCTCCGAAAGCAGATCCGGAAGCGCGACCATGAACGGCAGCTCACCGTCGGGTTGCGCAACGGCCACCCCGACGACTGTCAGCTGTCGCGGCTTGCCGTCCGAACCATTGACGGTGAGCCTTCCTTTGGCCGGCAGACCCTTTGCCACCCCGGCTTCAGTGACCACAATCTCGGAGGTTGTCCGGGCCCAGCGGCCGAAGGTGAGCCCGGCCATTCCCCGGGCAAGCGGGTCGCGCGCATCGATCCCCAGGACCGGCATGCTCGGGCGCCGGTCGCCCAGGGTGACGCGCACCCTCGCGTCCAGGCTCCGGATGACCCGGCCGCCGGTGAGCTTCTGCACCTTGCCGGTGGTCCAGGCCGAACCCGTCGCAAACCCGGGAACGGCCAGCGCGCTGGTGGCCTCGCGGTCACCTTTGCCGTTGTTGTTGCTGTTCGACTGGCCATTCGGTGACTGAGCCAGGCGTCCGATGCCGCCGTCGTGGATCCGTGCCTGGGCAGAGCCCATCACGCGGGGCACCGACTCGGCCGTGCTGACGTCGTTTGTGGCCATCAGGGTGATGCCGCTGGTCAGGAACAGGACGGGCAGTCCGACCGTCGCCACGATCAGGGCGCTGCGCCACTTGTACCGCCGGGCGTCCCGGCGCGCGATCCGGATCGCCGCCCGCCAGCTGGCCCACCACCGCGCGACGCGGCCCGCCGCTGAGGATGACTGACCGGGAGAAAGATCGGTGCGGTTGTCCTTTCGCGACATCTCAGACCGCCCCGGCGGGGTCCAGGAGGGACTCCACCTCGGGCGGGGTGCCGGTGCTGTCGACGATGACCCCGTCACGCAGGAACACGACCCGGTCGGCCCAGGCGGCGTGCCGCGCTTCGTGGGTCACCAGCAGACCGCTTGCCCCCGCGTCGCAGCGCGCTCGCAGGACGCGAAGGACCGCCTCGCCGGTCTGGGAGTCGAGCGCCCCTGTCGCCTCATCGGCGAGCACCAGGCGGCGGTTGCCGACCAGGGCTCGGGCAATAGCGACTCGTTGCTGCTGGCCGCCCGGCATGTTGTCGGGATAGCGGTCAGCCAGCTCCGGGATCCCCACGGCCTCAAGGGACTCCATCGCGGTGAGCCGCGCCTTCCTGACCCGCTCTCCGTCGAGCTCGAGCGGCAGTGCGACGTTCTCCACGGCGGTCAGGGACGGGATCAGGTTGAAGTCCTGGAAGACGAACCCGATTGACCTGCGGCGAAGGGCGGCCACGGCGCTCGGACTCATCGCGCCCACATCCGTGCCCTCGACGACCACCCTGCCGCTGGTCGGCTGGTCCAGCCCCCAGCCAGGTTCAGCAGGGTCGACTTGCCGAAGCCGCTCGGTCCCATGACCGCGACCAGCTCCCCGGCGTGAACGGTCAACGAGACTCCGTCGAGCGCCCGCACCGCGGTCTCACCCTGCCCGTGGACTCGGGAGACGTTGTCCAGCAGAAGGATGGGGCCGGTACTCATCGGGGTGCGCTCTCTGTTGACCGGTGGATGGGCGAGCCTGCCGTATCGCGAGCCCGTGCTCTGGGTGCGCACGTCGTCCGGCGGGTGAGCCGGGTCCCGACATGGTCGAGCCAGCGGGTCTCGGCTTCTCCGGCATCGACGAGGTTGTCCAGGACCAGCAGCAAGGCGAGCTCGTTGCGCCTGTCGGCCTCTTCTGTGGTTGCCCGCTTGAGCTTGCTGATGTCTGTCAGGTCACGCGGCGTCGGAGCGCCGGAGCCACCCCGCCCTGGCCCGTCAGCGGCGACGTCCGGCAACGGGATCGGACAGGCGGTCATCGCGATGCGCGCCGGGCCGGGCGTTTGGGCTGCGAGCCAGCCGTATCGCGGGTGGCCGCCTCGGACGTACGCAGCGCCTGGCGGGCGAGCCGGGTCTCGACGTGGTCGAGCCACCTGACCTCGGCCTCGGCTGCATACACGAGGTTGTCCAGGACCAGCAGCCAGGCCAGCTCCCTCTGCTCGACGGGGGTGCGACCGTCGACCTCGGCGGGGGCCGCCCGTTTGAGCTTGGTGAGGTCCTGCAGGTGACGCAGGGTCGCGGTCCGCTGGGTCTGGACGAGCCGTCGCACATCGACCCCTGGCAGGGTGACGGCCAGGGCGAGCTTGATGACCAGCTCGTCGCGGGGGGTGTCTGTGCGGTCGACGGAGGCCTCCCACCATTGCCGGACGTCGGTCCGCCCCTGGTCGGTCAGGCGATAGGCGATCCGGCCCTCACTGTCGGCTTCCCCGGCGCCCTCCACCAGTCCGTCCCGCTCCAGCCGCGAGAGGGTGGTGTAGACCTGCCCGACGTTCAGCGGCCAGGTGCCCCCGGTCCGCGACTCGAACTCGCTGCGCAGCTGCGCGCCGTACATCGCCTCCTGCGCCAGCAGCGCCAACAACCCGTGCCGAATCGACATCCCTGATCTCCTTCGCCCCGTGTCCCCTGAATACTGAGTATTATCCTGGGCAAACGAGACGCTATACCGAGTATGTATGGGTGTCAAACCTCGCTGGAGATGTCCTCGAGCAGCGACTCGAGTACCAGCGCGACCCCGTCGTCGTCGTTGGAGGCACACACCTCATCCACCGTGGCCAGGACATCCGGATGGGCATTGGCCACGCCGTAGGAGCGACCCGCCCAGCTGAGCATGGGCAGGTCGTTGGGCATGTCGCCGAAGGCCAGGACGTCCGCGCGGTCGATGCCCTGGGCGGCGCACCAGTCCCCCAGCGCGGCGGCCTTGGTCACGCCGGTGGCGCTGATCTCTGCGAGTCCCGTGGCGCCCGAGTAGGAGACGACGGCCCGATCGCCCACGACGGCTTCGACTACCCGATGGAACTGCGCCGCTGGCACCTCGCCGCACCGGGCGAGCACTTTGCCCGGCAGCGGGTCGAGCAGCTCCTCGATCGTCGCGGCCGAGAGGTCAGCAGGTGTCGTGTGCTCGTCGAGGAATCCCAGCTCACGTCGAAGGCCCTCCCGGGTCTCGGCGGCAAACGCTATGCCCGGCAATGCGGTTCGCAGGTCGATGGCGATCTCTTCGACGACCCTGGCCGCCAGGCAGTGCTCGCTCAGCACCCGTCGGCTGCGCACCTCGTAGACGAATGCCCCGTTGGCGCACAGGACGACCCCGTGCTCGCCGACGAGATGGGCAAGGTCGTGCAACCAGCGAGGGGGTCGGGCGGTCACCAGCACGACCTGGATGCCCGCGCCCTCGACCGCGGCCAGCACCGAACGCGTCCGTTCCGAACACCGACCATCGCTGCCCAGGAGCGTGCCGTCGAGGTCTGTGGCCACCAGCCGGACTGAGCCTGATCCCTTCACGACCGCCTCACTCCCCCACGACCCGGAACCGGACGCTGCGCCGGGCGGCGTCGGTGTCCGCCAGCCTGACGGTGACCTCGGCGCCCACTACGCACCCTGTGCGCGGGCACGTGCCCAGTTGAGCTGGGGCAGCCCCCGGCCCCGGTGTTCCCCGCCCGTCCGGAGATCGGTCCAACGCGTCGACATGCCAGTCACCCTAGCCAGAACCGTCCCGGCCCGAACCGCGGCGCGGGACCTCGGTCCGGAGCAGTCGTCCCGCTCGCCTACCCTCGATATCGTGCTGATCCTGCTTCCACCGTCGGAGACCAAGACCGGACGGACCCGGGGCAAGCCCGCCAGACCGGAGTATGTCTCCTTCCCCGCGCTCGGCTCCACCCGCACGTCCGTGGCCGAAGCGCTGGCCCGGGTCAGCGCGCATCCCGACGCCCCGGCCCTGCTGGGAGTCAGCGCCAACCTGCGCGCCGACATCGCCCACAACGTCCGGCTGGACTCTGCGCCGGCAGTCCCGGTTGCGGACCTCTACACCGGCGTTCTCTATGACGCCCTGGACCTCCCGTCAATGGACCCGGCGGCCCGTCGCCGCGCCAACCGCTGGCTGGTCATCATCTCGGCCCTGTACGGCGCCCTGCGCCCGGCCGACAAGATCTCTCCCTACCGTCTGTCGATGAGCGTGAACCTGGGCGGGCTCGGTCCGCTGGCAGCCGTGTGGCGCGCCCCGCTCGACGCCGTGCTCCCGATCGCCGCAGGGCGCGGGGTGATCGTCGACTGCCGTTCGAGCACGTATGCCGCAGCCTGGGTTCCCGGCGCCGACCTCGCTGCACGCTGGGTGCAGATCCGGGTTCCCGGAGCCACCCACCAGGCCAAGCACACCCGCGGACTGGTGGCCCGACACGTGTGCGAGGCGGGCATTGACGCCAGGACCGCGACAGCTCTCCAGCGCGTCGTGGCCGAGCGCTTCGAGACGACCCTGACCGGGCCCGCCCGCCCTGGCAAACCGTGGATCCTCGAGACCCAGGCCCGGTGAACAGCACTCCGGGGCCGACCCAGACCAGGCCCGCCCGCCCGCTCTGGCAAACCGTGGATCCTCCAGACCCAGGCCCGGTGAACGGCACGCTGGGGGCGACCCACACCGTGCCCGCCCGCCCCGGCAAGCCGTGGATCCTCAAGACCCGGATCCGGTGAACGGCACGCTGGGGGCGACCCTCACCGAGCTGGCGATACGGGTCAGCCCAGTCCTGATCTTCCTGGTCGCCATCACCGTGGTGGCCGAGATCGCTGACAGCGCAGGGGTTTTCGACGTCGCCGGGCACTGGGCCGCCCGCGCCGGTCGTGGCCGCACCTGGTTGTTGTGGCTGCTCGTCGTCGGGCTCTCGTGCCTGTCGACCATCGTTCTCAGCCTCGACACCACCGCCGTGCTGCTGACCTTGGTGGTGATCGCGGTCGCCCGTCAGCTTCGGCTGAACCCGCTTCCGTTCGCCATGACCACCATCTGGCTGGCCAACACCGCCTCTCTCCTTCTGCCGGTCTCCAACCTGACCAACCTGCTTGCGCTGCACCGGTTCGAGGCGCTGGGAGTCAGCCACCCGGGATACGTCTGGCTGGCCCTGTGGCCTGCGCTGGCGGCCATCGGCGCCACCGTGGCGGTGCTTGCGGTCATCCACCAGCGCGATCTACGGGGGCGATACTCCCCCGAGGCTCCCCCTGCTCCCCACGACAGAACCCTGCTGATCGTGGCGTCCGGGGTGTGCATCGCGCTCGGCCCCGCCTTCGCCAGCGGCATCACCCCGGCCGTACCGGCATCGGCTGCAGCGCTCGTCCTGGTCGGCACGCTGCTGGTTCGCAACCGCCCCCTGCTGCGCGCGGTCAAGGTCCCCTGGCACATCGTGCTGGCGGTCAGCGCCTTGTTCGTCGTGGTGGATCTCGCCCTCGCGCACGGCCTTCGCGAGCTGCTGGCCGGCTGGGTCGGCACCGGTACCGGCACCTCGGACCTGCTGCGGATCAGCGCCATCGGAGCCGGCACCGCGAACGTGGCCGACAACCTGCCGGCCTATCTGGCGCTCGAGTCCGTGACCGACAACGACCCACGGCGGCTGATGGCCCTGCTGATCGGCGTCAATGTCGGACCGCTGGTCACCATCTGGGCATCGCTGGCCACGATCTTGTGGCGGGAACGCTGTCGCCGGGCCGGGGTCACGATCTCGATGTGGCGATTCGCCTGGCAGGGCGCCCTGTGCGCCATCGCCGCAACCCTGGCCGCAACCCTGGCGCTCACGCGCTCCTGAAGTGGCGTGCTCTCGTGAAGTCGATGGCGGGTCATCACGCTGACCAGGTGAGGCCCTCGTGAAGTCGCACAAATCGACCCAAAACCGACGTGGACGGTCGATTTGTGCGACTTCACGGCCGGGGTGGGTCAGCGGGCCGACCAGGTCGGGGTAGGTCAGCGGGCCGGCCGGCCGGACGGGGTAGGTCAGCGGGCCAGACGGGTGGGTGGGGTGGTCGGTCGGGTGGTGATCAGGTGAGGGCGCGCTCGAAGTCCTCGATGAGGTCGCGGACGTCCTCGAGGCCCACGGAGACGCGCAGCACGCCGTCGGTGATGCCGACTGCCAGGCGGGCCTCCACCCCCAGGCGCCGGTGCGTGGTCGTCGCGGGATGGGTGATCATCGACTTGGCGTCACCAAGGTTGTTCGAGATGTCCACGACCTGCAGCGCGTTCATCACCGCGAACGCCTCGTCCTTGCCGCCGATCAGCTCGAAGGTCACGACAGTGCCGCCGCCATACATCTGCCGCCGGGCGAGATCATGCTGAGGGTGCGACTCGAGCCAGGGGTAGATCACCCTCGAGATCTTCGGGTGGGCCTCCAGCACGCGCGCCAGCTCCAGGGCCGACCCGGCCATCCGCTCAACCCGCAGCGACAGGGTCTCCAGACCCTTGAGCAGCACCCAGGCGTTGAAGGGCGACATCGACGGACCGATGTGCCGCATCAGGTTCTTGACCGGGCCCTGGATGAAGTCAGTGGTCCCCAGGATCGCCCCGCCCAGCGTCCGGCCCTGGCCGTCGATGTGTTTGGTCGCCGAGTAGACGATGACGTCCGCGCCCTGCTCGAGCGGCTTGGAGAACACCGGAGTGCCGAAGACGTTGTCGACGACCACCTTCGCCCCGGCGCCATGAGCGAGCTCACAGACTGCCGCGATGTCGACAAGCTCCTGCATCGGGTTGCTGGGTGACTCGAAGAACACCGCCGCCGCCGGCTCCGAGAGCGCCTCGCGCCACTGGTCGAGGTCGCTCCCGTCCACGAAGACTGTCTCCACGCCCCATCGCGGGAGGATCTCGTCCAGGATCACGAAACAGGAACCGAACAGGCCCCGGGCACTGACCACCCGGTCACCCTTCCCCAGCAGGGCGGCCAGCGCGACAAAGACCGCAGACATGCCCGACGCGGTGGCGAAGCACGCCTCGGCGCCCTCGAGCAGTCGCATCCGCTCCTGGAACATCGCCACCGTGGGGTTACCATAACGCGAGTAGACGAAGCGGTCGATCTCATCCTTGAACGCGGCCTCTGCCTCCTGGGCCGAGGAGTAGACGTAGCCCGAGGTCAGGAACAACCCCTCGGAGGTCTCGTCGAAACCAGTGCGGGACAGGCCTCCGCGAACCGCCAGGGTGTCCGGACGCAGCTCGCTCATCCCTGCCGCCACGGCAGTCCGCTGGCCTTCCACCCGGCGACGTCCCGGTGCCCGTCCAGGCCCAGCTGGCCCTCGAAACCGTCAGCGACGTTGTATGCAGGCCCGAGACCGGCAGCCGTCGCGGCCTTCGCCGCAGCGGTGGATCGCACGCCCGAGCGGCACAGGAAGTAGATGGGAGCGCCTTCGACCACGCCTGACTCGCGCAGCTGCTCCACGAAGCTGCCGTTCAGGGTGCCGTCCGGGAAATGCTGCCACTCAAGGAAGATGACCCGCTTGCCAACCTGGGTCAGGTCTGGCAGTCCGACATAGCTCCACTCCGCACTGGTCCGCACGTCGACCAGCACCGCCTGAGGGTCGGCCTGCAGCTCGACATACGCATCCGGGGGGGACACGTCCCCGGCATAGCCCATCACTGCCTGATCGCCCTGTCGCTCATCCATGAAGCCTAGGATTCCACAAACGTCCGGATGCCGGATGTCCGGCTCATCCCTGAAGATCTCGTGACTCGGGTGGACTGGGTCTCCGTGGGATCGGTGAAACGCGGTCAGCGCAGGTGGCTGGTGTCGTTGACGAAGGCGACGGACGTGCCACCATCGGCCCAGACCTCGACGGAGGTCAGCGATGCCGGGGCGGTGGCCAGCCGCCAGATGCGCTCGTGGGGGATCTCCAGCACGTGGACAAGCACCGTCATGATCGGCTTGCGGTGGCTGGCCACGACAACCGTGCCTCCGGCTGCGGTGGCCCGCCCGAACGCGGCCAGCACGCGAGCCTCCAGCTCAGCATGCGTCTCACCGCCGGGCCGTGCGTAGTGCGGGTCCTTGCGGAATCGGAGAAGCTCCTGAGGAGCGCGAGCCACCAGGTCGCTCAGACTCTGATCGTCCCAGTCGCCGAAGTTCTGCTCATCCCAGCCGTCGTCGACCTGCGGGCTCACAGCAAGCTCGTCCGCGATCGCCGCCCCGGTCTCGATGGCGCGCCTCAGGCTGGACGTGATGACGCTGACCGGGCTGTCGCCGATGAGCCCGCGGACTCCTGAGGCAGCCGCCCGGGCCTGGCGAAGCCCCTCGGTGTTCAGCGAGGGGTCACTGCCGCCGCGTCCGTCCAGCTTGCCCGCAACGGTGAAGTCGGTGACACCATGACGCACCAGCACGATCCTGGCAGGCGCGCCCAGATCGGCCGGCTGACCCACGACTGCCTCTCAGATGCCGGACTCGGAGGTGCGGATCAGGATGCGACGACACTCCTCGCAGCGGAGCACCTCGTCCTCCGGCGCAGCCGTGAACCGGTTGATGTCCACCTGGTTCAGCTCCATGTGGCATCCCTCGCAACGGCGCTGACGGAGCACCGCAGCCCCGACGCCGTCACTGGAAGCGCGGATCTTCTCATAGAGGGCGACGAGGTCATCGCCCACGCCGGCCACGACATCGGCCCGGGAACGACCGATCTGCCCGACCTCCGTGTCGAGCTCGGCCAGGATCTTGTCGCAATCCGTCCTGAGCTCGTCTGCACGGACGGTCAGGTCGGTGCTGACGGCCTCAAGCCTGGTGACCTCGGCGGCCAGGCCCTCGGCGCGCTCCATCACCTCGATCTCGATGTCCTCGAGCGCGGACTGCCTGCGAGCGAGCGACTCCACCTCGTGCTGCAGGGCCTGCATGTCCTTTGCCGTCCCCTGGCCGGCATCCATCCGGGCCTGGTTACGCACGCTCCGCTCACGGACGAGCTGCACGTCGGTGTCGGCCTTGGTGATCTCACGCTGGACGTCGTTCAGGGCCGTCCGGGCACGGACCAGGTCATCGCTGCGCGCGGAGATCTCGGCGTCGAGATCGCGAAGCTGGGCAAGCTCGGGCAGGGTCGCCTTGCGATGCGCGATCTGGTCCAGTCGCGTATCCAGCGCCTGCAGATCAAGCAGACGCCACTGACGGCTCGTGTCGGCTTTCAGGACGTACCTCCGGTGATATCGCTCGTACCGTCACTCGAGGCGGCTCCGATCACGAAGTCCCACGGGTCGGTGCACAGTGTGCAGATGTACGTGTTCAAACTAGTACCTCGGCCGCCAAGCTCACGCAGCAACTCCGTACGCGCGCTCTGAAGCCACAGCCACTCCGTCGCCCAGTGACCGGCGTCAACGAGGTACGGCGTGCCCCCACGGGCCTCCTCCCGGGCCTCGAGCGCGGCGTGATGGCGCAGGTCCGCGGTGACATAGACGTCGGCGCCGCTTGCCCGGACCGCATCGAAGAAGCCGTCGCCGGCTCCTCCGAGCACCGCGACCCGGCTCACCGCGGCATCGGCCGGGCCTGCCACCCGGATCCCGCCAGCAGCCTTCGGGAGCATGGTGCTCAGCTGTTCCACGAACGCACGCAGTGTGAGGGGAGAAGCCACGGTGCCCACCCGCCCACTGCCCGGACGACCCGTGCCGTCGGCGACCTCCAGGGGCCTGACGTCGACTAGGGCGCACGCGTCGGCGAGGGCGTCACACACCCCCGGTGAGGCCACGTCGGCATTGGTGTGCGCGACATACAGGGCGATCTCGTTCACGATCAGAGCCCTGACCGACGCGCCCTTGGCACTGGTGGCCGCCACGCTGTGCACGCCGTGCAACAGCAGCGGATGGTGGGTGACCAGCAGGTCAGCACCGGCTGCGCGTGCCTGCTCGATCACCGCGAGCGTGGGATCAACGGCAAAGTGCACCACCGAGATCGGCTGGTCCGGGTCGCCGCTGACCAGCCCGACCCGGTCCCAGGACGCGGCGGTATCCGGCGGGTACAGCCGCTCGAGGGCTGCGACGACGTCGCGCAGGGTTAGCGGGTTCTCTGACGTGCCAGCGGGCCGGGGTGCCATCTCAGCACGATAACCCGATGGCGAGGACGATGCCCGCGGGCTCACCCGCGCGAGGCCGCCCCAAGTTGCGTTGCCGTTAGCGTTGCCGGGGACGATCAGCTCGAAGAATCGTGCTCAGCAGGAGGGATCGCCCGGGCGGCGAGACGGGTTCGGGCGGTTCGGCGTTTGAGGGCACGCCTCTCATCCGCGGACAGCCCGCCCCAGACACCGGCGTCCTGGCGGGACTCGATGGCCCAGGCCAGGCAGGTCTCGATGACCTCGCAGCGATGGCAGACGGCTTTGGCTCGCTCGATCTGACGAAACGCGGGCTCGGTGTTCCCGATCGGGAAGAACAGCTCGGGGTCCTCGTCCAGGCAGGCAGCGCGGTCACGCCAGGTCATCAGGATCGCGCTCCTTCAATAGAGGTCTGGGGAAGGTCGGGATCCTCAGCAGTTGCGGTAACCGTGCGCGTTCGCGTCCCAGGAGTCGTTGTCCGCGCCCGGGTCGCCGGGCCGGCTGATCGGGTGACCGGGGGTGCGCGCGCCGATCCGGACAGGGCTGGCAAGCTGAGCCTGCGCCGTCCTCACCGCCACGAGAGAGGCAACACAGGCTGCGGCAAGAACGGCGCACGTCAACATCGGGGAGTCCTCGGTAGAGTCCAGCATAGTAAGGGGTTGTCCATAAGACTAAAGCGTTTCTGGGTCTTTCGGGCCAGAATGGCCAAGTCCGCGAGGCCGAGGCCCCCCC
>DASVKO010000029.1:0-3122 GCA_036385355.1 Dermatophilaceae bacterium
TCCGCGGCCTGCGGGTCGCACGTGGCTGGTCGCTCGACGACCTGGCCGGGCGCTGCTACCTCAGCGCCTCGACACTGAGCCGGATCGAGACCGGCCACCGCCGCATCGGGCTCGACCAGCTGGCCGTGATCGCTCGGGCACTCGGCACCTCGATCGACCACCTCGTCGAGCCCGAGGACGACCACGACGTCGTGATCCGGCCCCATCAGGACGAGGCTCGCGGCATGACCACCTGGCTGCTGTCACGCGACCAGGGGCCTCACGGTCTGAAGGTGGTGAAGATTCGTCTCACCCAACCGCCCCCGCCTCGTGAGGACGGCAACCTTCCAGTACACCCGGGCCGGGACTGGTTCACCGTCCTGACCGGGACCGTCGTCGTCCTCCTCGGCGACCGCACCATCAAGGTCTCGAAAGGTCAGGCCGCCGAGTTCTCGACCATGGTGCCGCACGCCTTCGGCGCACACGGCGGACCCGCTGAAATCATCGCCATCCTCGACCCCGACGGCGAACGGTCCCACCTGCGACGCTGAAGCCGGGCCTCACACGGCGCTAACACATCGCGGCCGGAACAGGCCTTCGAAGGAGAGCGATGACTGCGTCACATCGCCGCGTACTGGAACGACCACGATTGCGCACTGGTCCATGCGGTCACGTCTGAGGGCCTGACACCCTCAGCCCAGGAAGAAAGAAGACGACCTGGGCCCGTGGCTACCCGGTTGCGACCAGGACCGGGACCGAAGCCACCCGCGTCACCTTCGCTGACCTTGCCGAGAGCTCGAGGTTCACGGTGAGCAGCATGTCGGCCCTGAGGTGGCCAATCGCCACGCGCCCGACGGGTCGGCCGACGTCTTTGTGCGAAACTCGAGAGGATGCAGACACGCTCGGGTGACTTCGAGTTAACGATCGACGAACTGCGGGCGATCGCCGTGTACGCCGTCGCGTGCGCCGAACCAGCACTCGTCCTCTTCCAGAAGGCCCGCCCCGATGACCCTCGCCCGGCGGCGGCTCTGCACGCCGCGCGAGTCTTCGCCGAGGGGGCGCCCCGGTCGCGCCTCCAACGGTCGGCCGCGGCCGACGCCCACCGCGCAGCCAGAGACGCCAAAACCGAAGTCGCCCGGCACGCAGCGAGCGCTGCAGGAGACGCCGCCGCGGCGGCATACCTCCATCCGCTGGTGAAGGCGACGCAGGTGCGCCACATCCTGGGGTCGGCCGCCCATGCCGCCCGGGCGGCCGAGCTCGCCCGGGGCGATGACCCGGTGGTCGCGGAGTATGTGATCACCGCGGCCGCCAGCGAGCCGGGCCGGTCGTCCTTGACGTGCTGACCCGCTATCCGCGGGCGCCGAAGGGGCGCACCCGGGTCGCGGTCCTCATGGAACGGCTCGACAGCCTGCTTCGGGACCCACCTCCGACGCCGCGCGTGGTCGACGACCCCGGGCCGTTCTTTCACGGGACCAAAGCCGACCTGCGTCCCGGTGACCTGCTCACACCGGGCTGGCGCTCGAACTACGGTTCGGGGCGTCAGGCCAAACACATCTACCTGACGGCCTCGCGCGAGGGCGCGCCACTGGCTGCCGAGATGGCTCGCGGCGAGGAGCCGGGACGGGTCTTCCGGGTCGAGCCACTCGGCACGATCGAAGACGATCCGAACGTCACCGACAAGCGCTTCCCCGGGAACCCGACCCGGTCCTACCGAACGACCGAGCCACTGCGGGTCGTCGAGGAGATCGCGGGCTGGAAGCGCCCTCCGCCGGAGATGATCCAGCACATGCGCGAGCGCATGGCGGAGCTGGCTGAGCTCGGGATCGAAGCGATGGACGACTGACGGCGACTGCTCCACCACTTGTCAGCCCAGGGCGATTCTGAGACAGGTCGTGGCTCCCTGAGCATCCTGACGCCCGCGAAGGATGTGCATCATTCCTGCGCGACTGGCCCGGCGCCGACATCCCCTCATGCCGATGCCGCCTTCAGGGTGAGCGGCCCGGCCGGTCTTGCTGGGGCCGCAGGGGACAGCGGTCACGAGCCGAAGCGTCGCTGCAGGTCGGCGTACCCAATCGCACCGTCGAGGAAGCCGAGGGTTCCGGAGTCGAGCAGCTCCCGGCCGGCGCGTTCCACCATGCTGAGCGCGGCTCGGGCCAGGCTGCCGCCCAGGCTCACCCGCTTGACGCCAAGGGAGAAGAGGCGTGGGCGCGTCGATGAGGTTCGCCAGCCCAGCCACCACGTTGAGCGGGCCCGGGATGGCTGCTGCGAGCCGCCGGATCGTGCCCTGCTCGACGACGCCGGGCACGAAGACGTAGCCGGCCCCCGCTTCGACGTACCGAACCACCCGCTCGACCGTCTCGGCGAACGCGTCGCCACTGGTGCCGGCGAAGTAGGTGTCAGTGCGGGCGGTCCAAGTCGGCGCCAAGGGCCCGGAGTCGGGCGAGCATCGCGGCAGGGATGTTGTCCGCGCCGGCGTACGGGAGGCGGCCGTAACGGCAGTGGAGGACGGCGGCCCGGGTCGCCTCCGGGTCGATATCGGCGCAATGACGCATGAGGATGACCAGCTCGCGGCGCTTCTTGAAGGTGTGCCAGTGGCGGCCGAGAACGAGTCCGTACGCCTCTTCACCGATCTGCGGGGCGATCGCCTCGATGGCTCTGCGGAAGCAGGCCCACTGGTAGGTGGTGGTATTCGCCGGCTGCAGCGGATCCACCTGCCAGGCCGCCCACTCCTGGTCGGAGATGTGCTCAGGGCGCCGGTGACCGTCGGGAGGTTGGTCCGGCTCAGTCGAGCGCCCCGGGGGTGTCAGCAGCGGGTTCCCCGATCCCGTCCCGGTCGGCGCCGTGACTGCGGGGGGAGTAGGAGGGGGGTTATGGATCTTCAATGGGTCTTTGGGTGACGCCGGTGTCACCCCTGATGGCGCGGTTGTCACCCCTGTGGGGCTCGGCGGTGTCACTGGTGTCACCCCTGCGTGGCCGATCGGCATGTGTTCCATGAGCGCCGGCGCGTCTCTTCTCTTCACGATGTGTTCTTGGAGTCGCGCCAGCAGGTGGGCTTCCTGTGGCAGGGTCGCGCTGTAGTTGGAGCCCAGGTGGGGGCCCCTGCTGGTTCGCAGGAGCCATCCGCCGGCCTCGAGCTCCTTCAG
>DASVKO010000030.1:0-6604 GCA_036385355.1 Dermatophilaceae bacterium
ATCACGGTGAGAACCATCGAGGCGAGCGCAATGACCGCGATGACGGTGTACCCGAGGGTGTAGTTCTTGGCGCCGCCGATCAGCCCCGAGATGATGAACGGGCCGATGATGCCGCCCAGGCTCCAGCCGAGGATCATCAGACCGTAGATGGCGCCGGCGTGGCGCACACCGAAGTAGTCGCCGGCGGTCGCGGGCATGGTGCCGAATCCCCCTCCGTAACAGAGGTAGATGACCGCGGCGAGGATGAAAAAGAGCACGGCGCTGCTCGCGTGGGGGATCGCCAGCAGGCAGATGCCCTGGAGGCCGAGCATCGCCGCGAACGCCGGCATCCGGCCCGTGTGGTCAGAGACCACGGCCCACACGATCCGGCCACCGCCGTTGAAGATCGCGAGCGCGCCGACGAGTCCGGCGGCCCCCGCCTTGGTGTACCCGGCGATGTCGGTGGCGCTGGCCGCTGCCTGGGAGATGAGGGCGATACCGGCGGTGACATTGAGGGCGAGGATTGTCATGAGGAGGTACCACTGCGGGGTGCGCAGGGCCTCCTTCTCGGTGTAGTCCTTGCCGCTGTCGACGACGGGACCGCTCGTTGCGGGCGAGAAGCCCGGGACCTGGTAGCCACTCGGCGGGTTGCGGAAGAACGACGCGCCGATCAGCGACAGGATGAGGTACCCGATGCCCAAGGGCAGGAACGCCTTGGTCGGCACGTCCTTGTTGCTGTCGATGAGGCCCTGCGCGATCGGCGACGTCAGGACCGCACCGAAGCCGAACCCACCGACCGCCAGTCCCGTGATGAGCCCCCGCTTGTCGGGGAACCACTTCTGCAGCATGGCGATCGGGACGATGTAGGCGAAGCCGAGCCCGAAGCCGCCGATGACGCCGTAGCTGAGGACGAGCAGCCAGAGCTGACCGCGGTTGTGCGAGAACGACGCGAGGATGATGCCGACGGCGTAGATGATGCCGCCCATGAGCGCGACGAGGCGTGGCCCCTTCTTGTCCTGCAGCCGGCCGCCGATGTAGGAGCCGATGAAGATCATGCCGATCGTCACCTCGAACGGCAGCGCCCCCTCCAGCTTGCTGAGTTGGAACGGCTCGGCGACAGTCAGCGCCTTGCTGAACACGCTCCAGGCGTAGACGGCACCGATCGAGAACTGCAAGAGCAGCGCCGCGGCGACCAGCCACCAGCGTCCCCTCGTCGGGTTGTCCTGCTGTTCGGTACGGGCCATCACGTCGTCGGTCGTCATGTCGCTCCTACGGTCGGGTCGTCGGGTCAGCTGCGGTGCCTTCTCTGCGGTCGAGACGCTCGCGTTGGGGGACCACGGTGTACTTCGGGTCGCGGGCCGACTGCTGGCCGGCCTCAAAGATGCCGAATCGCGTGAAGGCCGAACCGGCCATCAGCGCGGTCCCGGAGATCACCGAGGCGGATCGGCTGCGCCGGGAGAGCAGTACCGTGCCGGCAACCCCGATGGTGTTCAGGACCTTGGCGATCTGCAGGTAGCTTCCGGCCTTGCCTTGGTGCAACGGCTCGGCCGTCAACCCCATCGCCGCCTCCATCCGCTGGTCAACTGCGAACTCCAGTAGGGCACCTCCGACCGCCATTCGTCGGGCAGGGCCGGCCTGGCCGACCGGCGCAGCGATCATGCCGAGGCCCCCTGACGCGGCAGCGGCCGACCCGACGAAGAGGAACGGCAGGTGACGGTGGGCGTCGTGCCAGGTGGGGGTGGCCGTGTCGGACAGCAGGACCGCTGTGTACGAGGCCACGACCGGGGCGACGATCGCGGCTCCGATGCCGGCGGGTCGGCCGGTGGATGCCAGGAGCCGGGCGGGGCCGCGCAGCGCGTGGGGGAGCAGCCCGCTCAGCTCGGCCGTGGCGGCCAGGCCGGCCAGTGGCCCATAGAGGGACAGAACCCAGGTGCCGACCGACATCGGTGAGGTCGGTCTCACGACCCTCTGCATATTGAGGAACCGGCTCGGCCGGCCGAGGTCGTGGATGAGCGCACCCATGCTCATGCTGATTCCCGCAAGTGCTCCCAGACGTGCGGCCCGTCGCAGTGTCGGCCGACCGGTCAGGTCAGCGCCCGCCCCCAGCAGGGAAGAGCCGGCCGCGACGCCTCCGAGAAAGAAGTAGGCCGGGATGTCGGCCTTCCACGGCGACGGCTTGACCACGGGGCGACCGTAGTAGGAGGTGAAGGTGGCCTCGGGCACCATTGCGCGCTCGCCCTCGCCACCCCCACGGCGACCGCCCATGCCACGCCCGGCGCGCTCGGAGAGCCCGCTGATCTGGTCCCTGCCCTGACGCAGGCCGCGGGCGGCGGCGGCCTGGACATTTCGCCGCCGCCGGCCCTTGTGCTGGTCGTCATCGGGCCACCGGCCATAGGTGTTCTGCGCCTCACCGGGAGTACTCACGAGCGGCCGCCGAAGAAGCTCACGGCAGCGCCGCCGAGCATCACGAGAGCGGCGAGACCAGCCTTCTTCCACATGGCCGGCAGGTCCTTGGTAGTGACCACGGGGTCGGGGGGCAAGCCGTACACCTCCGGTTGGTCCAGCAGCAGGAACATCGCTCCGGCGCCGCCGATGCCGTCCTGCGGGTCTGCGCCATAGAGCCGGGCCTCCGGCACACCCTGGGAGTGCAGCTGCTCCATCCGCGCGTGTGCGCGCTCGCGCAGCTCGTCGACATCGCCGAACTGGATGGACTGGGTGGGACAGGCCTGTGCACAGGCCGGTGTGTTGCCGGCTCCGAGCCGGTCGTAGCAGAGCGTGCACTTTTGGGCGATCCCGACGTTCTTGTCGCGCACCCATGTTGCCGGCACCGTGTCGGTCTTCTTGACCTTGGTGACCGTGTCGGACTCCTCGACCCCTCCCTCGTTACCCGGGCGTCGCTCGATGACCCCGAACGGGCAGGCAGGAATGCAGTATCCGCAGCCGTTGCAGATGTCGTCCTGCACGACGACGGTGCCGAACTCGGTCCGGAACAGCGAGCCGGTCGGGCACACGTCGAGGCAGGCCGCGTGGGTGCAGTGCTTGCACACGTCGGACGACATGAGCCACCTGAAGTCCGCCATCTCGGAAGTGGCCTCTGGAGGCACGTCGGCGTCTCGAAGCCCGAGGGTCGGCATACCGAGATCCACCGAAGAGCCGGACCGCGAGGCTCCCGCGGGCTGTTCGATGAAGGCGACGTGTCGCCACGTGCTCGCGCCAAGACTCCCTGTGTTGTCATAGGACGAGCCGAGCAGTGACAGCCCATCCTCGGGGATCGCGTTCCACTCCTTGCACGCGACCTCGCAGGCCTTGCAGCCGATGCAGATCGAGGTATCGGTGAAGAAGCCCTTGCCGGGCGGGGCGTCAACCCACCCGGCGTCGCGTGCGGGATCAAGGGGTCCGAACAGGCTGTTGCTCATGAGCCCTCTTCCTCACGCGTGCTGTCGAAGGCAGCATCAGTCTCGTTGCGCAGGACGTTGCTCGTCTGGACCGTGATGCCGGCCCGGCTGCGGTACTCCTCGACGAATCGCAGCAGGTCGGGACCGGTTGGGCGCCGGCCTGGCTGGATGTCGCAGGTGGATGCCTTGGACTCCTGGATGTGCACGTTCGGGTCCAGGGTCACGCCGAGCAGGTCGTTGGCGCTGTCGCCGCTGACGATCGCTCCGCCGCCACCTACTCCCCAGTGGTAGGGCAGCCCGATCTGGTGGACCTGGCGGCCGTCGATGACCAGCGGCCTGATCCGTTCAGTCACCAGCACGCGTGCCTCGATGGCGGTGCGTGCCGTGACGATTGTGGCCCAGCCGGCGTTGTCCAGGCCGCGTTCGCGGGCGAGCTCGGGGGAGACCTCGCAGAAGAACTCGGGCTGTAGCTCCGCGAGGTAGGGCGACCACCGGCTCATGCCGCCGGCGGTGTGGTGCTCGGTGAGCCGAAAGGTGGTGAAGACGAAGGGGAAGACGTCAGAGCCCGGCCCGTCTCCCGAGGGGTTCGAGGGGTTGTCCTTGCGCTTGAAGACCTGCCGGGTCGGGTTGGCCTGCTGGGAGTAGAACGGGTTGCGCACTGGCGACTCCTGGGGCTCGTAGTGCGCCGGCATCGGGCCATCGAGTAGCCCGGCAGGCGCGTAGAGCCAACCTTTACCGTCGGCCTGCATGATGAACGGGTCGTCGCCCGCGAGTCCCTCCGGTCCGCCGGTGCCCGGCTCGGGCCGGTATGCCGGGTCCTTGGTCAACGGGAAGTCGGGGACGTCGTGCCCGGTCCACTTCCCGGCCGACTCGTCCCACCAGACGTAGGCTTTGCGCTCGCTCCAGGGACGCCCCTGAGGGTCGGCCGAGGCTCGGTTGTAGAGGATGCGGCGATTTAACGGCCAGGCCCATCCCCACTCGGGCGCCACCCACGACTGGTCGTGGCCGGGTTTGCGGGAGGCGGAGTGGTTGATGCCGTCGGCGTAGACGCCGGTGTAGATCCAGCAGCCCCCAGAGGTGGAGCCGTCAGGCTTCATCTCGGTGAAGTTGGACAGCAGGTCTCCACGCTTCTTGTGGTCCTTACCGGTCAGGTGCCATCCGTTGATCTCGCGCAGAACCGCATCGGCCGAAGGCTCGTCGCTGCCGTCGACGCCGTAGTCCCACGTGAGGTCAAGGACTGGACGGTCCCGCTCCTGGGCGGATACGGCCAGGCGCTCGCGGATCTTCTTGCCGAGCGTGTATAAGAAGTACAGCTCGCTGCGGGCGTCGCCCGGCGGTTCGACCGCCTTGTGGTGCCACTGAAGCATCCGCTGGGTCTGGGTGAACGTGCCGTCCTTCTCGACATGGGAAGCCGCCGGGAAGAAGAAGACCTCGGTGCCGATGTCCTGCGTGCGCAGCTCCCCGGTGGCGATCTCCGGGCCGTCCTTCCAGAACGTCGCGGACTCGATGAGGTTGAAGTCGCGCACGACCAGCCACTTGAGGTGCGACATACCAAGCCGTTGCATTCGTCCGTGCGCCGACCCGACGGCGGGGTTCTGACCGAGCAGGAAGTAGCCCTCGACCACGTCATCGAACATGGCCATGACGGTCTGGTAGGTGCCATGGTCGCCGGTCAGCCGGGGCAGGTAGTCGAAGCGGTAGTCGTTGTCGGCCGTGGCAGCCTCGCCCCACCACGCCTTGAGCAGGCTCACGGTGTACGACTTTGCGTGAGTCCAGAAGCCCTTCTGCGTGTCGCTGGAGATCGTGTGGAGGTAGTCCTCCAGCGAGTCGTGCTCACCGGCCTTCGGCATGGGGAGGTATCCGGGCAGGATGTTGAACAGGGTCGGGATGTCGGTCGAGCCCTGGATGCTCGCGTGCCCGCGCAGCGCCAAGATGCCACCACCGGGCCGGCCCATGTTGCCCAGCAGGAGCTGGATGATGGCCGCACCGCGGATGTACTGCACGCCCACGGAGTGTTGCGTCCAACCGACTGAGTAGACCCAGGCCGTCGTGCGGTCGCGCCCGCTGTTCGCGGTCACGGCCTCGCAGACCGCGAGGAAGTCTGCCCGGGAGACTCCGCACATCCGCTCGACCATCTCGGGGGTGTAGCGGGCATAATGCCGGTTGAGCACCTGGAAGACACAGCGCGGATCCTGTAGCGTCTCGTCCCGCTCCACGTCTGCGGCACCCTCATGACTGGCACCCTTACCGCCCAGATCGTGGCCGGATGCAGGGGGCTCACCGCCGTCGTCGCCACCGTCGCTTGCTGCCTCGCGGTCCCCGCCGGCGGCGTGTTCAGCGGCGCCCTTGTACGCCCACGAGGTCGGGTCGTATGTGCCTGTCTCGGGGTCGTAGCCGGAAAAGATTCCGTCCAGGTCGTCCACGTCCTGGAAATCGTCACTGACCAGCGTGGCCGCGTTGGTGTAGGCGACGACGTACTCGCGGAAGAACCTCTCGTTGGTCAGGATGTAGTTGACGATCCCGCCGAGGAACACGATGTCGCTGCCGGCCCGCAACGGGACGTGCTGGTCGGCCAGGGCCGATGTGCGGGTGAACCTGGGGTCGATGTGGATGACCTTGGCACCGCGCGCCTTGGCCTCCATGACCCACTGGAACCCGACCGGGTGGCACTCGGCCATGTTGGAACCCTGGATGACGATGCAGTCCGAGTTCTGCAGGTCCTGCTGGAATGTCGTGGCACCGCCGCGACCGAACGAGGCCCCCAGACTGGGGACGGTGGAACTGTGTCAAATGCGGGCTTGGTTCTCTATCTGGATCGCGCCCAGCGCGGTGAACAGCTTCTTGATCAGGTAGTTCTCTTCATTGTCGAGCGTGGCCCCACCGAGTGAGGCGATGCCCATGGTGCGCCGCAGCGCCCGCCCGTTCTGGTCGACGTCCTGCCAGGTGTTGGCGCGGGTCGCGACCACCCGGTCCGCGATCATCTCCGTGGCGGTCTCGAGATCCAGGGGCTCCCAGTCGGTGCCGAATGGACGGCGATAGAGCATCGCGGTCTGACGCCCCGGGCTGTTGACGAGCTGCTCGCTCGCCGATCCCTTGGGGCACAACCGGCCCCGCGAGACGGGCGAGTCCGGGTCGCCCTCGATCTGGATGACCTTGTCGCCCTTGACAAAGACGCGCTGGCCGCAGCCGACCGCGCAGTAGGGGCAGATGCTCTGGACGACCCGGTCGGC
>DASVKO010000031.1:0-21277 GCA_036385355.1 Dermatophilaceae bacterium
TTCACTGGTTGTTGCCTGACACTCACCAAGCTGTTCGACGCAGTTGGATGGTGTCTGGAAGGGGTGTGCAGACCGTGTGGAGAAATCTCAGATTGGTCGGAAACCTCCGTAGATCACGTTCTCCAGATGCTTCCAGTAGACGTCGACCCCGTGGAAGCCCGCCGATCGCAGATAGTCCAGTTGCTGGGCAAGGGGGACGATGTCGCGTACATGGTTCTCGTGGCGGGACTGTTCCTGCGGCGTGCGATGCAGGCGATTGTCTGCAGCCTCGGGGTCGTCGTGATCGTTCACTCGCTCCCAGGTGGCTTCGACAGCGGGATCTGCGGAGCTCACCGGGTCGTAGTTGACGTACCAGCCGCCAGGGGCGAGGTGCTCGAAGATCTCGGCGAACAGACCCTGCTTTCGGTGATCGGGCAGGTGGTGGATGCACATCGAGGTCACCACCGCGTCGACTGTGGTCGGAATCGCGGAGGGCCAGTTGCTGGTCGACATGTCGAACTCGACGTACGTGAAGCGCCCCGCGAACGGTTGCAGCTCACTCTCGCCCTCAGCCATCATCTGCGGTGAGAAGTCGGTGAGTATGGCGGTGCTGCGCGGATACAGGTCGAGGAGCCCTCTCGCCGCTGCTCCGGTCCCTGCCCCCAGATCCAGGAAGGTGAAGGTGTCCTGCTCGCCGAAGGGGAGGAGCGCACCCATGAACCGCCACTGTGCCGCGCGTTTTCGCTCATGCTCGGCGGTCTTCGCCGTCCAGTACTGGACGCCCTCCTCGGATTTCCAGATGGCTGCGTTCGTGTCCGTCGACTGCTCCATGTCCAGAAGGTTAGTTGTCGTCACTTTTCCGGTCACGCCCTATGACCGCCCGGTGAGAACAGTCCAGGGACCTAAGTCCCTTCCCGGTGTGGAGGGATCATCTTATAGTTCAAATGTGACTGATTCAATCCGCGTTGAGATCACGAGTCCTGTCGTGGCGGAGCCGTTGGTGGTGCTGCAGGCGGTGGCTGATCCGGTGCGGTGGGCGGTGCTGACCATGCTGGTCGAGGCACCGCGGTGCGTATGCAAGCTGCAGGAGCAGATCCCGATCGCCGGGAATCTGCTGAGCTACCACCTGAAGGTGCTCCGCGAGGCGGGCCTGGTCACCACCAGCCGGCGGGGCCGATGGGTCGACTACGCGCTGGCCCCGGGAGCGCCCCAGCGGATGCGTGAAGCCCTGCCCGGTGCGTCGGTGTCTGCGTCGGTGTCGGCGTGACCGTCGCTGAGCGGCTGCGCCCGACGACCCCGGCCCGCCGGTGGGTGGGCGTGGGCGCGGCTGCGCTGGCATGGTTCGCGCTGTATGCGGTCAACCTGCCGCTGTGGGACTGGCTCGTGTACGACGTGGCCGGTCTCGCACCGGCGAGCCGGCTGGGCTCAGGAGTCCACTTCTTCTTCTACGACTCCGTCAAGATCGCCCTGCTGCTGATCGGGATCATCTTCCTGGTCACCGTGCTGCGCTCGTTCATGAGCGTCGAGCGCACCCGGGCGCTGCTCGGTGGCAGGCGTGAGGGTGTCGGCAACGTGATGGCCTCGGGGCTGGGGGTGATCACCCCGTTCTGCTCCTGCAGCGCCGTCCCCGCCTTTATCGGGTTCGTCGCAGCCGGGGTCCCGCTCGGGGTCACCTTGAGCTTCCTGATTGCCAGCCCCCTGGTCAACGAGGTCGCCATCGGCCTGTTGTTCGGGATGTTCGGCATCGGCCCCACGCTGATGTACGTCGGCGCGGGCCTGGTTATCGCCATCGTCGCCGGCTATGTCCTGGGCCGGCTGAAGCTCGAGCGGTGGGTCGAGCCGTTCGTGTTCGAGACCCGGCTGGGCGGGCAGGTCATCGACCCCAGTGCCGGGTTGACCTGGGACGACCGGATCCAGATGGGCATCGAGGAGGTCGGCGTGATCCTGCGCAAGATCTGGCCCTACCTCCTGGTCGGTATCGCCCTCGGCGCGGCCATCCACGGCTGGGCACCGGAGGACTTCTTCACCCGGTACGCCGGGTCCGGGAACCCCTTCGCGGTCCTGATCGCGGTGCTGATCGGAATACCGCTGTACTCCAACGCCGCCGGCATCCTCCCCCTCGTGCAGGCCCTGCACGACAAGGGCCTGCCGATGGGCACCCTGCTCGCCTTCATGATGGCCGTGGTCGCCCTCAGCCTGCCGGAGCTCATCCTGCTGCGTCGCGTCCTGAAGCCCCCGCTCATCCTCACGTTCGTGGCTGTCACCGGCGCCGGGATCGTCGCCGTGGGGTACCTCTTCAACGCTGTCCTGGCCTGAGCCCACCCTCCTGCCACCAGTCCCCTCTCCTACCGAAAGAAGACCGCCATGATCATCAAGATCCTCGGGTCCGGCTGTACCAACTGCGTCAACCTGGAACGGGTGACCCGCCAAGCGGTCGCGGACCTGGGCATCGACGCCGAGTTCGAGAAGGTCACGGACTATCCCGCCATCATCGGCTACGGAGTCATGTCCACCCCAGGACTGGTGGTCGACGAGAAGGTCGTCCTGTCCGGCCGGGTCCCCACCGCAGCCAAGGTGCGCGAGCTTCTTCAGGCCCTGACGTCCTGAGGGATCCGGAGGGGTTGTTGGCCCTGGCGTGCAGCTTCAGGTGGGGTTCGCAACCCGCTTGACGAGCCACCGCCTCTGCCGGTCAGCGGCGCAGCCGGACCGGTATGAACCGCGGAGTCCGTGCGGCGTAGCTGGCGTAACCTTCGAAGCGCCTGGCCAGGCGCTTCTCCTCCCAGCGTGCTTTCACGGTGAGAAGCAGAACCAGCACTCCGAGCGTGAGGAGCCGGAGCGCGCTGCCTGAGGCCACCGTGATCGAGGCCATCGTGAGCAGCAACCCGCTGTAGATGGGGTGCCGGACGTACCGGTAGAGGCCCCCCGTGCGCAGCCGGGCGTGGGCGTTGGGCAACGGCGTGGCGGTCAGGCCTCGTCCGAGCCCTGTTGCGCCGATGACCATCACGACCAGGCCGACGACGGTGGCGACGCTGCAGGTGGTGGTGAGGGCGGCGGGCACCGGCCAGTCGTCGCGACGGGGGAGCAGCACGAGAATCCCGATCAGGACGAACTGGCCAGTGACCAGCAACCGTGCGGTACGGACGTCGGTATCCGGCGCGCCGTGCGCGGGCAGTCGCGTCATCCGTGGATGGGCTCACCTGATCGGGCTCCTTGCCGGAGGGCTGAGACTCCAGCCTAGGGCTGGTGGGCCTTCGGAGGCGACGACGGACCGTCTGTGGCCGGTTGCATCCAGGCGATCCGCCAGCAGATGTAGGCCAGCGGGAGCTCCACGAGTGCTGCCATGGCGACCGCGACGAGCTGGTCGGTGGTTGTCGCGGCATTGAGCACGTCGAACCAGGCGTCGACGACGAGCAAGGTCGCGGCGATCGTCGCGTACCTGTGCGCAACCACGTCCCCGCGCATCAACGAGCGTCCGGTGATCGCCAGGGCGGCGATGAGGGCGACGTCGAAGCCGAACCAGCCGAGCCAGTAGTGATGGGCCGTGTAGTGACGAGGGAGCGAGATCGCCACGAAGATGGTCCAGGGGACTGTCACGGCCGCCGCGACGAAGAACGCACGGGCCAGATGGGCCGATCTCATGGGCATACAGGAGTTTCCCATGTACGCGGTGCATGATGCATGGCACCACGAACCGATCTCGAGGAGACCCATGCTCAAGCGCACCACCGGACTCGTTCTCGCCGGCATTCTCACGACCGGCGCTGTCGGCGCGGTTGCCATGACCCCCGCCTCGGCCACCACCTCGGACAATGCGGTGACCAGCCGGCTCGCCGGCATCAAGAGCGCGCTCAGCAGCCTGGTCAGCGACGGCACCCTGACCCAGTCGCAGGCCGACAAGGTCGCCAGCACTCTCGACACGAAGCTGCCCAAGCGCGGTCCCGGCGGGCCCGAAGGTCCTGGCGGACACTTCGGCAGGATGGGCATGCACAAGGCTCAGGACGCGGCTGCGAAGGCCCTTGGTATGACCACCGACAAGCTGCACGCCGCGCTGGAAGGCGGCAAGAGCCTGGCCGACGTGGCGAAGGCCCAGAAAGTCAGCGTCAGCTCACTGGTGAAGGCTATGGTCACCGCCACGGAGGCTGAGCTCACCGCCGCAGTGAAGGACGGCAGCATGACCCAGGCGCAGGCCGACAAGATGAAGAGCCGGCTCACCGAGCGGATCACCGACCGGGTCAACGACGCCCGACCGGAGCGCGGTCCGGGCCACGGGCCCCGCGGCGCAGGGCAGGCCCCGGCCGGCAGCACCTCCGGCGGCATGATGGGCACCCCCTCGAGCACTACCTGACCGACGAAAGACCGTCGGCACTACCTGACCGACGAAAGACCGTCGGCGCTCCCTGACTTCACGGAGTGCCGACGGTCTTTCAGGTTCTCAGCCAGATGCTCAGCTTCGGCTCCACGGGAACCGTCGCACGGGACGCTCCTCCTGGGGGTTGCAGGTGCATCGCTGCGGGGGCGCGACCCGGGCCATCACGGCGTCGACGTGTTGGCCGCAGCCGGACCAGGTGGTCTTTCCGCAGCGGTTGCAACGGGCGGGACTACACATGTGGTGCTCCTTCTGGTGTGGTTCTCTGACTCCAGTATACCCCCATGGGTATACTGGTGAGTGCTTTGCCTGAGGTTTCGCGGACGGTTGGCAGGTAACGTACGAGAGTCGCGGCCGGGTGGCAACCACGAAGAGCGACGGACAGGCTCGCCTCGGTGATCAGCCCATGGCTCGACGGGCGAGCACGAGCGCATCGAGCGCCTCCGCAGGCTGGCCCTGGTCGTCGGTCAGTGATCGGGTGACCGTCTCGTCTCGGACGATGACCAGCTGAGCCGGCTGGATGTCCGCGACGATGTCACCGGGGCGGTACAACACCGAGGGGTCCTGGGGGCCCCCGTGGCCGGAGGTCAGGTTCGCAAGGTCGTGTCCTACGACCAAGAGGGTTCCGCCCGGCGCCACGGCTTCGGCAGCCCTTCGCAGGACGGCGCTGCGTTGCTTCTCCGGCACCTGCAGGTACACCACGAGGACAAGATCGTAGGAACGCTCCTGCGGGACCCACGTCTCCAGGTCGGCTTCGAGGGTCACCAGCCTTCCGGCGTCGCTGCCCAGCTGCTGCTCCGCGAGCGAGGCAGCACGTTGCAGGGCCACGGCGGAGAAGTCCACCGCGGTGACCTGCCATCCGCGGGCAGCGAGCCACAGGGCGTTGCGGCCCTCTCCGGCGGCGATGTCCAGAGCCGTGCCGGCCGGAAGGTCCCCGGTCAGCTGCTGGACGAAGATGTTCGGTGCGGCGGACCAGACGAGCTCGCTGCCCTCATACCGCTTGTTCCAGGCCGTGCTGTCCATTGGTCATCCCTTCGAGTTCTTCTCTCGGATCGGAGCGCCCCGCAGAGCAGTGTCGCAGGCTGGTGGCTCAGGACAGGGAGAGGAAGAGCTTCTCCAGGCTCTGGGCGTCAGCGGAGTCGGCGCCGCCTGGCTCGGCCAGACACTGTTTGAGGCTGGTGGCGATGATGGCGAAGCCGGCCCGGTCGAGGGCGTGGTTGACCGCGACCAGCTGGGTGACGATGTCCTTGCAGTCGCGGCCCTGCTCGATCATCCGCAGGACACCACCGATCTGGCCTTCGGCCCGGCGTAGCCGGTTGACCACCGGGCCGAGCTCATCCGGGTTCAGCTCAACCATGGTGACTCCTCTGTTGCGGGTGCGGGGATTTGTTGCGGGTGAGGGGATCTACTGCGGGTGCGGGGGACCAGTCGCGGTCTGCGGGGAGTCAGGACGCCGCTGGGGCGGTCTCGGACCTGGCTGCTATCTGGGACCTGATGTCTTCCATGTCCAGCTCGCGGATCTGGGTGATGACCTGTTCCAGGGCGGAGGCAGGCAGCGATCCTGGCTGGCTGAAGACGAGAATGCCCTCGCGGAAGGCCATCAGGGTGGGGATGGACGTGATCTGGGCTGAGGCCGCCAGTGACTGCTCGGCCTCGGTGTCCACCTTGCCGAAGACGATGTCCTTGTGGGTGTCGCTGGCCTTGTCGAAGACGGGGCCGAAGGCGCGGCACGGGCCGCACCAGGCCGCCCACCAGTCGACGAGGACGATGTCGTGGTCGAGCACGGTCTGCTCGAACGACTCTGCGGTGAGTGCTGTGGTGGTCATGAGGACTCCTTCTCGATGGTCTGAACAATACCTCGGGGGGTATAACCCAGTGTAGGCGAAAGACATTCCGGATGGGCCCTTTGGCATCTGCGCGGCCGACTGACGGTCGACCAGCCGGGAGGTCGGGAACTTCCGGAATGTCCCGGCGTGGGTTAGCGTTGGCCATGGACAGATACCCCAGTGGGTATCCATTAATCTGTGTCAGCGCTCATCAACAGACGGAGTCAACATGCGTGAAGTTCCCCTGTCGGCATTCGCCGCCGCCCACTCCGACGGCGCGATCGTCGTCGACGTCCGCGAGCCGGGCGAGTACGTCGGTGGCCACGTCCCCGGCGCCACTCTGGTCCCGATGGGACAGCTTCCGTCGCACCTGCCGAAGCTTCCCAAGGACAAGCCGGTCTACCTCATCTGCGCCAGCGGCAACCGCAGCCTCGCGATGACGAACTTGCTGGTGCGCGCTGGCTACGACGCGTACTCGGTCACCGGGGGCACTGGTGCCTGGGCCCAGGCCGGGCACCCGATCGTGCTGGGCCGCCGACCGAACACAGCCTGACTCGCAACAGCCAGAACATCCCGCGACACCACGTCCCGCGCCCCCGGCGCACCCTGAAACGAACCGAGAGGACCTCACCTGATGGTCAGCATCGTCCCCATCGAGACCCCCACCCTGGGAGACCGCAGCTACCTCGTCCATGACGGCCAGGTCGCGCTCGTGGTCGACCCGCAGCGTGACATCGACCGGGTGCTCGAGCTCGCCGACGCGGCAGGCGTACGGATCACGCACGTCTTCGAGACCCACATCCACAACGACTACGTCACCGGAGGGCTGGCGCTGGCGAAGCTGACCGGCGCGGCATACCACGTCAACGCGGACGACAAGGTCGCCTACGAGCGCGTCCCGACCCGTGACGGTGACGTCCTCGACGTCAGCGACGTCCTGCGGATCCGGGTCATCGCCACCCCCGGTCACACCTACACGCACCTGTCCTACTCCCTGGAGTCCGAGGGGGAACAGGTTGGCGTCTTCTCCGGCGGGTCGCTCTTGTTCGGCTCCACCGGGCGCCCCGACCTGCTCGGGCCTGACCACACCCATGCCCTGGTTCACCACCAGTTCGCCTCGGCGCACCGGCTCGCCACCGAGCTGCCGGACCAGGCCCAGGTCCTGCCCACCCACGGGTTCGGCAGCTTCTGTTCCTCGACCCAGTCCGACGCGACCTCCTCGACGATCGGCCAGGAGAAGCGCACCAACCCGGCCCTCACCCAGGCCGAGGAGGACTACGCCGCAGAGCTGCTCGCCGGCCTGGACGTCTGGCCGGCGTACTACGCCCAGATGGGCCCGGCCAACGCGGCGGGTCCGGGCGCGGCCGACCTGAGCGCGCCCGAGCCGGCCGACGCCGCGGCACTGCGAGCTCGTATCGAGGCCGGTGAGTGGGTCGTGGATCTGCGCACCAGGACCGCGTTCGCCGCAGGGTTCGTCCCGGGCACGTTCAACTTCGGTATCGACGGCCAGTTCGCCACCTACCTGGGCTGGGTCATCCCGTGGGGAAGCCCGGTCACCCTGCTGGGAGAGACCCCCGAGCAGGTCGCCGAGGCACAGCGCGAGCTCGTCCGGATCGGCATCGACCGGCCGGCTGCCGCGGCCACCGGCTCCCCGGAGCAGTGGACCGACCGGCCGTTGAGGACCCTTGACCGAGCCACGTTCGCCGATCTGTCCCAGGTTCGCCACCATCGCACCGTGTCCATCCTCGACGTGCGGCGAGCGGGGGAGTGGGCTGAGTCGCACATCGACGGCGCGCTCAACCTCCCGCTTCATGACCTCCTGGGCCGGCTGGCTGAGGTGCCGGCCGGCGAGGTGTGGGTCCACTGCGCCGCCGGGTATCGCGCCTCGATCGCCGCGTCCATACTGGCTGCCAACGGTGTGCGGGTGGTCGCCGTGGACGACTCCTACGGTGAGCAGGCCGCCGCCTCCGGGCTGCCGCTGGTCACCGGTTCCGGCCGGCTCTCGGAGGCTGTGTCCTGACCCTGCCGACAGCGTCCACTGCCGTCCCCGCGATCTGAACTGAGGAATACCTGTTGCTTGCGTTGGCAGTCCCCATCGGCCTCATCATCGGCCTCACGCTCGGTGCACTCGGCGGCGGCGGGTCGATCCTGACCGTGCCGGCGCTGGTCTACCTGCTCGGCCAGGACACCCAGGCCGCCACGACCGGGTCCCTGATCATCGTGGGGCTCACCGCCCTGGCGGGGATGACGGCTCACCACCGGGAGGGCCGGGTCCGGGTCGCTCAGGGGCTGGTCTTCGGAGTGCTCGGCATCGGCGGCGCCTATGTCGGATCGCGGCTGTCGGCGTCGGTCGCACCTGCTGCCCTGATGTCTGCCTTCTCGGTGCTCATGCTCGTGGTCGCCGCGATGATGTTCGTGCGCGGCCGGCGCGGCCGGGGCAGCCCCCCGGCAACGGACGAAGGGGTGACCGACGGTCCGATCCTCATGTTCCGGCCGTCGTTCGCCTGCGCCTGTCCGCGCGCGCTGAAGGTGCTGATCACGGCGTCCGGGGTCGGGCTGCTCACCGGCTTCTTCGGCGTCGGCGGGGGCTTCGTCGTCGTCCCCGCCCTAGTCCTGGCGCTCGGCTTCACGATGCCGGTGGCAGTGGGCACCTCACTGCTGGTGATCGCGATCAACAGCGCCTCAGCCCTGGTCTCCAGAGCCGGGCACGGTGTCACCCTGGACTGGCCCCTCATCGGCGTGTTCACCCTCGCCGCGATCGTGGGCAGCCTCGCCGGAGGTCGGCTCGCCACCCGGGTGCGTCCCGAACGGCTGACCGCGGCTTTCACCGTGCTCCTGGTCGCGGTGGCGCTCTACACCGCCGCCCGCAGCTTTCCCCAGCTCGGATGACAACCGACATCCGAAGACGAACCACAGAGAAGGAAATCTCATCACACAGCCTGTCACCCGTCCTATGCCCGCCCGCCTCGACGTCGCCACCCTGCGCGACTGGATCGCAGCCGAGGACGGTCCGCGAGTGCTCGACGTGCGCACCGCCGCCGAGTTCTCGGCCGTGCACATCCCCGGCTCCTACAACGTCCCGCTGGATCTGCTGCGCGAACACCGGGACGAGCTGGGCCGCCACCTCGACCAGGACATCGTGCTCGTCTGCCGGTCCGGGGTCCGTGCGGGCCAGGCCGAGCTGCTGCTCGCCGAGACGGTCCAGCCCAACGTCCACGTCCTGGATGGTGGCCTGCTCGACTGGCAGGCGACCGACGCTCCGGTGAACCGCGGGGCCGCCCGGTGGGATCTGGAGCGACAGGTTCGGCTGGTCGCCGGCGGGCTGGTTCTCATGGGGGTCCTCGCCAGCACCGTGGTGCCGAACCTGAAATGGCTCTCCGCGGCCATCGGCGGCGGCCTGGCCATGGCGGCCCTCACGAACAGCTGCGTGATGGGTCTGCTGCTGTCCAAGCTGCCCTACAACCGCGATGCCAGCTGTGACCTGCAGACCGTCCTGGCCGAGCTGACCGACACCGGGCGGAGCTGACCGACACGGGGCGGAGCTGACCCCGGCGAGCCGTCAGCCGGGGCCGGCAGGAACAGCCCTCTGGTGCCTGGCCGATGTCACACGGTGGCGTCGGCCAGGCAGACGGGGGGCAGATCGAACCACCGCAGATGCTCGAAGTCCGCTGAGACCAGGTCGTCGACCTGGACTTCGGCCGCCGGGGTTGCCGCCGCGAGGACAGCCCTGGCCTCTTCGAGGTAGCGGCCGAGCTCGGACTCGGGCGCCCGGTCGTGGTGCCGCGGGTACCGCAGGCATCCCTGCGCGTCATAGGTGACCTGGCCGAGGCGCAGCGGGGGCTCGGCCGGACCCCGGCGGTGCTTCCACATCCCCGTGGCCGGCTCGAACCGGTAGTCACCGAGCAGGCGCCACCCGTCCTTCGCGACGATTCGCACGGCCTCCACGATGTAGGAGAACACGGTCTCGGAGATGAAGTAGTTGAAGCTCACCCGCGCCCAGCCGGGCTTGATGCCCTCGCACCCGTGAGCGATCTCGCGGTCGAACTCACGCGACCGGTCCAGGTCGATGCCCAGCAGCCGGTGTCCGTACGGGCCAGCGCAGGAGCAGCCCCCCCGGGACTGGATCCCGAAGAGGTCGTTGAGCAGGGCGACGACGAAGTTGTGATGCAGGTACCGCCCGCTGGGGGCGCGTACGACGAACGAGATGATCGACAGCCGCTCGGCGTCGAGGTTGCCCAGGATCTGGATGGCAGGCTCCTGCAGCCAGGAGTCGACGGCCCGCTGCAGGTAGTGCTCCTCGTGAGACCGGATGACGTCCACGCCCACCGCCTGCTTCAGCTGGAAGACGAGCCCGGCGCGGATCGACTCCACGATCGCCGGAGTGCCGCCCTCCTCGCGCTGGGCCGGGTCGTCGAGGTACCGGTGCTCGCTGGGGTTGACGTAGGCGACGGTGCCGCCGCCGGGCACGTCGGGAACCCTGTTGTCCAGCAGCTCGCGGCGCACCACCAGGACACCCGGGGTGCTGGGGCCGCCGATCATCTTGTGCGGGCTGAGAAAGACGGCGTCCTTGTAGCAGAGCGGGTCTCGCCCCGCCCCGCCATACATCGTGATGTCCACGTAGGGTGCTGCCGCGGCGAAGTCCCAGAAGGACAGTGCACCGTGGCGATGAAGCAGAGCCGAGATGCCGTGGGTGTCGCTGACGATGCCGGTCACGTTGCTGGCCGCCGAGAAGGAGCCGATCCGCAGCGGCCGGTCGGCATACCTCACCAGCTCGCGTTCCAGGAAGGCGGAGTCGATGTGCCCGTCGCCGTCCTGGGGGATCACCACGACGTCGGCGACGCTCTCGCGCCAGGGAAGCTCGTTGGAGTGGTGCTCGAAGGGACCGATGAACACGACGGGCCGCTGCCCGGGCGCGATCGTGTCCCCGAGGTGGTACCTGTCGTCCAGGTTCGAGGGAATCCGCAGCCCGAGGATGCCGACCAGCTTGTCGATCGCCCCGGTGCAGCCCGAGCCGGCGAAGATGACCACCGTCCCCGCGTCCCCGCCGACGGCGTCGCTGATGATCCCGCGGGCGTCCTCACGCAGCCGGGTGGTCTGCAGGCCGGTGCCACTGGACTCGGTGTGCGTGTTGGCATAGCGGGGGAGCACCTCCGCCCGGATGAAGTCCTCGATGAAGGTCAGGGCCCGGCCCGAGGCGGTGTAGTCGGCATAGGTCACCCGCCGCGGCCCGTAGGGGCCGGGCATCACCTGGTCATCGCCGATGACGGACCGTCGGACCCTGGCCAGCAGCGGGCTGTGGATCGGCATGCGAGCGCTCACCCCTGGAGCGTATGCCGCGTGGTTGCGGCGGTCGCGGTGGTGGTCGGAAATCGCCACGCCTGACTGGCCTCCACTATACCCAGGGGGGTATAGTGGAGTGATCAGGGCACGTGGCCGTGAGCGCCAGGACCGTGGCAGCTCAGGTGGCCGCCCGATGAGGAGCCAACCATGAGCAGCGAAGTCACGACCCGGATGAGTCGCAGTGCGGATGTCCTGCCCGAGTGGAGGTCGGTGCTGGCGGTGGTGGCCCATCCCGATGACGAGTCCTTCGGTCTTGGTGCCATCGTTGACGCCTTCACCCGCGCCGGAGCGGTGGTCGAGGTGCTCTGCCTCACCCATGGCGAGGCATCGACGCTGCACGGAACCCCCGGGGACCTCGCCTCCCTGCGGGAGGCTGAGCTGGCGGCGGCTGCCGACGTTCTCGGCGTGACCCGGGCCACGCTGAAGGACCACCCCGACGGTGGCCTGAGCGAGCTGCCCGGCGGAGTGCTGGCCGCAGAGGCGGTCGCCGCGGCTGACTCCTGCGGCGCTGAGGGGCTGCTGGTCTTCGACGCCGCCGGGGTGACAGGTCACCCCGACCACAGCGCCGCCACCGCGGCGGGGCTGCTGGCGGCGGAGACGCTCGACCTGCCGGTCCTTGGCTGGACGCTTCCGGAGGGGGTGGCAGCACAGCTGAACCAGGAGCTCGGCGCCGGCTTCATCGGCCACCGGGAAGATGAGATCGACCTGCGGGTGAGCGTCGACCGCGTCCGCCAGCGCCTGGCCAGCCACAGCCACACGAGCCAGGCGCTCCCCGGCAGTGTCCTGTGGCGCCGGCTGGAGCTGCTCGGCGACACCGAGAGCCTGCGCTGGCTGCGTCCGGGCATCGGCGCTACGGTCACCTCATGACCGCAGCGAACAGCTCCACACCTGCCGACTCCACACCTGCCGACTCCGCTGACGTACGACCGATGCGGGTCGAGCACCGTGGGGGCGACAAGTTCGACATCGACATCCGCGGCCACGTCGTCCGGGTGGATCAGCCGGTCAAGGACCGTGGCGAGGACACTGCGCCCACCCCGACCGAGCTGTTCATCGCCAGCCTCGCCTCGTGCGTGGCTTTCTACGCCCGCCGCTACCTCGCCCGTCACGACCTGCCCACCGACGGTCTGGCCGTCGAGGCGACCTTCGAGATGGGCTCCAGGCCTGCCCGGGTCGCCGGGATCGATCTGCGTCTCATCGTCCCCGAGGGTGTGCCGGCCGAGCGCCTGGACGCTCTGCTCGCCGTCGCCAGCCACTGCACCGTGCACAACACGCTGGAGACGACACCGGATGTCTCGATCACGCTGGCGGATGCCCCGGCGGCTGCCCGGGGATAGTCGCCCGGCTGTCTGCGCCGATCAGTCCTCGGGGGACGGCAGCACTGTGCGCAGCAGGGCGTTGAGCTGGCTCTTCTCCTGCTCCGACAACGCCTGCCGGATCTGTTCTTCGCGTGCCATCCCCTTGCCGGCCAGCTCCGCCCACCTCGTCCGGCCTGATGAGGTCGGTCGGACGACGCCCCTCGTTCGGATCAGTGGTGGTTCTCCTCGAAGACCGTCGTGATGACGGGCTCGCCGCGTGAGAGCTGCAGGGCTGTGGCCGGAAGCTCGGCCAGCGACTGCTGGTAGCGGGTGCGCGCGGCCTCAAGGGTCAGGTCTGCGACGATCTCGCCGTCACGCATCAGGTCGACCAGCAGGGCTCTGGCCTGCAGCGGTCTGCCCCGCGGGGAGGGGCGATCGCTGCCGGTGGCGGGCATCGCACCCGTCCCGATGACCTCGGCCTCGGCCTGACCGCGCTCGTTGAGCCGTCGCATCGCCCACTTGCGACCGCCAACCGTCCCCTTGTCCTTGCTCAGCTTGGCCACGTCAAGGACCTGCCCGGTGTCGTCCGCGCGAGCGACCATCTTGTAGACGAGCCCGGCCGTGGGCGCCCCGGACCCGGTCACCAGGCAGGTCCCCACTCCGTACCCGTCGACGGGCGCAGCGGCCAGCGCGGCGATGGCGTGCTCATCGAGGTCCGAGGTGACCACGATGCGAGTTCCTGTCGCCCCCAGCGCGTCCAGCTGGGCCCGGACCTCGCGAGCCTGGACGAGAAGGTCCCCCGAGTCGAGCCGCACGGCACCGAGACCGACCCCGGCGATCTCGACGGCCAGGTCGACCGCAGGCTCGACGTCGTAGGTGTCGACCAGCAGGGTGGTGCCCGGGCCGAAGCAGGCGACCTGAGCCTCGAACGCGGTTCGCTCGTCGTCGTGCAGCAGGGTGAACGCGTGGGCACTGGTGCCGGCGGTGGGGATCCCGTGGGTGCGCCCGGCCTCGAGGTTGCTCGTGGTCGCGAACCCGGCGATGTAGGCCGCCCGGGCCGCCGCCACGGCCGCCCACTCGTGGGTGCGCCGCGAGCCCATCTCGATGCACGGCCGCCCGCCGGCGGCGTTGGTCATCCGGGAGGCCGCGGCGGCGATCGCGCAGTCGTGGTTCAGGATCGACAGGAGGACGGTCTCGAGCAGGACCGACTCCGCGAAGGTGCCCTCGACCACCAGCAGAGGTGACCCGGCGAAGTAGCACTCGCCCTCGGCATACCCGCTGATGTTGCCCGAGAAGCGGTACCCGGCCAGGAAGTCCAGGGTCTGGGAGTCCACCACGTCAGCGACCCGCAACCGCTCGATCTCCGCGTCACCGAACCGGAACGCGCGGACTGCTTCGAGCAGGCGCCCGGTGCCGGCGACCACGCCGTAGCGGCGGCCCTCCGGGAGCCGCCGGGCGAACACCTCGAAGACGCAGGGTCGCCGCGCCGCGCCGCTGTGCAGGGCGGCCTGGAGCATGGTGAGCTCATAGTGGTCGGTCAGCAGTGCGGTACTCGACAGTGCGTTACGGGTCACGCTGGGCAGTTTAGGGTGGGACCGTGTCCATCGCCCCCGCCGAGCTGTCCCGGACCGAGATCGCCGAGGACCTGTCCCTGGACCGGCCGTGGATCACGCTGGTGTGGAACGACCCGGTCAACCTGATGTCCTACGTGACGTACGTGTTCCAGACGTACTTCGGGTACTCGCGGGAGAAGGCCGAGAGGCTCATGCTCGACGTGCACCTCAAGGGCAAGGCCGTGGTGTCCAACGGGCCCCGCGAGAAGATGGAACGGGACACCGAGGCGTTGCAGGGTTACGGACTGTGGGCCACTTTGCAGAGGGACGACTGAGTGGCAAGGGCTTTCAGGCGCAAGGGCGCCCGCTTCGTTGCCCGGCTCGATGCCGGTGAGCGCGAGGTCGTCGTGAGTCTCCTCGAGCAGACTCACCGGTTCCTCGCCCCGGAGCCTCATGAGCCGACCGGGGACCCGTTCGATGATCTGGTGGCCAGGCTCGGGCTGCCCCGGCTGAAGGATATCGAGGACACAGCCGACCCCTACGACACAGCCGACATGGCCGACGGAGCCGACGACGCTCCTGCGGAGCCTCGAGACCCGGCGCTGGACCGGCTGCTGCCGAGCGCCCATCGCGACGACCCGGGACTGTCCGCCGAGTTCCGCCGGCTGACCGAGCATGGTCTGCGGGAGGGCAAGGCAGCGAACCTGGCCATCGCGATCTCTGCGCTGCTGGGCGCCGACGGTGACAAGGTCCGGCTGGACCAGGAGCAGGCCCAGGCCATGGTGATCGCGCTGACCGACGTCCGGCTGTTGCTGGGGGAGCGGCTCGGGCTGCACAGCGACGAGGATGCGGATGCGCTCCAGGATCGGCTGGAGGCGGCATCGGAGGATGATCCCCAGCTCTACCTCGCGGCGTCCTACGACTTCCTGACCTGGCTGCAGGAGTCCCTGATCCAGGCCCTCATGGACGTGTGACAGAGCGTACGGCGCCGGGATACAGGATCGGCGGGTCCCCGCGGTTACCCTCGAACCCGTGGCACAATCACCGATCGGGATCTTTGACAGCAGCCTGGGCGGGCTGACGGTAGCGCGGGCCGTGCTCGACCAGCTACCGCACGAGAGGGTGCTCTACCTGGGTGACACCGCCCGGGCGCCCTACGGCCCGCGTGCCATCGCCGAGGTTCGCAAGTTCTCCCTCGAATGCCTTGACCGGCTGGTCGACCGTGGCGTCAAGGCTGTGGTGATCGCCTGCAACTCAGCCTCGGCCGCGACGCTGCACGACGCCCGAGAGCGCTATGACGTCCCTGTCGTCGAGGTGATCCGTCCCGCGGTCCGCCGGGCCGTCGCCGCCACCCGCAACAGCAGGGTCGCAGTCATCTCCACGCAGTCGACCCATCAGAGCCAGGCGTATGTCGACCTGTTCGCGGCCGCTCCGCAGATCTCGGTGATGAGCCGGCCATGCCCTCGGTTCGTCGAGTTCGTCGAGTCCGGCGTGACCTCCGGCGACGAGCTGCTCGCGGTCACCCACTCCTATCTCGATCCCATCGTGGCCCGTGGCGTCGATACGCTCATTCTCGGCTGCACGCACTACCCGCTGCTGACCGGCGTCATCTCCTACGTCATGGGCCAGGACGTCACCCTGGTGTCCTCGGCCGAGGAGACCGCCAAGGATGTGTACCGGGTGCTCGCCGATGCCGGGATGCTGCGGTCCGGCGAGCTGCCGGCGCCGGTGCACGAGTTTCGCACGACCGGCGACCCGGTCGAGTTCGAGCGTCTCGCCCACCGGTTCCTCGGCCCCGAGGTCGTGGGCGCCAGTGCGGATCCGGTGGTGCTGACCCGATGAGGCTGACCATCGTGGGCTGTTCCGGCTCTCTGGCCGGGCCGACCTCGCCTGCTTCGTGCTACCTCGTGCAGGCCGAGCATGAGGGTCGCACCTGGAACCTCGTTCTGGACCTCGGCAACGGCGCTCTGGGAGCCCTGCAGCGCCATGTCGACCCTGCGGCCATCGATGCCGTGGTGCTGAGCCATCTGCACGCGGATCACTGCCTCGACCTCTGCGGCCTGTACGTCGTCCAGAAGCACAGCCCCCTGATCGTCACGCGCACCCGTATCCCGGTGTACGGACCCCCGCACACCGGCGAGCGGATGGCCCGCGCCTACGACATGACGCCGCCGGACGACATGGGCCGCGAGTTCGACTTCCGGGTCCTCTCCGATCGCCAGGCTGTCCGGATCGGGCCTTTCACGGTGACGCCCCACCTGGTCCGCCACCCGGCCGAGGCATACGGACTGCGGGTCGAGGCCGACGGCGAGGTGCTGGCCTACACCGGCGACACGGACACCTGCGAGGGGCTGAACGTCCTCTTTCACGACGCGACCCTGGCCCTGGCGGACTCGGCGTTCGTCGATGGCCGCGACACGGCGCAGGGGATTCACCTGTCGGGCAGCCGGGCGGCTCAGGCCGCGGTGGACGCCGGGGGAGTACGCCGCCTGATGCTCACCCACATCCCTCCGTGGAACGATCCCGCGCTCTGCCGGGCTCAGGCGGCTGCCCTGTGGCCGGGTGACGTCGAGCTTGCCGTGCCGGACGCCATCTACGAGCTTTAAGCCCGAGCGCCTAGCCTTGGGGTCATGACTCAACACGACGTACGTCACGATGGACGCGATCCCAGCGAGCTTCGCGTCATCGTGATCACCCGAAACTGGCTCGACCACGCCGAGGGCAGCGTCCTCGTGGAGTTCGGCAAGACCCGCGTGCTGTGCGCGGCGTCGTTCACCCCGGGGGTGCCGCGCTGGCGCAAAGGCAGCGGCGAGGGCTGGGTCACCGCCGAGTACGCCATGCTCCCCAGGGCCACGAACACCCGCTCCGACCGCGAGTCGGTCAAGGGCCGCATCGGCGGTCGCACCCACGAGATCTCGCGGCTGATCGGCCGGAGCCTTCGAGCCGTGATCGATACGAAGGCCCTGGGAGAGAACACGATCGTGCTGGACTGCGACGTGCTCCAGGCTGACGGGGGGACCCGGACCGCCGCGATCACGGGAGCCTACGTGGCGCTCGCCGATGCCATCGAGGCCGGCCGCCGCAGTGGGGCCATCGCCAAGAACGCCCAACCGCTCAAGGGGTCGGTCGCCGCCGTCAGCGTCGGCATGGTCAAGGGCGTGCCGGTCCTGGACCTGGACTATCCCGAGGACTCGACGGCCGAGACCGACATGAACGTCGTGGTGACCGGGACGGGCGCATTCGTCGAGATCCAGGGCACCGCAGAAACCGAGCCGTTCGACCGGGACCAGCTCAATGCGCTGCTCGATCTGGCCACCGCTGGCTGTGCCGAGCTCACCGAGCTCCAGACCGCAGCCCTTGCAGACTTCTCAGAGGTCAGCTCATGAGGCAGATCGTTCTGGCCACCCGCAACGGCCACAAGGTCCGTGAGCTCCAGACGCTCCTGGCCGACCTGATGACCGAGCTCGACCTCGAGATCCTCGGCATGGGTGAGTTCCCCGACCTTCCCGACGTGATCGAGACCGGCGTGACCTTCGAGGAGAATGCCACGCTCAAGGCGGTTGCCGCAGCCAGGGCGACCGGGCTGCCTGCCCTGGCAGACGACTCCGGGCTGGCGGTCGACGTCCTGGGCGGTGCCCCCGGGGTGTTCAGCGCTCGCTGGGCAGGCACCCAGGGCCAGGACCGGGCCAACCTCGAGCTGCTCCTGGGCCAGCTCTACGACGTCCCCGACGAGAATCGCGCGGCGGCATTTGTCTGCGCCGCGGTGCTCGCGCTGCCGGACGGCACCGTGGTGGTTCGCGAGGGCCGTATGCCGGGCACGCTGGCCCGCGAGCCTCGCGGAGACAACGGCTTCGGCTACGACCCGATTCTCGTGGTCGATGGTGACACCCGGACCTCGGCCGAGCTGACCTTCGAGGAGAAGAACGCGATCTCCCACCGCGCCAAGGCCTTTCGGCTGCTGGCGGCGGACCTGCGTGAGTGCTTCGCTGACAAGTAGCGTCCGGTTTGCGGCACACCCGGGGTGGCGTGTCAGGCTGACCGGATGAAGCGATCATGGTCAGCCGCGGTCGGCGTGGTGGCCGGCGTGTTCACGTTGGGCATCGCCACCATATTGGCCAGCCTGATGACGGCTGCCGGCCTGGCGGGGGGCACACCCTCGCCGCTGGTCGCCGTCGGGGACGCGTTCGTGGACCGCACCCCGCCATGGTTGAAGGACTTTGCGGTCGCGACCTTCGGCACCTCCGACAAGCTGGCACTGATCGTCGGGATGGCACTGGTTCTCACGGCCGTCTGTGCGGTCATCGGCATCGTGGGGGCGCGTCGGCCCACGGCCGGGTTGGTGGCCTTTGCCTCCTTCGGCGCCATCGGCACGCTGGCGGTTGCCACCCGACCCCATTCGGGCAGCTTCGACCTCCTGCCCACCGTGCTCGGCACGGTGGCCGGTCTCTGGGCCCTGTCCGTCCTGTGGCAGCGGGGAGCAGCAGGCGCGTCAGGAAGCGACGTCGACCGACGTCATTTCCTCCTGGGGGGAGCAGGCTTCACCGTCGCAGGGGTCACCGCTGCC
Organism: Dermatophilaceae bacterium; assembly: GCA_036385355.1. Lineage (GTDB taxonomy): Bacteria > Actinomycetota > Actinomycetes > Actinomycetales > Dermatophilaceae > UBA4719. Next base: position 18,927 of record DASVKO010000031.1, read on the forward strand.
ACGCTGGGTCAGTCGCTGGGGCAAGGATCCGGCCAGGCAGCCGTATCCCGCTCTGCCGTCCGCCTGCCCAAGGCCGTCAAACCGGTGACGATCCCTGCCGGTGCGCAGCTGGATGTCACCGGGATCACGCCGTACGTCATGCCGAACGCGGACTTCTATCGCATCGACACGGCGCTGGTCGTGCCCCGGCTCGACACCGCCGGCTGGTCGCTAAAAGTCCATGGGCTGGTCGACCGCGAGGTCACCATCAACTGGGCGACCCTGCTCACCAAGCCGATGCAGGACTCGCTCGTCACCCTGATGTGTGTCTCGAACGAGGTGGGCGGTGACCTGACGGGCAACGCGGTCTGGACCGGGTGGCCGGTGCGTGAGCTGCTCGCGATGGCGGGTCCCAGAGCAGGGGCCGACATGGTGCTGTCGACCAGCAGCGACGGGTGGACCGCCGGCACGCCGCTGTCGGTTCTGACCGATGACCGCAACGCGCTGCTGGCGATCGCCATGAATGGCCAGCCGCTGCCCTTCGAGCACGGTTTCCCGGTGAGGCTGGTCGTTCCCGGGCTGTACGGCTACGTCTCGGCGACCAAGTGGGTGACCGACCTGTTGGTGACCACCTTTGCCGGTGACCAGGGCTACTGGACCCCTCGCGGCTGGTCCGAGCGGGGCCCGGTCAAGACCGAGTCCCGGATCGACGTCCCGCGGGCCGGTGACCGGGTCAGCGCGGGCACGGTGGCTGTTGCCGGGATCGCCTGGGCCCAGCATCGCGGAATCAGGGCCGTCGAGGTGCGGGTCGATGACGGTCCGTGGCAGCCGGCTCGCCTGGCCGAAGAGCCCACGATCGACTCCTGGCGTCAGTGGGTGCTCCCGTGGCAGGCAGTGAAGGGCAACCACACGATCACGGTGCGAGCCACTGACGCGGAGGGCGTGGTGCAGACCGAGGCCCAGGCACCGCCCGCGCCGGACGGCGCCACCGGCTGGCACACCGTCACGGTCAACGTCGGCTGAGGCTGACAGCCGGCCCTCCTCTGACCTGTCGCGCGAGCCCTCATCAGCCTTCGGTCCCTGTGCTCCGAAACCTTGACGATTCCTTAACGCCGAATGGTCAGCTGGCTGTTGACGGGCCCTAGGCTCAAGATGTGGCGACCGAGAAGGCGGAGTTCAATGGTGCGCCCAGTGCGCCGGGCGCGCCCGCAGCGTTGGCAGGGTGGGCGGATCTGCCTGAGCAGCCTGGCTATCGGCTCAAGAGGCGGGTCCTGGGGCCGCCGCTGACCACGGACCAGCTCCAGCACGAGACACTGTCCAAGAAGCTTGCCCTCGGCGTTCTCTCGAGTGACTGCATCTCGTCGTCGGCATACGGCTCAGAGCAGATCCTGCTCATCCTGATCCCGACGTTCGGGCTCGCGGCATACACCTTGCTCTTGCCGGTGACGCTGATCGTCCTCGTCGTCCTGGTGCTGGTGACCCTGTGTTACCGGCAGGTTGTCATGCTTTACACGAAGGCTGGCGGCTCCTACGTCGTCGCGAGGGAGAACTTCGGCCCGGTGGTCGCCCAGGTGGCTGCCGTCGCGCTCATGATCGACTACATCGTCACGGTGGCTGTCCAGTCCGCTGCCGGGACCAACGCCGTCACCTCGGCGATTCCGTGGCTCGTGCCCTACAGCCTTGAGATCACCGTCGCAGTGGTGCTGATCCTTTTCTACGGCAATCTGCGCGGGCTGCGCGAGGCCGGTCGGGCCTTCGCCTTTCCGACGTACTTCTTCGTCGCCTCCATGGCCGTGGTCATCATCGGTGGCCTCGTGCGGGAACTGCTCGGAGACCTGCCGCACTATGACCCGGCCAGCGCCCCCGGCGCCTGGCCGTTGGGCCACGGCGCCTCCCTGCTGAGCTTCGGTGCCATCTACATCCTGATGAAGTCCTTCGCCAACGGCGGGTCGTCGCTGACCGGGCTCGAGGCGATCTCCAACGGCGTCAGCACCTTCAGGAGCCCCCGGGGCCGGAACGCCCGCACGACGCTGGTGGTGATGAGCGCCATCCTCGGCACGCTCGTGGCCGGAGTCTCCTGGCTGGCTCACGCCACCCACGCGGTGGCGTACGAAACCGGCTCGCCCACCGTGATCTCGCAGGTCGCCAAGGCGGTGCTGGGGGATAGCGTGGCCGGGCACGTCGGCTTCCTGCTGGTGCAGCTCGCCACGACACTGATCCTCTACACCGGAGCCAACACACCGTTCAACGGGTTTCCGTTCCTGGCGAACTTCGTTGCCGCTGACGGCTTCCTGCCGCGCTGGCTGACCAAACGCGGTCACCGCCTGGCCTTCTCCAACGGCATCGTCGTCCTGACGGTGTCGTCTCTGGCC
>DASVKO010000032.1:0-3015 GCA_036385355.1 Dermatophilaceae bacterium
ATGCCTGACGTCCTTCGCACAGATGCCGGATCCCTGGTGCGCAGAAGCAGGGTCAAGGGTCGGCTCTGCCGATCGCCCTGGCGACGCCGTAGACGCCCTTGATTCTGCGGTAATACGTCGACCTTCTAGGCATGGCGGTCGCAGTGACCTGGCTTGTTCTCGTTCTACGGAACCAGACGGCAGGCCGCGCCAAGGGCTAACCGTGATGGCGGCAGCAGGACGAACATCCGCATCTGCCACGTTGGTGTACCTGGGCTCCGAGGTCGTCCGGTTCTGGTGCACGGCGGGCGGGCATCGGCCGTTGCCGGCAGCAGTTGAGCCCCTTCTTGCATCGCTTCCAGTCTCGATCACTGGCGTTTCGACCAAAGCCGCTGTATCGGGATGGCGGCCCTGATGGTGCCGTCCCTCAGGATCAGCGTGTACGTGGGCTCCTCCGGCGAGGCTGGGGCCATGGGCGGCCCGGGCCACCAGGCGGCGAAGTACCCATCGTGGATCGTGGCTGTCGGGGTGACTTGTTGCTGATCGACGAGGCCGGGATGCTGGACCAGGACACCGCCCGCGCGCTGGTGACCATTGCCGACGAGACTGGCGCGCGTCTGGCGCTGGTCGGGGACCGCCATCAACTGCCCGCCGTCGGACGAGGCGGTGTCCTCGATCTCGCTGCCCACAGCGCCGATCCCGACGCGCGCCTGACCCTGGATAACGTCCACCGGTTCGCCGACCCCGACTACGCCAAGCTCAGCCTCGCCATGCGCTCCGGGGAGAATCCTGAAGCGGTGTTCGACCTGCTCGTCCAACGCGGCCAGATCGTCGTCCACAGCGACGAGACGTCACGCACCGCAGCGCTGGCCGACGACGCAGCCGCCACAGGTGCGCTCGTGGTAGCCGATACCCGCGAGCAGGTGGCCGATCTCAATCAGGCGATCCGCGAGCGGCTCGTCACAGGCGGACAGGTCGACGACTCCCGTGTGCTGGTCACCGACAGCGGTGAGCGAATCGGGGTCGGCGACCGAGTCGCCACCCGGCGCAACGACTACGACCTCGGCGTCGCCAACCGCGACACCTGGACTGTCACCGGGGTGCGCGACGACGGCGCCATGCACCTCGTCGGGACGGCGGGCACGCGGAAGCTTCCGCCCCGGTACGCCGTCCAGTACGTCGAACTCGCCTACGCTTCAACCGCCTACGGGGCCCAGGGCGAGACCACCCGAACCGCCCACTTGGCTCTCGGCGAACACACCGGTGCGGCATCGGCGTACGTGGCCATGACCCGCGGCCGCGAGGCCAATACTGCGCACCTGGTCGCCGAGGATCTCCAGGACGCCCGACAGCAGTGGACCCTCACGTTCGCCCGCAACCGCACCGACCTCGGCCCCGCGCATGCCGCCAGACTCGCCGCCCAAGAGGCAGCCAAGTACGAGCCCTATGTTGAACCGCACCACCTCGACAACTACGACGACCCGGCACCTGTCTCTCGCCGGCGGCCCGAGCCCATTCCAACCTTCTCGCGCCGTCCCGGGGCCGGCCCGGGCATCAGTTTCTGAGCCGAGACAGTCAGCCGGTGTCTGCGTCGAGCGCGGCCCGAGCCTGGTCGACCAGCGGCGTGAGCGACTTGTGCCAAGCCGGCAGGTCAACTGACAACGTCAGCCAGGTCAGCTCGCGGTTGATCTGGTCGTACTGGTGGATGATGAAGTTCCGGTTGGCGACGGCCAGAGCCCATTCGACGCCGTCGGGAGCGAGCACGTCGAGCCGCGACAACCGGTTCGCGGCCTCGCCGAGCTTCATCATCAGCGAGTCCCCCGCCTCCTGCAGGAGGTCATCAGCGAGGTAAGCATCCTTGCCACGCTCGACAACCTGCGCGGACCGATCGAGCCAGCCATCGATGTGCAGCAGTTCCTTGGCGGCCTTGCGATCCATCACAGCAGGACCGCGTCACGCCGGATGTCATCGTCCATCTTCGGCTTCAGACCGCCGTAGGAGATGAGGTCGATCTCCCGGCCAAGGACCTGCTCGATCAGCTGCTTGAACCGGATGAACGCGAACGACGAGGTGCCTGGCGGCGCGTCCACGAGAAGGTCGATGTCAGAGTCCTGACGGGCCTGACCGCGAGCGACCGAGCCGAACACTGCCAGCCGCTGGTAGCCATACTCCGCCGCCAGCGCCTTCAGGACAGGAGCAGCCGCCTCCAGCAGCTCGTCGGGACGGACGGCCTCAAGGTCGGGCGCGTACCGGAGCTGCTGACTGACCGCTGGCTGCGAGATACCCAACGCATCGCCGACCTGCTGCTGGCTCATCCCCGTGGCGACCATCGCGCGAAGCGCAATGACACGACGCAGCCGCGCAACATCCTCATCGCGTCGCGCATCCCGATACTCCGCCAGCAAGGTCATAAGACAACCTTATCTCTCTCGCCATGCCCCGTCGAGCCCCTCATCTTGGCCCTTCAGATTCGGAAGGGTGGAACATTCTCGATTTTCGGGGGAACGTCCGCTGACCTGCAACGATGCACGCACCATTGGACGCACCCCCCTGGAATTCGATACCTGGGGGAACGAAGTCGGTGACGTTCGCGGCTCAACCTGAAACCAGCCCCAGTCGTACCCGACAGATTCGAACCAAGGAGAACCAGCATGAGCACCACATCACATCCCCTGCACCGAGCGCTCCCCCACGCCGACGACGAGCTGATGACGATCAAGGAGGAAGCCACACTCGTCCGGGTCCCGGAAGCGACGCTGCGCTACTGGCGCCACCTCAGCACTGGGCCCCGCGGTTTCCGGATTGGCCGATCCGTCCGCTACTGGCGAAACGACGTGATGCACTGGCTTGAAGAACAGTCCCGTCATCCACGGGCCGGCGACTGAGCATTGCGCGACGCCAGTGATCAAGCGGATGATCTCGTCGTTCGGGACTCCGCGCCACAGATCCTTCAGGAGGCGACATGGCGAGCATCAAGAAACGCGAAAACGGGCAGTGGCGAGCGCGCTATCGCGACGAGGGTGGCAGGGAGCATTC
>DASVKO010000033.1:0-15014 GCA_036385355.1 Dermatophilaceae bacterium
TGGACAAGGGGGCGCAGACCGGGATGGCGGCCCGCCTCGAGGTAGCGCTCGTACATGGCCATGACTCCGGCGGCAGTGCGCGCCGAGGCCTCAGCCGGACGGGCGGTGGCAATCTCGAGGACCGCCGTCGCCACCTGCGTCGGGCCGTTCAGCTGCGCCGGGAGCCGGTCCACCAGACCCTGGGTCTCGACGGTCCAGCGATCGAAAACCGAGCTCAGGGCTTCGTACGTCAGCTCCTCGAGCGAGGCGAAGTAGTACGTGGTGGCCGCCACCGTCAGCTCGGCCCGTTTCGCCACAGAACGATGGCTGACGGCCGTGATGCCGCGCTCCAGGAGCAGCTCGGCGGCGGCCTTGATCAGCGCCGCCCGACGGTGCTGGCCCCGAGTGGAGCGGCCACGGCTGGGTGCTGGCATGGCGTGACAGTGGCACGGTGCGTGCCGCATGGTCAACCGATAGTGAGGGCGGCCTGGCCCAGGCCCGCGTCAGGCCAGCTCCGCGGTCAGGGCCGGCCAGACGGAGGGGTCGTGGCCGGGTACCAGCAGGTAGCCCCGCTCGGCCGCGATCGCCTTGAGCCTCAGGATCGGAGCGAGGGTCGACTCCGGTGTCGCGTCGACGGCACTTCCCACCGGACGCTCCTCGTCGATGTTGGCCTGCAGGTCCGCCGCGTCGAAGGCGAAGACGTACCCGCCGCCGCCGGCGAGGTCGACCACGAAGCTCTGGTGGCCCGGCGTGTGACCGGCGGTCAGTACCGCCGAGACGCCGGGGGCGATCTCGCAGTCCCCGACCGCCCGCACCCACCGGAGGGTGGGATCGTCGAAGTCGGAGCGGAAGATCCCGTGCGACTCGGCGTCGGCGGCACCCAAGCCGTACGCCAGCTCAGCGTCCTGCACATGCACGGGCACGTCACGCCCCGCGAAGTGGTGGAGACCGCCGGCGTGGTCGTTGTGCAGGTGCGACACCGCCACGGCGCCGATGTCCGAGAGCGCGAGCCCGGCCTGTTCGATCGCTGCCTCCAGCGGCGCACCGTCCCCGGGCGCCAGGTGGGCGTGGATGTCTCCCCCCTCGGGGTGGTAGCGCGAGCGCAGCTCCGGATCGGTCAGCAGTGCGGCGTTGAACCCGGTGTCCAGCAGCACCCAGCCGTCGACCGTGTCCAGCAGCACCGCGGGCACCGGTTCACGGATCCGAGCCTCCGGCGGGGCGCCGTGCAGCGAGTACGCCAGCGGCAGCTCCTCCCAGCCCAGGGTGAGCGGAATGACCCGGCGGACGCTCACCGGGCAATCCTCGGATCTGCGGCTGCCTGCAGCAGGTCGACGATCGAGTTCACGACCACGTACAGCGCGCCCAACACGAGGGTGACTCCGGCGATCGCCGGAAAGTCGCCTCGCGGGATCGACTGCACCACGTAGAGACCGATGCCGGGCCAGGCGAACACCGACTCGAGGATCACGACCGCGGCGAACATCAACCCGACCTGGATCCCCGCCATCGACAGCGCAGGGCCGGCCGAGTTGCGCAGCCCGTGACGCAGCAGCACCTGGACGTCGCGCAAGCCCTTGGCCCGAGCGGTCCGCGCGTGGTCGGCCTGAAGGTTGGTCAGCAGCGAGCTCCGCAGGGTGCGGGCGATCGCCACGGCCGGCCCGAGCGCAAGGCAGACGGCCGGCATGACCAGGTGCCTCATCGCGTCGGAGAACACGTCGAGGCGACCGTGGACCAGGGAGTCGACCGTCAGCAGCCCGGTGGGCGAGCTCGGGGCGTCGAAGAAGGTCGTCCGTCCCGTCGCAGGCAGCCAGCCGAGCTGGCGGTAGAAGACGAGGATCCCGAGCAACGCCAGGAGGAACACCGGGGCAGACGCCCCGGTGACGAGCACGAGCCGCAGCACACCGGCGCCACGCCAGCGTGCTGCGGCCGCGATCCCGAGGGCGGTGCCCAGCACGACCGCGAGGAACATGGCCGCCAGCACCAGCTCCAGGGTCGCCGGCAGGTAGGTCGCCAGGTCCTGCGACACAGGTTTCCGGGTGCGCAGGGAGTCTTGGAAGTCACCGTGGGTGAGTCCGCCGACGTAGTGGACGTACTGCACGACGAGCGGCTGGTCCAGGCCGAGCCGGTGGGTCTCGGCGGCCACCCGCTCCTGGGATGCATTCGCCCCGAGCTTGGCGCGCACGCTGTCGATCGGCGTGTTCTTCTGCAGGACGAAGACGACCGCAGTGAGGAAGAGCAGGACCGCGATGGTCGCGGCAACTCGCTTGAGGACGAAGCGCAGCACGGCGGTCTCCTACCGGTCGGCGAACAGGTTGCGGAGGGCGTCGCCGGCGAGGTTGGCGACGAGGGCGAGCACCAGGACGGCGACACCGGGCATCACCGGAACCCACCAGTGCTCCAGCAGGTAGGGCAGCCCGCGGGCAGCCATGCCACCGAGCTCGGGTGCCGGCGCGGGGGCACCGAGTCCAAGGAAGGACAGCGCCGCCAGGGTGATGATGAGGTTGCCGATGTCCAGGCTCGCGGCGACGAGCGTCGAGACCGAGGCCCCCGGAAGCAGGTGCCGGAAGGCGATCCGAGGACCGCTCACCCCGGCAAGGCGCGCCGCCTCCACGTACGGCCGGGCTGCCTGCGCCCGGATCTCACCGCGGACGATCCGGGCGTAGAACGGCCACCAGACGATCATCACGGCGAGCAGCGTGTGGGTGAGTGAGGGGCCGAGCGCCGCAACGACCGCAATGGCCAGCAACGGGCCGGGCAGGGCGAGGAAAGCATCGGTGATCCGCATCAGCACGGCGTCCACCCAGCCGCCGAGGGCCCCGGCGGCCAGTCCGACGAGCCCGCCGAGGACGACGCCGGAGGCGATGACCACCAACGCGGACAGCCAGGAAGAGCGGACGCCGAACAGCACCCTGGACAGCACGTCGCGCCCGACCTCGTCCGTCCCGAACAGGTGTCCGGCTCCGGGTGCCGCGAACGGGGTTCCCGAGGGCACCGAGGCGGACTCCGGGGCCAGCAGCGGCCCGAGGATCGCCACGAGGAAGACCAGCGCCAACACCGCGAGGACGACGGTGTCACTGAGCCCGACGCGTCGCAGAGTGGTCCGCACCCCAGCGCGGCGCCGCATCAGAGTCGGTCCGAGCAGAGCCTCTGCTGTTGTCATCACGCAGCTCCTTGCTTGCCTGCGCGCCGTCGTCCCGGCCGGGGGGCCGCGTCGAGCAGCGCTCGCGTGTAGGGGTGGGTGGGCGCCCCGACGATCCGTTCAGCCGGACCTTCTTCGACGATCCGGCCCTTCGTCATCACCGCGATGCGGTCTGCGGCAACCCGCGCGGCAGCAAGGTCGTGGGTGACGAACAGCACGGCCATGTCGAGCTCGCGCCGCAGTCTCCCCAACAGGTTGAGCACGGTGGCCACGAGCGAGACGTCGAGAGCGCTGGTGGGCTCGTCGCAGAGCAGCACCCGTGGCGGCACGATGACCGCCCGGGCGAGTGAGGCCCGTTGGCGTTGTCCGCCGGAGAGCTGCTGCGCCTTCGCCGACGCCACCTCGCCCGGCAGGCCGACCATCGCGAGGGCCTCCCGCACGAGGGCCGCCCGCGCACGCCGTGGGACCCGTTCGGCGCGCAAGCGGTCGGTCAGCAGGTCCCCGATCGTCGACCACGGCGTCATCGAGGACCCGGCGTCCTGGAACACCATCTGGGGACGCCCCCCGCGACCCATCTCGATCTCACCGGAGTCCGCGGGGACGAGACCGGCGACCACCCTCAGCAGGGTGGACTTGCCGCTGCCGCTCTCACCCACCAGTGCCAGGCACTCACCGGGCTTGACCTGCAGGTCCACGCCGTCCAGCGCGTGGAGCACGGTGCCGCCGCGCTGCGGGAAGGCCTTCCTGATGCCGGTGAGGACGACGCCCGGGTACTTGTGCTGCACCTGCCGGAACACGGGTTCCGAGGGCCACTGCTGCTCGACCCTGCGCTCCTGCTCCAGCTCGAGCAGGCGCTTGGGCTGGGCGCAGGCCGCGACGTGGGCAGGCCCCACGGGGACGAGAGGCACCGGCTCGTCGCACACGGCGACGTGGAGGGCGCACCGCGGTCCGAACGGGCAGCCCGGCGGGTGCTCACGCGGGTCCGGTGGCTCCCCGCTGAGCGTGGGCAGCGGATGATCCCGGTCCGAGGTGGGCGACAGCCGGGTGCGCAGCAGCCCGATCGTGTACGGCTGCCGCGGAGCCTCGAGCACGGTCTCGGTGGGACCGACCTCCAGCAACTTGCCGCCGTAGAGCACCGCGATCCGGTCCGCGATCTCCGAGGCCACACCCAGGTCGTGCGTGACGAAGACGAACGAGCACCCCAGCTCGTCGCGCAGCCCCACGACCAGCTCGAGGATCTGCGCCTGGACGCTGACGTCGAGCGCGGTCGTCGGCTCGTCCGCGACGATGAGCGAGGGGCTGCCGGCCACCGCCATCGCGATCATGACGCGCTGGCGCAAGCCCCCGGACAGCTCGTGCGGGTACGCGCGCAGCCGGGTCTTTGCCTCGGGCACACCGACGGCGTCCAGCAGCCGGAGCGCTTCCTGTTGCGAGCCGGCCTTCTCGGCGATCTGCCGACCGACCCGCATCGTCGGGTTGAGCGAGGTCATCGGGTCCTGGAACACGGCGCCCAGGTGGTCGCGCCGAAGCAACCGCCGCTGCTCCGCCGAGGCCGTCAGGACGTCCGTCCCGGCGACGACGATCCGACCCGAGGTCCTGGGTGCCGGCGAGCTCGGGAGCAGACCGAGCATCGCGAGCCCGAGAACACTCTTCCCGGACCCCGACTCGCCCACCAGACCGAGGATCTCGCCGCGACCGATCTCCAGGGAGACCCCCCGCAGCGAGCGCACCTCGCTGCCCTTGCGGGTGAAGGTGACGTGCAGGTCCTCCACCCGCACCAGCGGTTCGTCGCGGGCGGGGACGACCGCCACCCTCTCCGCTGCCATGACCGTCATCGCGTCTTGAGGTCGCCGAGCCGCACGGTGTTGAGTGTCGGCAGCTGATGGACCAGGCCGGTGATCCCCTTGCGGGCGATGATCGTCTCCTTGACGTCCGCTAGGTCGAGCCACAGCCCGGACGCGGCGATGGCGTCGCCCGCCTGAGCGTAGGAGCGCGCGACCGTCGCCGGGTCATTGCTCACCAGTCCGGCGTCCATGGCTGCGTCGGCGGCGGGCACCGAACCTTGCAGCCAGTTGAGCGACCCCTTGGTGCTCATGAAGATCCGGGCGTAGGTGTCGGGGTGTACGGCATCCGGGTTGAGCGTGGCGAGCAGCATGTCGGGGCGGGCTGCCACCGGCTGGTTGGGCAGGTCGAAGGCCTGGGCCATCGGCATCGGGCGCGTGGTGACCTGCATTCCGGCGGCGGCAAGCTTGGTCTGCACGAGCTCAGCCATGCGCTGGTTGGTCGAGTCGTCGTTGACGTAGGCCAGGTCGACCTTCTTGTTGCCCATGCCCTCGACCAGACGCTTGAGCACCGACGGGTCGACCGGTGCCCCGGTGGAGCCGCCCCCCACCTGCTGCGCCGACGGGTAGACCTGAGTGCTGGGGGCGGCGCGGTCGCCGTAGACCGTCTTGACCAGGTCGGCCCGGTCGAGTGCCTGCCGAACCGCCAGCCGCAACGCCTGGTTGGCGAAGACGCCCTTGTTCTGGTCGAGGAACAGGAAGCTCTTGAAGACCGCCGGGTAGTCCGTGACGGTGAACGCCGGGTTGGCGCGGAACGCGTTGATGTCGTCGGTGGTGAACCCGTGCTGGATCATGTCCAGCTGGCCGCCCTCGAGCTGCAGCCGCTGGGTCGAGGTGTCCGGGATGATCGAGATGACGACCTGCCTGAAAGCCGCGGGCCCGCCCCAGTAGCCGTCGTAACGGCTGAGCACGTAGCGCTGGCCGTTGACGAACTCACTGATCGTGAACGGCCCGGTGCCGGCGTCGTGGTCCTTGAGGTAGCTCTGCGCGAAGTCACTGCCTGCGTTCGCCCGGACCAGCGTCGGGCTGACCATCTTCGGCCCGTAGGGCGCGGCCAGATAGTCGAGGAAAGCGCTGACGGGCTTGTCGAGCGCGACGACGAAGGTCATCGGGTCCGGCGTCGTCATGGCCTGGACGTCGGTCAGCATGTACGCCGGTGCGCTGTTGACGTCCCGGCGACGCTGGAAACTGGCCTTGGCTGCCGCGGCGTCGAGAGGCGTGCCGTCGTGGAAGGTGACGCCAGGCCTGATGGTGAAGGTGTAGGTCATGCCATCCGGCGACACCGTGTAGGCGGACGCCAGGGCCGGTTCGATCTCCTTCGAGTCGGGCTTGTAGCGCACCAGGCCTTCGTAGACCGAGGTGGTCACGGCATTGCCCTCGATCTCGTAGAAGATGTCCGGGTCGGGCACCTGCATGTCCGCGCCGAACGCCAGCCGCAGCGTGTCACCGGCCCCTCCGCCACCGCTGGCGTTCGTGCTGCCCCCACACGCAGACAGCACGAGGGCAACGGTTACTACCAGGCCGGCCAGCAGGGCCGGTCGTGTCTTGCGCGTGAGTTTCATGTTGACCTCTCGGGTGGATGGGACGCTGGGGAGGACGGCTAGTGCAGGACCGAGCCGCCGTTGACGCAGAGGGACTGGCCGGTGACGTAGGCAGCTGCGGGGCCGGCGAGGAAGGCGACCACCGCGCCGACGTCCGCCGGGGTGCAGAACCGGCCCGCCGGGATCGCCGCCAGGTAGGAGGCGCGGACAGCTTCCGGAGTCTGCGCGGTGAGTGCCGACTGGGTTCGCCATTCCTCGCGGACCATGTCGGTCTCGCTGGTGCCGGGGCAGACAGCGTTGACGGTGATCTCCGCGGCGGCGAACTCGAGGGCCGCGGACTGGGTCAGGCCGACCACGGCGAACTTCGTGGCCGCGTAGGCACCGAGCAGAGCGCCGCCCTGCACACCCAGGTCGCTCGCGAGGTTGACGATGCGCCCACCGCCCCGGGAGCGCATCACCCGGCCGGCGGCCTGCAGCCCGTGCAGGGTGCCCATGACGTTGACCGCGAGCATGCGCTCGAGATCAACGGTGGCCGTGCTCTCGATCGGCGCGAGGAGCGAGACGCCGGCGTTGTTGACCCAGACACCCAGATCCCCGAGCTCCTCGACGGCAGCCTTGGCGAGCAGGGTCGACGTTGCCGGATCCCGGATGTCCCCCTGGACAAGAAGGGCACGTCCGCCGCTTTCGCGCACTGCCAGGGCGGTGCCCTCCGCCCCGGCCTCGTCACCCTGGTAGCCGATCACCAGGTCATGGCCGACGTCTGCCAGTGCGAGGGCGATCCCCCGGCCGAGCCCGCGGCTCGCCCCGGTGACGACGGCGACCGGGCGTGTCGTCATCAGAGCCCCAGCAGGTAGCGCTCGCGTTCCCAGGGGGTGACCTGGGCGTGGAACTCGTCCCACTCGGCGTGCTTCATATCGACGTAGTCGTCCACGAAGCCGCCGGGGAAGACCTCGTGCACCAGCTCGTCCGCCTCGAAGGCCTCGATCGCTTCCAGCAGGGTCCGCGGCAGCCGCGTGCTGTTGACGCCGAGCTGGCTGCGTCCGTCGGTGAGCGCGGCGTCGACCGGGTCGCCCGGGTCCATGCCCTTCGCGACGCCGTCGAGCCCGGCCGCGAGCATGAACGCCGACGCCAGGTAGGTGTTGGCCGCGGAGTCGACGACCCGGTTCTCCACCGCCGGGCGGTTCTTGGGCAGCCGCAGCATGCAGGAGCGGTTCTGCTCGCCGTAGGCCGAGAAGACCGGGGCCCAGGAGGCGCTGCCGTCGGCCAGCCGCGGGTTGAGGCGCTTATAGGAGTTGACCGTGGGCGTGCTGATCGCCGCGAGCGCACCGGCGTGCTTCATGATCCCGGCGGTGAACGCGTAGGCGACCTTGCTCCAGCCCTTACCCCGGACATCGCCGTCGTCGCGCATGAGGTTCTCGCCGGTGTGGATGTCCTCCAGGCTCATGTTGTAGTGATGGCCGCTGCCCCAGGACTCCGTGTACGGCTTGGGCATGAACGTCGCCAGCAGTCCGTGCTGCTTCGCGATCTGGCGCGCCATCAGCCTGAAGAAGGAGATGCGGTCCGCCATGACAAGCGCCGGCGCGTAGTCGAAGTCGAACTCGAACTGCGCGTCCCCACCCTCGTGGTCGAAGCTGTAGACGCCGAAGTCGGACTCCTGCATCGCACTGACCATCGCGTCGAGGAACGGCATCGCGTCGAGGGTGGACTCCAGGTCGTAGGCGGGGGTGGGCCTCATCCGACCGCTGCGCGCCGCGGGAACCAGGTAGCCGTCCGTGCGCTCGAGGGACGCCGGGTCGAAGGCGAAGAACTCGGTCTCCACGCCGAGGTTGAAGGCGAAGCCGGCGTCGGCAGCCTTGGCGATCTGACGTTTGAGGATCGAACGTGGGCAGTGCACGAACGGCTCGTCGCCGTCGAAGAGGAGGTCAGCCGCCATCCAGGCGAAGCGACGGTCCCAGGGCATGACCCGCAGCGTCGCCGGATCCGGCATCGCGACGGACTCGTCCTCGTTGGGTGTCATCTCACCCAGGCCGCTGATGCCGCGGGGGGTGTAGCGCTCCGAGCCGGCCAACATGTTCGGCAGGTGATCGATCGGGACGACCTTGGACTTGCTGCGGCCGTGGACGTCGATCCACCCGCCGACGGCGTACGTCACTCCCTCGGCCGACAGCTCGGCCGCCAGCTCGGCGTGGGCCGGGTCGATTCCTCGTGTGGTGTCCATGTGTCTGGCTCCTGTCAGGGGGTGGTCAGGTGAGGTACGGGGGCGAGGCCGAGCGGGGGTTCTTCTGTCCGTCCGCGGCGCACGCGGGCGGCGATGGACTCGGCAACACGCGCGAGCAGTGCGTGGCCGAGTTCTGCGGTCGCCTCGGAAGGCCGGCCGGTGACGCCGTTGGAGGACAGCGCAGGGGCCGTGTATCGGAAGACGAGCTCGCCCGTGCGGTCCGGGTCGTCCCCCTCGGCGCAGCGGTCGAGGTGGACGAGGTCCGGGGCGAGGGCCATGACCATCGAGGTCTCGGCGCGGTTGGCGTGGATATCCTCGCCGTCCGCACTGACCTCGGCCAGCACCTCCGCGTCGGCCGCCCACCAGTCGACCCAGCCGACCCGCAGATCGGGGCGGAACAGTCGCAGGTGGTCGGTCGCGATGCCGAGTGCCGCCGCGTTGCCGAAGTGCGCGTTGACGAACAGCAGCCGGGTCAGGCCGGAGGTCGCCGCCCACTCGGCGTACGAGCGGATCACCTGCGCCAGCAGCTCGGGGCTGAGCGACAGCGTGCCCGGCAGCACTGTGCCGTGCCCGTAGCTGCACCCGACGGGGACGGCCGGCAGTACCAGGGCCCCGCAGAGCCCCGCCGCAGCCTCGCAGACCGCCGAGGCCACGATCGTGTCGGTGCCGGTGGGCAGGTGCGGCCCGTGCTGCTCGATGGCTCCGACGGGGACCAACCCGACGTCATACCCGCCATCGCTGCGAGGACCGAGTCCCTGCAGCTCCGGCCAGGCCTGCTCTGACCAGCGGACGCCGGTCATCGGGGAGACCCCTGTCTGGCGAGCTGCCCGAACGAGGAGGGGGCCAGGGCGCTGTCGGGCAGCACCAGGTCCCCCGTCTCGAGCTGCTTGCGCAGGTAGCTGAAGGTCTGCGCCGTCTGGGCGAAGAGGTGGTCTCCGGCCACCACGCCCGGCCCGGGTGTCTGCCCTGGCGGGACGAACTGTGGCAGGGGGGCCACCACCGTGTCGTAGTCGACGTTGAAGAACAGCGGGAATGACCAGCGCTCCTCGCTGACCTTGCGCACCCGGTGGCTCGTGGCGACGAACACTCCGTTGGTCCAGATCTCCAGCAGGTCGCCGATGTTGACCACAAAGGCGTCGGGCCGGGGTGGAGCGTCGACCCACACTCCGTCCCCGTTGAGCACTTCGAGACCGGGCGCCGTCGAACGGAGCAGGGTGAAGCACTCGTAGTCGGTGTGCGCGCCGAGGCCCACCACGTCGCGGGCATCCTCGTCGTAGGGGTAGTGGATGAGCCGCAGCTGGCTGGGCGGGGTGGTGACGTGGGCATCGAACAGGTCCGGGTCCTCCCCCAGCGCCATCGCGAAGCCACCCAGCAACGCCCGCCCGAGAGCGAGGACGGCGTCGTAGTAGGCGCCTACCCGAGTGGCGAACCCAGGCAGGTCCGGCCACTGGTTCGGGCCCAGCAGAGGGGTGCCGGCCCGCACGGCCGGGTGGTCAGCGAGAAGGTCGAGCGCAAGGTCGTAGGCCTCCTTGACGTCACGGGGCTGCCCACCGAGGACCTCTTCACCCTGCGGCACGTAGCCGCGATGGTTGGTCGACTGTCCGATGTAGACGGACATCTTGCGCTCGGTGGGCAGCGCGAAGAAGTCCTGCGCCGTGGCAACCAGGTCCTCATACAGCGCCGGGTCCATGCCGGTTCCGGTCACGTACAGGAACCCGACCTCACGGGCGGCCTTCCCCAGCTGCGCGGCCACAGCCGCCTGGGCGCTGGGGTCGTTGCCGAGCAGCCCCGCGATGTCGACCACGGGGATCTCGGTGAAGGAGGTTGTCATTGGAGCCCCCGGTTGTCCAGCAGCGAGGCATCGCCCTCGAACGTCCCGATGTGCCACACCCGGCTGAGGGTCTCGCCTGCGGGCGTGAGGTCAGAGGTGCGCACAGTGCCGTCCGGCAACAACTCGGGCCGCAGGTCGCGTCCCACACCGTGCGGCAGGGTCGAGCGCTCGACGATCCAGCCGCGTTCGTCGACCGTGCCGAGGCAGATTTCGACGTCAAGCAGGGCGACGGCCTCCTCGAAGGGAACACGGCTCACGAGCTCGACGAGGTCGGTCCCAGCCGGCAGCCTCACCGACCGGCCGCGCGCCCAGCCGAACACCGACCCCACCCGCGCGAGCACTGCGGGCGTCTCACCGTTGCTGAGCTGCAGGCCGATGTACGCCCCCCGCGCCACGCGCTCCCACTGCTCGAGGTAGACCTCGTGCACGCCGTCCTCGACGAGCCGCTCGCCCTCGAGGTGCAGACGGCCGAGGTCACCCAGCGGGGCCGAGAGGGTCAGGTCGATGCTGCGGTGCCACTCGGCGACCTCGCCGGTCAGGCTCAGCGTCCCGGCGAAGGCCTCCTGCTCGAGCAGGCGCAGGAGGCCCGACCGGTCGAGGCACGCGAGCGGACCCGTCGGCGCCGGTCGATCCGGCTGACGCAGGTCGACGTACGCCGACCCGGCCTGAAGCCACGTGACCTGCGTGCCGGTGTCACGCGATCCGTCGGCCCGCACCAGCAGGGTGCGCGACCAGCTACCGGTCAGTGCGGGAAGGGTTATCGATTGGGCAGGGGCTACCACGGGTACAGCGGACATGACTGCTCCAGGGAGGTCTCAGGATGGGCGCGGCAGCGCGCGCCGTCTGACGATCTCCCGGGCTTTTGTCCCGCCGTGGACGGGACCCCGCAGGGCCCCGCTGCACCCCTTGGTCCAGACCCGGCGAGCCGACGGAACCCTAGGTGCGCCCCACCCTGGCGGGCGGGTCAATTGCTAGTGAACAGTCGGCTCGTTCCGCGGCGGCAACGCTTCTGTTTCGTTCACGTGAACGGGCACCACAGTGGGGCAGGTCACTCGGTTCAGCTTCGCGTCACCAATCCTGACGCGAAGCTGAACGTCAGGGTTCCGCCTTGGAAGGTACTGGCCCGCCCGCCCGGCACATCATGCTCATCCGAGGTCGGGAACCCCAGTGACCCCGCTTCCCACCCTTGGCCGGCCCAGCTGTCCCGAATGGACCCGTGCACCTCGTGCGAGCCGCTCCCCGGCGACCAGTACACCGAACCACCCTGGAAGTGGTTGTACCGGCCTTGCCCGTTCGGGGTGCCGAACTCATTCGTCAGGGGCAGTCCCAACAGTCCGGCTTCCCACCCGTAGGCAGCCCAGGTGCCCCGAATAACACCGTGGACCTCATGCGCTCCCGTAGCGGGGGACCAGTAGATGGAACCACCCTCGAAGTGGTTGTACCGCGCCTTCCCGTTGGGGGTGCCGTACTCGTCGGTGGTCGGCAGAGCCAGCACACCGGCCTCCCAACCCAGGGCAGCCCACAGCTCACGAATCGATCCGTGCACCTCACGGGCCCCCGTGGTCGGCGACCAGTAGATGGAGCCGCCCTGGAAGTGGTTGTACCGCGCCTTCCCGTTGGGGGTGCCGTACTCATTTGTCGTCGCCGCACCCAGGAAGCCGGCCGCTCCCCCGAGCTCGTTGTAGTGCACGGCGATCGCACCGATGACGCTGAACCCGACGCTGAACCAGTTCGACCGCAATCCGAGCGCGGCCTGCACCTGGTCCCCCGTCACCGCCACCGTGCGCTGAGTGCCGCTTATGGTGACGCTGGTGACGCGCCCGCCGTCGGCACCCAGTCCGTTGCGCGCGGTGACCTGCACCGCGATCAGCGCACCGACATTGAACGCGGCGGCGATGTCACCGGCAGGGATGTTGGCCGACCAGTTGTGGAACGGCGACACGTTGTCCCCGTCGTCGACAACGGCGGGGAACGTCCCCCCGGCGGTGTACCCGCCGGTCGAGGAGGAGAACTCCGCGCGCGCCACCGCCCCGCCGCGGGTCAGGACCACCCCAGCGGTTGCGGCGATCGCCGCATCCGAGCGCCGGTCCTCCCCGCTGGAGCCTCCATAGACCTGGCAGGACTGTGTGTCGCACGTCTTCGCGTAGGAGTACCGGTACTCCGATTGGGAGTACGAGCGGGCCGCGACCGCCTGCGCCCGCAGCGCTGCGGCGCCACCCTGGTCCGCCCACCCGGCAGGAGACTCCCGGGGCACGACCCCGCGCAGGTAGTCCTCCATCGACAGGGAGCTCACCGTCCGCAGCTCACCGGCGTCGTTCACCCCCACGAGCGAGCCTCGGTAGCGGGCGCCGCTGCCGCACATCCGGATGTTTTCGGCCGGATCCCGGTTGACGCCTTCCACCAGCGGGTTCGCCCGAGCCGAGTCCCGGTTCAGCATCCAGTACGTCGCCCCGTCACAACCGGCACTCGCGCGGACGACCGCCCCACCCCCTGGTGTGGCCGTGATGTGCGCCGCGTCCCCGGGCGCGATCCACATGCCGCCGGCGAAGAAGCCGCGATCGGAGAACACGTCGAGGGCCTTGTTGTCCTGACCCACCAGGCGCACCGTCATCACCGGGTTGCCTAGCTGGGAGAGGATCGTGTTGCCGTAGTAGTGGGCCAGGATCTGCTCATGGCTCGCCCCGCTCTGGGCGTAACCCAAGGCCCCGAACTGCCCCATTCCGCGACCGTGTCCGTAGCCGTGCCCGGTGAAGGGCACCAGGTCTCCCGCCGACATGGCCACCAAGCCCACGGAGCTCGGTGGCGGAGGATGGGACAAGGCGGTGGCGCCGAGGACGATTGCCCCCAGCGTGACGGCGGCGCTGCGCGCGAGGTGGCGCAGCGAGTCGGTGCGGATGTTCGGCATGGCGATGCCTCCAACGTGGGAATGCCACCATATTCCTCACCTACCGTAATCGCCCATCACGGTATGTGATCGATCGGGAACATTGGGCTGCTAGTCCACGGGTTCGTGTCGCTCGTAGGCACTGACGGCGCCGTCGCGATGATGCAGCAGCCACCAGCCGCCCTTCTTGACTGCCGTCTCGTGCTGCGGCCCGACGTCAGAGCCGTAACCGAGAGCGTCCAGGAGACCGGTGATGACCCGTTGTCCTCCACAAACGACCAGAGCCTCACTGGAGGAGGCATCGCGCCGGACGCGGTCGGCGACGTCCCTCTCGTTTCCCACGAAGCCGGCACGGGTCAGCTGGGCCTCGAGCTGAACGGTCAGGCCGGTGGCCGCCGCGAAGGGCGCGAGCATGTCAGCGCACGCCGGCAGGTCGGCGCTGAGCAGGTCGGTGACCCCGAGCCCCTCCAGGACCGGGACCAGGGACGCGGCCTGGGCTCGACCCGACCGGTTGAGCCCCTGCGCTGCGGGTGGCTTCCTGGGGCGCCGCACAGGCGCCACCGTCGCTCCGTGGCGGACCAGCAGGAGCGGCTCGGTGTCCCGGCGGGTGCGCGTGAAGGTGCCGAGAACGGCGCGGTCGGATGCAGAGGTGACGTGTCGGACTGCCTCATCGAGCGGCAGCCACAGGATCCGGTCCACCTCGTCACTGGCCAGGAACGACCCCCCGGCGCACCTCATCGACCAGTAGGTCACGAGCTTGTTCGCCGAGCGACCGCCGGAGGAGATGCGATACCGCACCGTGGTCAGGTAGGGGCCGATGCGCGGGTGGTACCCCGTCTCCTCGGTCACCTCCCGCAGTGCTGTGACCAGCAGGTGCTCGCCGGCCTTGGCCTTGCCCTTCGGCAGCGACCAGTCGTCGTACTTCGGCCGGTGCACCAGGGCAACTTCCGGGTCCGAGGAATCGCGACGCCACAGAACTCCGCCGGCCGCGCGCACCATGAGCCGGCTCACGTCGGGCGCACCTCCGCCCACAGCTGCTCGTAGCACAGCGCCGCGCGGCTCGTGGGAGCGAACGCGGGAACGGGCGCCCGGCGCTCAGCCATCTGCTCGATGATCGAGAGTGCCGGGATCACCGTGTCCGCGACGCGGGTGCCGTCGCGGGGGATCGCGTCGATCACCTCCCGGTGGAGACGCTTGCGGCGGTCGGCCATGGAGAAGAAGGCGACGACCTCCGGTCGGGGGGCCTTCGAGTCGGCTATGAACCGGGTCAGCTGGTCAAAGGTGCGCAGCGACAGGGTCGCAGGGATGAGCGGCACCAGGAGGGTGTCTGCGGCGTGCAGGACGTTCTCGGACACCAGCGAGATGCTCGGCGGGCAGTCCAGGAAGACCACGTCGTAGTCGTCAGCGACCTCTTCCAACAGCTGACCCAGCCGCCGGGTGCGCCTCTTGGTCTCATCGAGATCGAGGTCCATGTTGCGGTAGCTGAAGTCGGCGGGCAGCAAGTCCAGGTTGTCGAAGTCGCTTGCCTTCAGGGCCGCCTCGATCGGACGCTTGCGGGTCACCAGGGCATGCCCGCCACCC
>DASVKO010000034.1:0-3001 GCA_036385355.1 Dermatophilaceae bacterium
TCCGGCGAGTCAGCGGTACGCCCGCCCGGGCGTAGGCCACCGGAGCGGGCCATCAGACTCCGCCGACGAATCGGCGTTGCCCAACGGGACCGTCCGGCACGCCACGACATCGATCCCGCACCCGGCAAGTCGTCATCCCCCGGAGAACGCGGCACGAGGCGCAGCCAGCGTTCCGTCAGTTAGTCCGCAGCCGTTTCGGCTGAAGTCGTTGACTTGCCTGGGTCGAGGAGCCGGTAGGCGCGCAGTTTCACGCGGTCGCTGAGCAGGAACCAGATGAGCGCGTAGCCCCAGACGAAGGCTGCCCAGCCCCAGCCCAGGGGGGTCATGAAGAGTCCGTAGACGGCGATCAGGGTCGCGATGGCCTGGGTGCCGAGTACGGCTATCCAGAGGATGCGGGCGCGGCGGATGGACCAGAACGGTTCGCGGGTGCGGGTGAGGAAGATGGTGAGGTGTCCGGCGACGGACAGCATCAGATACATCAGGGTTTGCAGGCGGGGGTGGCCGAGGTCGAAGACTCGGTCGCCCAGGTAGAACAAGCCGAATGCGGCGATCGGGCCGACGACGCCGAGCACGGTGGCGATGCCGAGCACGAGGCGCATGTCCCAGGCTTCGGGCTGGTTCTTGTAGTGGACGTTGTCGTAGGCGATGGACAGGATCGCGCCGTCGTTGAGCAGCGCGAGCATGACGATCATGACCGCGGTCAGCGGGTAGAAGTTGAAGACCAGGATGGCCAGGGTGACGAACAGCAGCACGCGCAGTGTTTCGGCGATGCGGTAGATGGCGTAGCTGTTCATCCGCTGGAAGATCTTGCGGCTTTCCCTGATCGCGTCGATGATCACCGACAGGCCGGGGGTGAGCAGCGCGATGTCGGCCGCGGCGCGGGCGGCGTCGGTGGCGTCGGAGACGGCGATGCCGCAGTCGGCTTTCTTCAGAGCGGGGGCGTCGTTGACGCCGTCGCCGGTCATGCCGACGATGTGGCCGCGCTGTTGCAGCACGTCGACGATGTGGAACTTGTGTTCGGGGAAGACTTGGGCGAACCCGTCGGCGGTCTCGACGGACTGCGCGACCGCATCGGTCTCGGTCTCGTGCACCTCACCGAGGCCGGTGGCGTCGAGGATGCCGCTGCCGAGGCCCACTTTGGTGGCGGTTTCCTTCGCGATGGCCAGCGCGTCGCCGGTGACCATCTTCACCGCCACGCCCATCGCTCGTGCGGTGGCGATGGTCGACTTGGCGTCCTCGCGGGGCGGATCGAACAGCGGCAGCACGCCGAGCAGCCGCCAGTGCCCGTCGGCGTCGGCGCGGGCCACGCCGAGGGAGCGGAAGCCGCGGGCGGCGAAGTCGTTGACCGCCGCGTCGACCGCCGGTTTGATCTGGGCGGTGTCGGTAGCCAGCGCAAGCATCACCTGCGGGGCGCCCTTGCTGACCGCGAACGTGGTGCCGTCAGGAGCGGTGACGGTGGCCTCGGTGCGTTTGTGGACCGGGTCGAACGGCTGGAAGTGGGTGACCTCGTAATCATGCAGGGCGTTCTTGTCGATCAGGCCGCCGAGGACGGCCAGGTCGATCGGGTCGTCGTTGTCGGCGCGCGAGGCCAGCGCACCGTTGAGGATGACGTCGGCGGCGGTTACGTCGCCGACGGTGAACGGCTCGCCCAGGGTGAGGGTGTTCTGGGTCAGGGTGCCGGTCTTGTCCGCGCACAGCACGTCGACACCGGCCAGTTCCTCGATGGCGACCAGCCGGGTCACCACCGCTTGCTTCGAGGCCAGCAGGCGCGCGCCGACCGCCATGGTCACCGACAGCACCGTCGGCATTGCCACCGGGATCGCGGCGACGGTCAGCACCAACGCGAACTGCAGGGTGGTCAGGACCGGGTCGCCGCGCAGCAGTGAGGCGGCCGCGATCACCGCCACCAGCGCCACGGCGAGGATGATCAGGTAGTTGCCGATCTTGAGGACCGCGCGCTGGAAGTGGCTGACAGTGTGGACGTTCTGCACGAGTTCGGCGGTCTTGCCGAAGTAGGTGCTCGCGCCGGTCGCGTAGACCAGGGCACCGATCTCGCCGCGGCGGATGATCGAGCCGGAGTACACCGCCTCGCCGGGGTCGCGGGTGGCCGGCAGCGATTCCCCGGTCAGGGCGGACTGGTCCACCTCCACCGGGTCACCGTCGAGCAGCCGTGCGTCGGCCGGCACGATGTCGCCCAGCCGAAGCCGGATCACGTCACCCGGGACCAGGTCACGCGCGGCGGGGGTAACCCACTGTCCGTCCCGCTTGACCCGGGCGGTGATCGCCAGCTTGGCTTTCAGCGCCTCGATGGCATCACCCGCCTGACGTTCCTCGGTGAAGCCGACGGCTGCGTTGGAGATCAGCAGCACCAGGATGACGGCGAAGTCCGCCCAGTGACCGACCGCGCCGGACAGGATGACCGCGATCTCGATCATCCACGGGATCGGACCCCAGAAATAGGTCAGGAACTTCAACAGCGCGTTGGTCGTGTGCTCGGCGATCTCGTTTGGGCCGTACTGCGCCAGCCGCTTGCTCGCCTCCGCCTGACTCAGCCCGTCGCCCGACGTGCCCAACCGCTCCTCCACCTCGGACATCGGAAGCGATGTGAGGTCGTCCTTGCGATCAGACGTCGCCGGGGTCGCGCCGGGAGCATTACGCAGCGTCACGGGTCACCTCTGCCCGCCGGTCTCATCTCGGGCACAGCCGGATCATGCGTCCGGCCTCGACGCCGGCGCCCTTCCCACGGTAACCGTCATGCCACCGCCGTCACGCCGGCCCTTGGTCCTCATTTGACGAGGGCATCGGCTTCGGGTCGACTGCTGGGTTGTGCCAGCGTCCGTGCGCAGCGATAAGGTCGCCAGCCTGTGTCGGCCCCCAGCTACCGGGCTGGTAGGGGTGGGCGCGTGGGTGGTTTTCGAGAATCGGGTCGACGACGGTCCAGGCGGCCTCGACCGTTTCCGCGCTGGTGAACAGCGCGCCTTCACCGGCCAGCGCGTCGCCG
>DASVKO010000035.1:0-13910 GCA_036385355.1 Dermatophilaceae bacterium
TGCTGGAACTCAGCCTCCTCATCGAAACCCTCGGGATCTTCTGGCTTGTTCCGTCCAAACATGTCGAACAGCGAAGGAAACACGCGTTGCACGACAGGTACGCCGCGGGCGTGATCGACCCGCACACCCTCCCCAGCCCTGTCGCGGATGCCTTCGAAGACGGTCGCCGTCTCGTCCAGGTCATAGTCGAAGACCCATGGCCCGAGGATGTCGCGCTTGGAGTCGGCCAGCGGACCGATGACCGCGATCGACCGCAGACCCCCGGCATCCAGTGGCAGCAGGCCGCCCTCGTTGCGCAGGAGCACCGCCGACCGCTGCGCGGTGACCCGGGCAACCTCACGATGCGCCGGGTCGGCGAGGACCTCCCGAGCGTGGTCCTCATCGACGTACGGTTTGTCGAACAGGCCCATCCGCACCTTCGCCTCGAGCACGCGCCGCACGCCGGCGTCCACTGCCTGCCCGCTCGCTGCACCTGACTCCAGCGCCTCGGGCAGGTGAGCGTAGGCGGGGTCGGCGACCGCCATCTCCATATCCACTCCGGCGTTGACCGCGCGCGCCGCCGCATCGATCAGATCAGCCGCAAAACCATGGGTGACCAGACTCCGCACGACATTGGCGTCACTGACGACAAAACCCTTGAAACCCCACGTATCGCGCAGCACCTCGGTGAACAGCCACCGGCTGCCTGCCGCCGGAATTCCGTTCAGGTCCATATAGGCGGTCATCACGTTGCCGGCACCAGCCTCGACAGCAGCCTTGAACGGGGGGAGGTACACGTTCCACAGCTCGGAGTCGGAAAGGTTGACCTCGTCGTAGTCGCGCCCACCCAGGGCGCCTCCGTAGCCGGCGAAATGCTTTGGACCGGCAATGATGCTCTCACGTGCACCCAGCTCACCGCCCTGGAAGCCACGCACCTGGGCGCCGGCCACGGCAGCGCCAAGGTAAGGATCCTCTCCAGCGCCCTCGATGATCCGACCCCAACGTGGATCGCGGGCGATGTCGACCATCGGCGCAAACGTCCAGTGGATGCCCACGGCGCGCGCCTCACGGGCCGCGACGGACTGGCCACGCTCAACAGTCTGCGGATCCCAGGAGGCCGCCATCGCAATCGGTACCGGAAAAATCGTACGGAGCCCGTGAATGACGTCGAAACCGAACAGCACGGGAATGCCGAGGCGGTTACCGTCGACCGCGAGCCGTTGGAGGCGGTTGATCTCGGCAGGATCGGTGACGAACAGCAGTGATCCCGCAACGCCCTCCCGCAGAGCCGACTCAACCATCCTCGGCTGCTCCTGGGCGTCGAAGTCGAGAGCCGGCTCGGCCTCCGCTGGCAAGCGGAAGTAGAAGTACTGGGTGAGCTGCCCGGCTTTCTCAGCCGGTGTCATCTGGGCCATGAGCTCATCTACCTGCGACTGGATCGACTTCATCCCATTCTCCCTCCGGCTTCAGCGCCGTGTTCCTGCGTTGCAAAAGGCTTGCGACTCTTCCCCGTGAGGGCCTGCGGCATCCGCCGCGCTCAGGACGAGCCACCCAGCCTAACCAGGCTCAAGAACGGGAACCACTCATCGGACCACCGTTGCAGCGCCGGCGGCCCTTGGCCGGGTACTTCCGCGGTGACGGGCAGGGGGTGTCAGGGGTCAGCCCGGGCAAGGATCTTTGCCGTGGCGTCGTACTCACTGGTGGTGACTCCGAGCGAAGGGTTAACCGGCGCGCCTCCGGGCCAGGTGTGACCGCCACCATTAACGGTGACGAGCTGAACGCCGCAGGGGTACGTGGTGACCACGACGTGCGGGGCAACCCTGGTGGTGGCGGCCGTCCGGCAGCCGTCGAGGGCAGCCCAGGCCGCTATGGCCGCGGCGGCCGGCGGGGTCGCAGCGTAACCGGGCGGCCCGGGTTTCCCACGGTAGGGATCCACTGGGTCGGCGTCGCCATGCACTGCGACGATCGGGATCCGGTGGCAGCCCACCCGAGGGTTGATCGACGCCGCCACCGTGATCACGGCCCGGAACCTGCCCGGCATGGCGCAGGCGGCGAAAACGGCCATGTCACCCCCGTCGCTTATCCCGGTGATCACCACTCGGCCAGGATCGGCGCATTCGGTGGCAGCCAACGTGGTCACCAATGCGGACAGGAACGCCACGTCGCCATTGCCGGGGGTACCGGAGAGATTCCAGGACTTGGCGGGGCCCGCGGCCTGAGGCAGCACCGCAAGCATGCCGGCCGCCATAGCCCGGGCCGGGATCCGGCTCTGTGCCGCCAAGTCCTCCGAGGTCCGGCCGTATCCGGGCAGCCCGATCACCAGGGGCAGCCGGTGGTGACCGTCGTCCCCGGCAGGGACAGCGAACAGAGCCCGGCGTCCGGCTGGCAACGCGAGGACCGCCGTCCCGGCGACCCGCCCGCGGCCACAGTCCGGCCTGGGGCTTTGCGGCGAGGCCGTGGTCAGGACAGCCGTCGGACGTAGCGATGCAGGCGCTGGGGTCCGCCTATGTGAGACCGCGGCGGGAGGTGATCCGGCGCAGCCGGCTACGGCCAGCAGGAGCAGGATCGTGGCCCCATGTCGAAGTAGGTGCACCGCCCCAGCATCCCTGCCTTACGCGAGTCTGTCTGCTGTCCGGGCAACGATCCGGACGGGATCGAGATCCTGCGCGCCAAAACAGACGGCCACTGACAGTCAGACCGACGGGGAACGTCATTTGCGCCCGTTTGCCTGAGGGGGTAAGCGGCCGAGACTGAATCGCCCCGACGTTCGCGTTCGCGAGGCCGGGTCAGACCTGGTCGGCGGCGACTCGGGCAACGTGGAGCGCCAGGTAGGAGACCTCGTCCTCGGTGAGAGGCGTACCGAGGCGCAGCTCGACGAGGGAGGCCAGGCGCAGGGCACATTCAACCTCGTGCGGGTAGGTCGCCCGGATGACGACCCCGATGGGTGAATGCTTCTGGTCGAGCTGCTTGTGCTGGTGGATTCGGACGAACAGGTACCGCAGGTGCGTGACGAACCGTCCGACGCTGACGCTGCCCGAGGCGAGGTCCAGGCTGAAGGTCTGTTCGATGACAGTGACCATCTGCTGGATCGCGCCGGTCATCGTGTAGGTGTACGAGAGGTCTCCGGTGGAGAAGCCGGCATTCACCAGGTGGAGCGCAAGCCCGACCGCCTCGGCGCTGGGGAGCTGGGTCTCGCTTCGAGCATTGATAGCAGTCAGAAGGGCCGCGGCGCTGGTGTACTCCTCCACGTAGAGGTTCTTCACCTCGGCGAGGAGCGGGTACTCCATCTCCATACCCACGGCGATTCGCCGCAGGGCGAAGCTGACGTGATCGGCCAGGGCGATGATCAGCGCCGGATTTTGGGTGAGACTGTCCAACCCGACGTCCGCCAGAGCCGAGCTCACCAACGCAATGTGCTCCGGGGGGATGCCCGCAAGGAGCTGGGCCAGGTGGTCGGGGTCGCGCCCGTCTGCGGGCACGAAGATCCGAACGATCTGGGCCCGGTCGACGGACTGACCCGGCCGGGCCTGGAAACCCAGGCCGCGGCCGGTCAGAATCACGTCGCGTCCGGCATCGTCCTTGGCGAGGACGACGTTGTTGTTGAAGACGCGCACCAGCTCCATGTCAGGCACGGCCGTGACGCTCGACGACGCGATCACGGCCGCTCCGTTCAGGGGGTCACATCAATAATCAGGTCGCCAGAGATGACGTCGCTGCCCGTCTTGGGAGTGACCGACAACAGGGTCTTGCTGTTGATGACGACCACGACGGTGGTCGTATCATAACCCGCGTCGCGGACGCCCTCGAGGTCCACCGTGGCCAGCAGGTCACCCATCTCGACCCGCTGGTTCTTCTTCACGGCCACATCGAAGCACTTTCCCTGGAGCTGGACGGTGTCGATACCGACGTGCACCAGCACCTCTACTCCATCATCGGTCTTGATCCCGAAAGCGTGCCCGCTCTCCGGAACAGTGACCAGCAGACCGGCCACGGGCGAGGTCACCCGACCGTCGGTGGGCCGGATGCCAACCCCTTCGCCGAGGGCTCGCGACGCGAATACCTTGTCGTCCACCTCGTCCAGGGGCACGACAAGTCCCGCGACCGGCGCAACGATCACCGTGGTAGGCGTGCTGACCGGCGTCGGAACGGCCGGCGGAACGTCTGCTGGCGCAGCTCCCCGGGCGGCTTCGAGAGCCAGGTCCGACTCGGCCTGCTTACGGTTCGCCAGGGACTCGGCCTTCTGCTCCGGCGTGCGGTAGTCGGAGATGATGACCAGCGTCATGGCGGTCACGAAGGCCGCCGCGATGGAGATCGCGTACAAGGGAAGCGGGGAGAAGACGGGGATGGTCAGCAGCGACGTGAAGGCGAACGCTGAGGTCTTGACCCCACCGAAGATGCCCGTGATCAGACCGCCGACCAGGCAGCCCACCAGCATGCGCGGGTAGATCCGCTTGAAGCGCAGGTGGATGCCGTACAGGGACGGCTCGGAGATACCACCCAAGAGGCCTGCGGCCAGAGCGCCCGTGGCAGTCGCGCGCATCTCAACTTCCTTGTCACGCCATGAGATGAACAGGACACCGGCGGTCGCGCCGAAGCATGCGAAGTTCCAGGAACCCATTGGCCCTTGGATGAAGTCGAAGCCAAGGGTCTGGATGTTGATCAGCATGAGGGCGTTCAGCGGCCAGTGCAGGCCCAGCGGAACCAGGAACGGGTAGACCAGCGGGATGATGATCGCGAACAGGATGGGGGCGTGGAGGTTCAGCCAGGCCATCTGTGTACCCAGTCCGGTGCCCAGCCAGACGCCCATCGGTCCGATCAGGAAAGCGGTCACGGGGATCATGATGACCATCGAGAAGAACGGCACGAACACCATCTGGATGTTTTCGGGGAAGATCTTCTTCAGGCCCTTGTAGACCAGAGCCAGCACCGCGACCATGATCAGCGGGACGAACACCTGGCCGCTGTAGTCGTTGAGCTGCATCGGGAGGCCGAAGATGTGGGCCACGCAGGATTCAGTGCCAAGGGTCGGGTTCTTCGTACAGACCGTGCTGGCGAACTTCGTGGTGTCCGAGAGGCTGGTGAACGCCGGGGTCATCAGAGCGCCCATCACGGCCGCCCCGACCCAGGGGTCGATCTTCAGCTTCTTGGCGGCGTTGTAGGCCACCATGATCGGCAGGAAGTAGAACACCGATTTCCACATGGCGTCGACGAAGACCCAGGACGCCGGCTTGTCCGCGGCCCGGAAGTCGATGATGTGGAGCGCGTCCAGGACCGCGGCGAAGGCGATGATCAGCGAGGCGCCCAGCAGCACTCCCAGCAGCGGCCGGAACGAGTCCGACAGGTACTCGAAGAAACCGTCGACATAGCGCGACTTGCCGCGGGCCTTCGATCGGGCCGCCGACTTGACGTCGGCGTCACTGGAGCTGTTCTTGCCGATGCCGGCCATCTCGGGCAGGTTCATGATCTGGTTGAACGTGGTCTGAACCGCGCCGCCGATCACGACCTGGAATCGGTCGCCCGACTGCGGAACCGCGCCCATGACACCGGGGATCGCCTCAACGGCCTTCTGATCGACCAGACCCGCATCGTTCAGCTCGAAACGAAGCCGCGTTGCACAGTGCGTCAAGCTCACGATGTTGCCGGGACCGCCGATCTTGGCAACAATCTCTTGAGCAGTACTACGTTTAGTAGTGGACTCCACTTGTCATTCCCTTCCCGCCTCGCACCCACATGACCCAGAAAACAAAAAAAGACCTGAGATGCACCTAGGTGCGCCTCAGGTCTTGCCCCAGTAATGGGTAACAACCCTATTGAGCGTTTGCTCAGGACGTACGATAGCACCATCGGGAGGCGCGCCCGTTCATCCTGGCGGTCCAGCCGAGGCCCAGGGCCGGGGGCACCCTCGCAAGGGCCTGCCGTCGGGAGGTTCCGTCGGGCCCCGTGGCTCGCTCAGTCTCAGCGGAGCTCGAGCTGGGCTGGCTCACCTCGCAAGGTGACGCCCAGCTGCGTGAAGCAGTCCCCTCCCAACCGCGGGAAGCTCTGCAGATGGTGGGTGACCTACATCACACCCCAGGTGCGTTACCTGTTGGCAGGCCGGTAGTTGAACAAGTCTCACTGCGATACCAAGCCGAGGGAAGAATCACATGCGCCGAGGACTGTTCGCCAGCATCATCGGAGTGATTGCCGTGGTCGGCAGTGTCACCAGTGCGTCCGCGTCGACGAGCCCGGCGCCCCTTCGGTATGTCGCCCTGGGCGACTCCTACAGCGCGGCTTCGGGCGTGCTGCCGCCCGACCTGACGGCCCCGGTCGAGTGCCTGCGCTCGAGCCGCAACTTCGCCCACGTCATCGCCAGCAGGGTGGGCGCGCAGCTGACCGACGTCACCTGCGGCGCCGCCGACACCACCCACTTCTTCGCCGCGCAGTACCCAGACGCGCCTCCTCAGCTCGACGCGCTGTCGAAGAGCACCGAGCTCGTCACCATGACGATCGGCGGGAACGACAACGGGGTCTTCGTCGGGACGATCGTGTCGTGCGTCTCGTCCGGCCTGGCGGCTCTCGGCCAGGGCACTCCGTGCAAGGACAAGTACGGCGCCTCGTTCGAGGACACCGTTCGCACGAAGACGTATCCGTCCCTGGTCGCGGCGCTCAAGGCTGCGCACCAGCGGGCACCGGGAGCGCGGATCGCCATCACCGGCTACCCCTGGATCGTGCCCACCACCCAGGGCTGTTTCGACAAGCTGCCGGTGGCCCCCGGCGACATTCCCTACGTGCGTCACATCCAGTGGACGCTGAACGATGCCGTTCAGCGTGCGGCGGTCGCCACCGGAACGACCTATGTCGACCTGAACACTGTTTCCGACGGTCATGACGCGTGCAAACCGATTGGCACCCGGTGGGTCGAGCCCATTCTCCAGGGGACGAACGCCGTGGTCGTTCACCCGAACGCGCTGGGTGAGGCGAGCATCGCCGAGCGCCTGATGAAGGTGCTAGGGCTCGGCTGACTCGCGGTGGGTCATGGCGGCGGGTCGCTCACCGGTGATGCGCCGGGACTGGCTCCCTCATCGCCGCGGCTCCGGCCGAGCCGGCCGAGCCGGGCAGCTTCAGCCGCTTGAGGATGAGGGCGTTGACCGCCACGATCAAGGAGGAGCCGGACATCGACAGGGCTGCGATCTCAGGGCGCAGCATCAGCCCGAACGCCGGGACGAAAACACCTGCGGCGATGGGCAGGGCGATCGCGTTGTATCCGATGGCCCAGCCCAGGTTCTGCCTCATCTTGCGCAGCGTGCCCTTGCCGACGCGCAGCGCTACGGGAACGTCCAGCGGGTCGGAGCGCATCAGCACCACCTCAGCAGTCTCGATGGCGACGTCGGTCCCGGCACCGATGGCAATGCCGAGATCGGCCCTCGCCAGAGCGGGGGCGTCGTTGACACCATCGCCGACCATGGCCACCCGTCTGCCGCCCTGCTGGAGCTCGGTGATCTTGTTCGCCTTGTCCCCGGGCAGGACCTCTGCAATGACCGTGTCGACGCCGAGCTGATCGGCGATTCGCCGGGCGGTCGCCTCGTTGTCTCCGGTGAGCATGACGACCTGGATTCCCGTCTCGTGCAGAGCAGCCACGGCGGCGGCGGCCGTCTCCCGAACCGCGTCCGCCAGGGCGATCACTCCTACCCCTACGCCGTCCACGGCAATGAGCACCTCGGTCTGCCCCCTGTCGGACGGCTCATCCCGGCGCCCTGCCAAGAAACCGAGATCGACGTTCTCATCCGTCATGAGGCGGCGGTTGCCCACCAGGAGGCGCCGGCTACTAACCGTGGCGCTGGCGCCGTGGCCCGGGACGTTTCGGAAGTCGGTGACCGTCATTGCGGTGACACCTCGCTCGGTGGCAAGGTCCGCAATAGCGCGGGCCAGCGGGTGCTCGGACTCGCGCTCAACGGCGGCCACCAGAGCGAGCATCTCCTCTTGCGGGATGCCCTCAGCGAAGACGTCGGTGACCTCGGGCTGGCCCTTGGTCAGGGTGCCGGTCTTGTCCATCACGACGGTGTCGATCCGGGCCGAGGTCTCCAGGGCGGTGGCGTTCTTGAACAGCACGCCGCGCCCAGCGCCCAGTCCGGTGCCGACCATCACCGCGGTCGGGGTGGCCAGACCCAGTGCGTCCGGGCAGGTGATCACCACCACGGTGATCGCGTACAGCATCGCCGTCTGCACACTGGCGCCGGAGGCCAACCACACCAGGAACGTTGCGCTACCAGCGATCAGGGCTAACAGGACCAGCCAGAACGCAGCCCGGTCAGCGAGGCGCTGGCCGGGTGCCCTGGAGTTCTGCGCCTCCTGCACCATCGCGACGATCTGGGCGAGGGCCGTGTCCGCACCGACCTTCGTCGCTCTGGCGCGCAGCGTGCCGGTGGTGTTGATGGAGGCGCCGATCACCTCGGCTCCCGGGGACTTGGCCACCGGCATGCTCTCCCCCGTGACCATCGACTCGTCGACCTCGGACTCGCCCTCCTCCACCACGGCATCGACGGGGATCTTCGCGCCCGGGCGCACCAGCAGCAGGTCGCCGACCTGGACGTCGGCAGTGGGCACGTCGAAGGCCTTGCCGTGGCGCAGCACCACGGCCACTGACGGGCCAGCTCGAGCAGCGTCCGGACCGCATCGTTCGCCCCGCCCCGGGCCCGCATCTCGAACCAGTGGCCGAGGAGCACAAAGGACGTCAGGACGGTGGCGGCCTCGTAGAACACCTCCCCACCACCGGTCAGGGTGACTCCCACGCTGTACAACCAGCCCGTGCCCACCCCGACGGCAACCAGGACCATCATGTCCAGGGTCCTGGCCCGAAGCGCCCGGTAGGCCCCGCCGAAGAAGATCCACGAAGAGTAGAAGATCACCGGCAGGGACAGAAGGAGGGAGAAGACGTCGTCGCGCAGACCGAAGGGCGCCGCAACGCTGAAGCCGAGGACCTCGCGCCCGATCGGCGACCAGAGCAGGATCGGCAGCGAGAGCACCACCGCAACAAGGAAGCGGTTGCGCATATCGCGGACCATCACGTCCATCGACATGTCGCCGTGACCCGCGCCATGGCCCATCACCTCCTGCGCCGAACGGCCCGCTTCGGCAGGGGGCCGGTGATCGGTCGGTACCGCAGCGGTGATCGCGCCGGGTTCGGCCATCGGGTCACACACGTGCTCGGGCACGGACAGCCCGGCGCAGTGGTAGCCGCAGTCGCGCACCCAGGCGGACAGCTCTGCCACGGAGGTGCGTGCAGGGTCGTACGTGACGCTGGCGGTCTGGGCGACCGCATTTGCCTGCACGCTCATCACGCCGGGCCGATGGGAGAGCACGTTCTCCACGACGGGCGCCGAGATGGCCCAGTGCAGGCCGCCGACATCCAGGACGATGCTCCTGCCCTTGGTACTGGTCACGTCATTCTCCCGGCCCTGCCCCGGAGCCCGCTCGATCTCCACCGATGGCAGACAACTATTCCAAACGCCCGAAGAAGCCTCAAGGGGCAGCCACCCCTCACGGCGAGCCAGCGGTACAGGGTGCGTCCCGCACGCCCCGCGGCCAGAGCACTGGCTGAGGTACCAGATGAGAAGCGGCCACGGCCACGTGCAGACTGGCCGGGTCTCAGCCGAGCTCGAGCTGGGCCAGCTCACCTCGCGAGGTGACGCCCGTCTTGGTGAAGCAGTTGCGCAGGTGGAACGCGACCGTGCGCGGGGAGACCCAGCACTGCGCCGCGACCTCCTTGTTCGACCTCCCCTGGCTCACCAGCTGCGCGACCTGCAGCTCCATCGGCGTGAGCTTGACCAGGGTCGTCGGGTCGCGTTTGCGGGCCGTCTCCCCGGACGCGCGCAGCTCCTTGGTCGCCCGGACGATGAGCGGCTCAGCATGCAGGTCCTCGAAGATCTCCAGCGCGAGGCGGAGGTGGGTCCGTGCGTCAACCCGGCGCTGCGAGCGTCGCAGGAGCTCCCCGTACGCCAGGTGCGTCCTGGCCCGGTCGTAGGGGCGCCCCCCGCGGGCGTGGAGCGCCAGCGAGCTCTCGAACAGGGCGGGCGCCTGTGCGGCCTCAGCGAGCAGGGCGCGTCCGTGTCCCACGACTGCCTGCGCCCACGGCCACCGGGTCTCGCTGGCGAAGGCAGCGAGCTGCTCAACCCACGTTGCGGCCTGCTCACGGTCGCCGACCCGAACTGCGGCCTCGATGCGGTCGACGGCGGCAATCCGGCTGATGGCCGGCAGCCTCAGCTGGCTGAGGTGGTGAAAGGCTGCGCTGGCGTCGCCCTCGTGCGCTGCACGCGAGCCCTTGGCCCAGCGGGTGAGGTCGTGTACCGGGTCAGTCAGGACCCCCAGGGGATGTATGACGGCAACCTCGTCGAGCTCCGCGAGAAGCGCGTCATACCCTGGTCTGCCCTGAAGCGCTGCGAGCAACGTCAGCCAGGCGAGCGGGGCGACGGTCAGCGGCCGCTGCCCGGCGCTGAGGCTCACGGCACGCGCCTCGTCGGCAGAGGCACCGGCGGCCGTCCACTGACCGGCAACGAACTGGGTGAAGGCCAGCCGGGGTAGCGCGTAGGCGACAGACGTGCCGGCGCCGCTCTCACGAGCCCCGGACAGCATCACCGTGAAACAGCGCCGGTGTCCTTCGTCGTCGCCCAGGTGCAGGGCGGCATTGCCCAGGTTCGCCAGCACGTCCGGGTCGCCGACGTCGGCACCGGCCTGCAGCGCCAGACGCAGCGATGACAGGGCGATCGCCCAGTTCTCGCGGGAGGCTTCCGTCACGCTCACCAGCAGATGCTTGAGGCAGCACGTACGAGGCGTGTCGCCCGGTGCGGCATCCGTCGGGACTGTTGTCGCATCGAGGGCCGCGCCGCTGTCAGCGCCATAGATGCCCAGGACAGCGGCGGCGACCGCTATCTCGAGCGCGCGGTTCGGGTCATCGGCAGCGACGGCCCGCGCGGCCTGCGTGAAGATCCGGTGCGCGTCCAGCGCGGAGCCGACGTTGACCTCGATCCGTCCTCGAAGGCGGTCAATGTCGGCCCGCAGCAGCCGGTCCTGCGCGTGTTCTCTCGCGGCGGTGGCCAACGTGCGTGCTCTGGTTGTCTGCCCACATGCCCAGGCGTTGCGAGCGCCCGCGAACAGGCGTGCGGCGCGTGGTTGCCCGCCGGCCGTCAGCTCGGCGGCGCGCTCGTACGCGGCAGCGGCGGCGACGTAACCACCACGGCGTTCGGCACGGACTGCTGCCCTTTCGAGCGCCTGCACCACACCTTCGTCCGGTCCGTCCGCGGCTGCCGCACTGTGCCACGCCTGCCGGTCCGGGTCGTCGGCGCCGCCCAGAGCCTCAGCGAGGGCGCGGTGCGCCTGGCGACGTTCCAGCCCCGTTGCTGCCTGGTAGACCGCTGACCTCACCAGCGGATGCCGTACCCGCACGGTGTCCCCGTCGGTGACGAGCAGGCCTGACTGCTCAGCCGTGTTCAGCGCCCGCTCATCGACCCCGAGGACCGCGGCAGCACGGCGTACCGTCGCGAGCTGTCCCGAGTCGTCGGCAGCCGCGATCAGCAGGAGCAGCTGCACCTGCTGGGGCAACCGGCGGCAGCGGTCCAGGAAGAGCCATTCGACGCCGGCAGTCAGGTGCAGCTTTGACGGCATGGGGGCACTCCCATCCAGCTGCTCGGCAGTCAGCACGGCCGGCAGCTCCACCAGCGCGAGCGGGTTCCCGCCGGTCTGCTCCATGAGCCGCTCGCAGACCTCCCCGGCGAGCGCGTCACCCCGGCGCTCGGCGAGCAGAGCCCGCGCTGCCGTCACGTCCAGACCACCGACCAGCAACGACGGCACACCGTCGTGAGTGAAGGTCCTCACATCGCCGTCCCTGGCAGCGAACACCAGCGCCACCGGGTCGGCCTGCAACCGGCGCGCGGCGAACAGCAGCGCGTCCGCCGACGCCACATCCAGCCAGTGCGCGTCGTCGACGACGCAGAGCACGGGGCTCTGCTCGGCGGCCTCCGTCAGCATCGACAGGGTCGCCACCGCGACCAGGAAGGGCTCGACGGCCGCCCCCTCCTCCTGCCCGAACGCCACCCGCAGCGCGCGAGCCTGTGGAGCCGGAAGCCGCTCAAGCATCGGAAGGACCGGGCGCAGCAGCCGGTGCAGCGCGGCGAACGCCAGCGGCGACTCGGACTCGAGGCCCTGGGTGCGGAGCACCCGTGCGCCCCCGGCGCCGGTGACCATGTCTTCGAGCAGCGCGGACTTTCCCACGCCAGGCTCACCATGAACGACCAGGGCACCCGCCCGCCCCTTGCCGGCCTCGTCGACCAGCGCGGCAAGCCTGGCCCGCTCAAGGTCTCGACCATGCAGCACAAGCCGAGAATACCCGGCGATCCCGGCCATTCTGCCGGGGCGAGCACCAGGGGTCGCGACCACGCTGGACAACACGACAACACGACAACACCACAACAACTCTTGAAGGCGAGGACGTCATGACCACCACCACGAACCCCCAGCGCGACCCGCGCGCGACGCCAGCGGTACCGGGGATCGAGTCCATCGTGACTACCACCCCCACCCCCATCCCCGGGGACGAGGACCGTCCGTCCCGCTCTGGTCGCGGGCCGAGGAGGCACATCGGCCGGGTCGTGGCCTGCTCGCTGGCCGCCGGGATCTTCGCTGCTCTGCTCCTGGTCGCCGCTGCGTTCATCCCGGCAGACGAGAGCCGCCTCACTGGGGCAGTCCTGAGCGGATTCGCGGTGGGCTGGGCGATGCTGGCCGTGCTCTCGGTACGGCTCACCGATCAGCCGCAACGATGGGCTGCGGCTCCTGCACTGTTCATGGGGCTGGGCGGGCTTCTCCTGGTGGGGTTCGGCTCCCCGGTGCGCGACGTGCTCAGCTGGGTGTGGCCCCCGGCCCTGCTGGCTCTGGCGGTGTGGATGACCGGCCGCGCCCATCGGCAGCTTCACAGCCGGAGCAGGCGCTGGCTGATCTACCCGGTGACCGCGATGATGGCTCTTGCCTCGGTGGGCGCCGGCTATGAGACCGTGCGTGAAGGGTTGGATGCGAAGGCCTACCCGATGGCTGGTCAGCTGGTCGACGTCGGCGGACACCGCCTGCACCTGAGGTGCACCGGCTCGGGCAGTCCCACCGTCGTGCTCCAACCAGGCGGCGGCGAGATGTCCTCGAACCTCGGGTGGATAACGCCGGCCGTAGCCCGTGACACCAGAGTCTGCGTCTACGACCGCGCAGGTCGCGGATGGAGCGAGCCCGCTGACACCCCCCAGGACGGCAACCAGATAGCTGCCGACCTGCATACGTTGCTCCAGCGCGCCCACGTTCCCGGACCCTATGTGCTGGCGGGCCATTCCTTTGGCGGCCTGTACGTGCTCGCCTACGCCGCCCGCTACCCCGACCAGGTCGCCGCAATGGTGCTGGTGGACTCCACCAACCCGGCATCGGCCGCCAGCCCGGGGGCAGCAGCGCCAGCATCGCCAGCAGCGGCGGGCTCCTACGACGTCATGGGCCGTGTCTCGGCACTGGTCTCGACCTCGGCCCGACTAGGCCTGGGGCGCCTGGAAAGCCAGTTCGAGGCCGGCGACCTGCCGCCGCGGTCCCGGGACGAGGCACGCGCCAACATCGCGACCGCAGGCGATCTTCGCAGCACGATCGACGAGTACGTCCAGGCGAACACCTCGATGGAGCAAGCCGCGTCCCTGAGCAACTTCGCCAACAAGCCGTTGGTCGTCCTGACAGCCGGCAGCGGCAGCGATGCCGCCCATCTGGCGTCGCAGAACCACCTGGCCACCTTGTCGACCAACAGCGTCCACCGCGTCATCGAAGGCGCCAGCCACGAAGCACTGATAGCAGACGAGAAGCACTCCGCCGCTACCACCCAGGCGATCCTCAACGTCGTCTCATCCGTCCGGCGCGCAGCGCCGCTGGCCAGGTGACCCGGA
>DASVKO010000036.1:0-2537 GCA_036385355.1 Dermatophilaceae bacterium
CGTGATCGCCCCGGCGTTGGTGCTCTACGGCACCGAGCGGCTGGGCAAGGCGGTGCGTTCCCCGGCCAAGGACACCCTGTTGTCCCACGCCTCCACCCAGACCGGTGGCGGAACCGCGTTCGGGGTCCACCAGGCGATGGATCAGACCGGCGCCCTCGCAGGGCCCCTGCTGCTGGCGGCGGTCCTGTCGCAGCACGAGGGCAACTACCGCCTTGCGTTCGGCGTCCTCATCGTTCCGGCCGTCATCGTGCTGGCACTGCTGCTCTGGCTCAGATACCGCGTGCCGGACCCGGCGGCCTACGAGGTGGCGGCGCGCGAGGCTGCGGCCAGCGAAGGTGCTGCCAGCGAAGGTGCTGCCATTGAGGGTGCGGCCAGCGAAGGTGCGGCTCGCGAAGGGACGGCATACGAGGGTCGGCCCCCCGCGGAGCAGGCTCCCCACGAGAGGCTGCATGGATCCGCTGGATCCACGAAGGTGCAGGGGCGCCAGCCCCGGGTCGTGCTTCCCCTGCTGCTCAGGCAGTACATCGGCGCGGTTGGCTTGCTGTCATTGGGGATTGCCTCATTCCCGCTGCTGGCCTTCCATGCCCAGACCACCGGCCTGCTGACGCCGGCCCAGGTGCCGGTGCTCTTCGCGGTGGCGATGATGGTTGACGGTGTGAGCGGCCTGCTGATGGGCCGGCTCTATGACCGGCGCGGCACGAAGACCCTGTATGTGGTGCCGGTCGCAGCCGGTCTGAGTGCCATCGCCTTCACTGACGATGCGACCCTCGTCTGGGCAGGCGTGGCGATCTGGGGAGTGGTCAACGGCGTCCTGGACTCGACCGTCAAGGCTGTCGTCACCGACCTCGTCGCTGCGGCCGGCCGCTCCATCGCGTTCGGCTGGCTGGCTTTCGCCCGAGGTCTGGGCCTGCTGCTGGCGGGCGTGCTCCTGGGGCTGGCCTATGAGCAGAGCATCACCCTGGTGGTCTGGCTGATCGTGGGGATCAACGCCGTGGCGCTGGCGGTCCTGTCCTGGGTGCTCGCGCGAGTTTGAGAACCGTGGAGCCGTGAAAGTACCGTGGAGCCGTGAACCAGACCTCGCCGCTCGCTGACGACCATGCCCTTCGACATCAGGACCGACCGGATCAGGACCGACCGGATCAGGAGCGACCGGATCGGGACGGGCGCCACCGGGTGGTAGTGATCGGCTCGGGCTTCGGCGGGCTGTTCACCACCCAGGCGCTCAGGCGCGCGGACGTCGACATCACCCTGATCGCCAGGACCAGCCACCACCTGTTCCAGCCGCTGCTCTACCAGGTCGCGACGGGCATCCTGTCCGAGGGCGAGATCGCGCCCTCCACCCGGGAGATCCTTGGGCGCCAGCGCAACTCACGCGTGCTGCTCGGCGAGGTCACCGAGATCGACCTCGCCGGCCACACCGTCACGTCCACGGTGCTGGACCAGACCAGGGTCACGGCATACGACTCGCTCGTGGTCGCGGCGGGGTCCGGTCAGTCGTACTTCGGCAACGACCACTTCGCCCGGTTCGCGCCGGGGATGAAGAGCATCGACGACGCCCTCGAGCTTCGCGGGCGCATCTTCGGCTGCTTCGAGATGGCCGAGCTGGCCGAGGACGAGGCGATGCGGGCCCGGCTGATGACCTTCGTGGTCGTCGGCGGCGGGCCGACGGGGGTGGAGATGGCTGGACAGATCGCCGAGCTCGCCCATCGCACGCTGCGCCACGAGTTCCGCCGGATCGACCCTCGCCAGACCCGGGTGATCCTGGTGGATGCGGCGCCGGCGGTGCTGGGCTCCTTCGGCGACCACCTCGGGTCCAAGGCCCAGGCCAAGCTGGGCCGGATCGGGGTGGAGGTGCAGCTGGGGGCCAAGGTCGTCGAGGTCGACGGGACCGGCATCGAGGTCGAGGACGAGCAGGGGCGTCGCCGGATCGAGTCCGTCTGCAAGGTGTGGGCCGCCGGAGTCGCCGCGAGCCCGCTCGGCGCGCAGCTCGCCGCGCAGTGCGGTGCCGACCTGGACCGCGCCGGGCGAGTTACGGTGCAGCCGGACCTGACCCTGCCGGGACATCCCGAGGTGTTCGTGCTGGGCGACATGATCGCCCTCGACGGGCTCCCGGGGGTGGCACAGGTCGCCATCCAGGGCGCTCGCCATGCGGCGCGTCAGATCAAGGCCCGGCTGGCAGGCAAGCCGGTGGGCCAGGCCTTCGAGTACCACGACAAGGGCAGTATGGCGACGATCTCGCGCTTCAGTGCCGTTGCCAGCGTCGGCCGGCTCCGGCTCAGCGGGTTCACCGCCTGGCTGATGTGGCTGGCGGTTCACCTCGTCTACCTGATCGGGTTCAAGAACCGGCTCACCACGCTGCTGCACTGGGCCGTGAGCTTCGTGGGACGCGGGCGTTCCGAGCGGACGGTCACCCAGCAGCAGATCTTCGCCCGACAGGCCCTCGACCAGCTCGGCGACGAGTTCTTCCCGACGCTGACTCCCCGGCCCGGGCAGGATCCCGGGTCCTGAGCAGGATCTGCGCCCGTCAGCGAGATCTG
>DASVKO010000037.1:0-11346 GCA_036385355.1 Dermatophilaceae bacterium
CAGCAGCGCCGGACGCCCGGTCAGCCGTTCCTCACGGTCGGCGAGGGTGGCGAGCTGCAGTCCGGCGTTCACCCCGAGCCAGCGCAGGGGCTCGGGTTCCCATCGCCTGGAGCGGTGCTGGACCCACGGAAGGCGGGTCAGGGCCGTGTCGCGGCCGGTCACCAGGTCGGCCAGGGTGCGGCCCGCCAGGTTGCTCAGGGCCACCCCGTCCCCCACGTAGCCACCGGCGTAGCCGACTCCGGTGGCCGGGTTGTACCCGACGCCGGGGTGCCAGTCCCGGGCAATGCCAAGCGGTCCGCCCCAGGCGTGGGTGAAATCGACGCCCTCGGTCGCCGGGATGAGCTGGGTCAGGCTCTGTCGGAGGGTCGCGAACACCTGTGCGTCGACATCGAACCCGGCCTGGATACCGGAGCCGAAGTGATAGGGGGCACCCCGACCGCCGAAGACGAGCCGGTCGTCCATCGAGCGCTGTCCGTAGACGATGACGTGCCGATGCTCGCTGAACGTCTCGGCGTCGCGCAGACCGATCTCGTCCCAGACCGGCTGGGGCAGGGGTGCGGTGGCCACCACCAGGGAGTAGACGGGCGCCACGGTCCGCCGGTGACCGGGCAGCCGGGCAGTCCAGGCCTCGGTGGCCCGGATGACGTGGCGGGCCCGCACGACGATGCCCTCGTCGGTTCGCAGGGTCCGGTCGCCCACGTCGGCCACCCGGGTGGCCTCATGGATCCGGGCGCCCTTGTCCTCAACGGCCCGGGCGAGTCCGAGCGCGAGCCGGAACGGGTGGATGCGGGCGCAGTTCGGGTTGAAGGTGGCTCCCTGGAGCCCTGTCACGGCAAGCCGGTCAGCGGCGGCCGCAGGATCGAGCCAGGTCGTCCCGGTGCCCCAGTACTCGGACTCGACGACCTCGCTGCGGCTCCGGGTCGCTTGGGCGCGGTTGGTGGCGACGACCAGCGTCCCGCCCTTGTGGAAGCCGCACTCGATACCTTCCGCCGCAGCGACCCCGCCGACCTCGTCGACGCTCTCGCGCAGGGCTGCGTACTGATCTCCGGTCGCCTGCCTGCCATGGTCACGAGCCAGGACGCGCGCTCCCACGGGATACAGGGCAGAGACCCACCCGCCGTTGCGCCCGCTGGCGCCGAAGCCGACGTGCTCGGCTTCGAGCACCAGTACCGACAGCGAGGGGTCGGCCTGCAGCAGGTAGTACGCGGTCCAGAGCCCGGTGAAGCCGGCGCCCACGATCGCGACGTCGACGTGCTCGTCCTGGGTCAGAGCGGGCCGGGTCGGGCCCGCGGGCAGGCCGTCCCACCAGAGCGGGCCCGAGGCCCTGTCACCTACAGCCGGCATCTCACAGGTGGTTCTCGGCCTCGGTCAGGACGGAGCGCAGGCGCTGCTCGATGTCGTCGAACTCGGGCTGGCCGATGATCAGCGGCGGTGCAAGCTGGATCACCGGGTCGCCGCGGTCGTCGGCCCGGCAGTAGAGGCCGGCGTCGAACAACGCCTTGGACAGGAACCCGCGCAGCAGGCGTTCGCACTCGTCCTCGTCGAAGGTCTCCCGGGTCGTCTTGTTCTTGACCAGCTCGATCCCGTAGAAGTAGCCCTCGCCACGGACGTCGCCGACCAGGGGCAGGTCGAGCAGCTTCTCCAGGGTGGCCCGGAACGCCGGGGCGTTGTCCTTCACGTGCTGGTTGAGGCCCTCACGCTCGAAGATGTCCAGGTTGGCCATCGCGACGGCAGCCGACACGGGGTGGCCGCCGAAGGTGTATCCGTGCGCGAACATCTCTTGTCCATGCCGGAAGGGCTCGAACAGGCGGTCGCTGGCGATCATCGCGCCGATGGGGGAGTAGCCCGAGGTCATCCCCTTGGCGACCGTGATGATGTCCGGCTGGTAGCCGAAGTCGGTGCTGGCGAACATGCTGCCGATGCGGCCGAAGGAGCAGATGACCTCATCGGAGACCAGCAGGACGTCGTACTCGTCGCAGATCTCGCGGACTCGCTCGAAGTACCCGGGCGGCGGCGGGAAGCAGCCGCCGGAGTTCTGAACTGGTTCGAGGAACACCGCCGCGACCGAGTCCGGGCCCTCGAACTCGATCGCCTCGGCGATGCGGTCCGCGGCGTAGCGGCCGAACGCCTTGGGGTCCTCGCGAAGGTGCTCCGGCGCGCGATACAGGTTGGTGTTGGGAACCTTGATGCCACCGGGGACCAGTGGCTCGAACGGAATCTTGGCATCGGGGATGCCGGTGATGGACAGGGCGCCCTGAGGGGTGCCGTGGTAGGCGATGCTGCGGCTGATCACCTTGTACTTGCCGGGCTTGCCGGTGAGCTTGAAGAACTGCTTGGCCAGCTTCCAGGCCGACTCGACCGCCTCGCCTCCGCCGGTGGTGAAGAAGACCCGGTTGAGGTCACCGGGGGCGTCGGCCGCCAGACGTTCTGCCAGCTCGATGGCACGTGGGTGCGCGTACGACCACAGCGGGAAGAAGGCCAGCTCGCGGGCCTGTTTGGCGGCGGCCTCGGCCAGCTCCTCGCGGCCGTGGCCGACCTGCACGGTGAACAGCCCGGCCAGCCCGTCGATGTACTTGCGACCCCGGTCGTCCCAGATGTAGGCGCCCTCACCCTTGACGATGATGGGGACCGACCCGCCGGCGCCGCCGGACTCCTTCGGCTCGTAGGTGGACTCACGGGTGAAGGACATCCACAGGTGATCGCGGGCGGCATCGGCATAGGCCGCGCCCGTCCTGGTGGTGCGGCCCGGGTCAGTGGTGTTGTCGGATGTTGCGGCGGTGCTCATCGTGTACCCCAGTTGTAGTGCTGTTTGTTGAGTTTCAGATAGACGAACGTCTCGGTGTAGCCCACCCCCGGCAGCGTGCGGATCCGCCGCGACACGAGGTCGAGCAGCTCCTCGTCGTTCTCGCAGACGACTTCGATGATGAGGTCGAAGCTGCCGGCCGTGGTGACGACGTAGTTCACCTCGGACATCTCGGTCAGGAGGTCGGCGACCAGGCGGGTATCGCCCTCGGTCCGGATCCCGACCATGGCCTGCCGGGTGAACCCGAGCTGCAGGGGGTCGGTGACCGCGACGATCTGCATGACCTCGCTGTCCAGCAGGCGCTGCACGCGAACCCGGACGGCCGCATCGGAGAGGCCCACGCTCTTGGCGATGGCCGCGTACGAGGTGCGGCCGTCGGCCTGAAGCAGCTCGATGATCGCCTTGGACACGTCGTCGAGGCCGCCGTTGAGCCGGGGGTCTCTGGGCGCCTTGCGGTCGACCAGACTGCCTCTGCCGGTGGCTGAACTTCGTGGGCTCACCCTGCGATGGTGTCCCCTTTCGGTCGGCTTGGCAAGACCCGCACGATGGAAAACGTTGCAATAGGGTCACAAGACGAGCAATTCCCTGGCAATTTGCCGTGAGCACTATCGAAAACGCCCGCATTGCGCCTAGAGTGCCATCAACAGAAACCCGTACGCATAGGAGTCTTTTGTGACGACGAGCCCCCGCATTCTTCGTAGCTTCGTCAACGGCGGGTACGTCGAACCCGAAGGCGACGGAACCTCTGACATCGTCAGCCCGGTGACCGCGCAGGTGGTTGCCACCGCGCCGGTGTCCTCGGCTGCGGAGGTGGACCGTGCGTATGGCGCAGCGGCTGCGGCTTTCGAGGTCTGGGGTGAGACCACCCCCAGCGAGCGTCAGCAGGCACTGCTGAAGTTCGCTGATGCGGTGGAGGCCCGTGCCGACGACTTCGTTCACCTCGAGTCGGAGAACACCGGCAAGCCGTATGCGCTGACGGCCAGCGAAGAGGTTCCGCCGATGGTCGACCAGATCCGCTTCTTCGCCGGCGCTGCCCGGGTCCTGGAGGGGCGCGCGGCAGGCGAGTACATGAAGGGGCACACATCCTGGGTCCGCCGTGAGCCGATCGGCGTGATCGGCCAGGTCACGCCGTGGAACTACCCCATGATGATGGCGATCTGGAAGATCGCGCCGGCGCTGGCTGCCGGCAACACCGTCGTCCTCAAGCCGAGCGACACCACGCCGGAGACCACGCTCTTCCTGGCGGAGATCGCCTCCGAGTTCCTTCCCGCCGGCACGCTCAACGTCGTCACCGGCGACCGTGACACGGGACGGGCCGTCGTGCAGCACAAGACACCGGCCATGGTCTCGATCACCGGCTCGGTGCGGGCCGGCATGCAGGTCGCCGAGAGCGCCTCCCACGACCTCAAGCGGGTTCATCTCGAGCTCGGTGGCAAGGCGCCCGTCGTCGTCTTCGATGACGCGGACCTGGAAGCGGCGATAGAAGGTATCGGGGCGGCCGGGTACTTCAACGCCGGACAGGACTGCACCGCGGCCACCCGGGTCATTGCCGGCCCGCGGATCTACGACGACTTCGTCGCGGCCCTGGCACAGTACGCCCGTTCCGGTGACGCCAAGGTGGGACTGCCCGACGACCCGGATGCTGCCTTCGGCCCGGTCAACAACGCCAACCAGCTCGATCACGTCGAGGGGTTCCTGTCCCGGCTGCCGGACCACGCCACCATCTCCGCCGGGGGCAACCGGGTCAGCGGGCTCGGAGACGGCTACTTCTTCGAGCCGACGGTGCTGTCCGGGCTGCGCCAGGACGATGAGGCGATCCAGCGCGAGATCTTCGGACCGGTCATCACCGTGCAGAAGTTCTCCGACGAGGCCGAGGCGCTCGCCTGGGCGAACGGGGTCGACTACGGACTGGCCAGCAGCGTGTGGACCAGGGACTTCGGCCGGGCCATGCGGATGTCGCGCAAGCTGGACTTCGGCTGCGTGTGGATCAACACCCACATTCCCATCGTGGCCGAGATGCCGCATGGCGGCTTCAAGCACAGCGGCTATGGCAAGGACCTGTCCATGTACGGCTTCGAGGACTACACCCGGATCAAGCACGTGATGGCCAACATCGACAGCTAGGCACCTTTCCCGGCAGCAGGACGTTTCCAGCGGCACACACGTTGTTTGCAGTCAGCACATCCAGCAGTGTCAGCACATCCAGCAGTAGTCAGCACACGAGGAGTTGTCATGAGCAATCAGGTTCCGTCGGCATCCGAGGCGGCATGGGCCCGGGGTCTG
This sequence comes from Dermatophilaceae bacterium, assembly GCA_036385355.1. Lineage (GTDB taxonomy): Bacteria > Actinomycetota > Actinomycetes > Actinomycetales > Dermatophilaceae > UBA4719. The sequence goes on from DASVKO010000037.1 coordinate 5,087, forward strand.
ATCTCCCGACGTACGGCAATGGTCGGTATGGCGGGGGTCTCCGCCGTCGTCGGGCTCGCGGCCTGCGGGTCGGCAGGCAAGGGCTCCGCGAGTGCCACGGCCAAGAACCGGGTCAAGGCCGCGACCGACCTGTCCGCGACCGAGAAGCTCGTCAACTGGTCGAACTGGCCGTCATACATGGACGTCGACGAGAAGACGAAGAAGCACCCGACCCTGGACGCCTTCACCAAGCAGACCGGGATCAAGGTCAACTACACCGAGGACTACAACGACAACAACGAGTTCTACGCCAAGGTGCGCCCCCTGCTCGAGGCCGGCCAGGACACCGGGCGGGACATGTGGGCCAGCACCGACTGGATGGCGGCCAGGATGATCCGGCTGAACTACGTCCAGAAGTTCGACCTGGCCAACATCCCCAACCACGGCAACGTCGAGGACGCGCTGCTCAACGTCCCCTTCGACAAGGGCCGGCTGTACTCGCTGCCCTGGCAGAGCGGGATGACCGGAATCGCCTGGAACCCCAAGTCCACCGGTGGCAAGAAGATCGAGACCATGGACCAGCTGCTCACCGACCCCAAGCTCAAGGGCAAGGTCACCCTGCTCACCGAGATGCCGGACACCATCGGGCTGGTGCTGCTCGCCCTGGGCAAGGACCCCGCAGCCTTCACCACCGCGGACTTCGACGCCGCGTGCGCCGAGATCCAGAAGGCCAAGGACTCCGGGCAGATCAAGAGTTTCACCGGCAACGACTACACCAAGCCCCTGGCCTCCGGCGACACTGCGGCCTGCGTGGCGTGGTCCGGTGACATCGTGCAGCTCAAGGCGGACAATCCCAGCCTCGGCTTCGCCCTGCCGCAGAAGGGCTTCATGATCTGGTCGGACAACCTCGTGATCCCCAACCTGGCCAAGCACAAGAAGAACGCCGAGACGCTGATCAACTACTACTACGACCCGGCGGTCATGGCAAAGGTCGTCGACTACGTCAACTACGTCTCGCCGGTCAAGGGGACGAAGGCGGTGCTGCTGAAGTCCGATCCCGCCGTCGCCGCGAACGAGCTGATCCTGCCCGCGGCGCAGACCCTGTCCCGTTCGCACATCTTCCGCGGCCTGACCGCCGCCGAGGAGACCTTGTACAACCGCAAGTTCGAGCAGATCGTGACGGGGTGAGTGGTAAGTGACCGAAAAGACCTCCGGTGACCTGAAGCTGACAGGGGTCACGAAGACGTTCGAGACCTTCACCGCGGTCGACCAGCTCGACCTGGTCATCCCGCGTGGCTCGTTCTTCGCCCTGCTCGGCCCTTCGGGGTGTGGGAAGACCACCACCCTGAGGATGGTGGCCGGGCTGGACCAGCCGACCATCGGCCAGATCTGGATCGGCAACAAGGACATCACCGATACCAAGGCCTACCAGCGCAACGTCAACACGGTGTTCCAGAGCTACGCTTTGTTCCCTCATCTCAGCATCCTGGACAACGTCGCCTTCGGACTGCGTCGCCGCAAGGTCTCGGACCACAAGAAGAGGGCCATGGAGGCGCTCGAGCTGGTCCAGCTTGCCCACATCGCCACGAAGAAGCCGGGCCAGCTGTCCGGCGGCATGCAACAGCGGGTGGCGCTGGCCCGGGCCATCGTCAACCGCCCTGACGTGCTGCTGCTCGACGAGCCGCTGGGCGCCCTCGACCTCAAGCTGCGCAGGCAGATGCAGATCGAGCTCAAGCAGATCCAGTCCGAGGTCGGGCTGACGTTCGTCCACGTGACCCACGACCAGGAGGAGGCCATGACCATGGCCGACACCATCGCGGTCATGAACGCCGGGAAGCTCGAGCAGGTCGCTGACCCCGCAACGCTCTACGAACGCCCCACGTCGACGTTCGTGGCCAACTTCCTGGGGCAGTCGAACCTGTTGAAGGCGACCGTGAAGGGCCGCACGACGACCACCGCCGAGCTTGATGTTCATGGTGTGACCCTGCGCCTGCCGGTGGATCGTCTGAAGCCGACCACGTCGGAGCTGTGGCTCGGGGTGCGCCCCGAGAAGCTACGGCTGGTGGACCCTCCCGTCGGCACCGAGGGGGACGGTGGCGCTCACAACCGGCTCACCGGAGTTGTCACCGATGCCTCGTTCACCGGACTGGCCACCAACTACCTGGTTCACCTGCCGTGGGGCCAGGAGATCATGGTCGTGCAGCAGAACGACGGAACCCGGCCTGCTGCCAGGGGAGCTCAGGTCACCCTCGGCTGGGCGCCCGAGCACGGCTTTGCCCTGAACGCCAGCCAGGACGCCCACGCCGGTGCGCAGGATCAGGCAGACGACAGCGGAGCCATCTAGTGGTCGGGCAGCTCGTCGAGGGACCCGTCACCGCGCGGCTGCCACGGCGGGCCAGACGCAACTACACGCCATACCTGCTCCTCCTGCCGGGCATGGCCTGGCTCGTGGTGTTCTTCGTCGTGCCGATGCTCTCGCTGGCCTCCCAGTCTCTGCAGACCGGGAGCGTGGAGACCGGCTACGTGATGACCTGGCACTTCCAGACGTACGTCGACGCGCTGTCCGAGTTCTGGCCGCACTTCGTCCGATCTCTCGTGTTCGCCGGTACGGCCACAGTGTTCGCCCTGCTGCTCGCCTACCCGCTGGCGTACTTCATGGCACAGAAGTCAGGCAGGTGGAAGAACATCCTGCTGGTGCTGGTGATCGCGCCCTTCTTCACCAGCTTCCTGATCCGCACCCTCGCCTGGCAGACGATCCTCTCTGACAACGGACCGGTGGTTGCTCTTGCCCGGGCCGTTCATTTCACCGACCTGTTGCAGCTTGTGCACCTGACCAGCAACGACTCGCTGATGAACTCGCCGTTCGCGGTCATTGCCGGCCTGACCTACAACTTCCTTCCTTTTATGATCCTCCCGCTCTATGCCAGCCTCGAGCGCCTCGACCACAGCCTCATCGAGGCCGCCGGTGACCTCTATGCCAATCCGGCGCAGACGTTCTGGAAGGTCACCTGGCCGCTGTCCCTGCCGGGTGTCGTGGGTGGCACCCTGCTGACCTTCATCCCGGCGGCGGGTGACTTCATCAACGCCCGGCTGCTCGGGAACACCCAGACGGTCATGATCGGGCAGGTCATCGACTCGGAGTTCCTGCGAGTCCAGGACTACGCGGTGGCAGCGGCCCTGTCGTTCGTGCTGATGTTGATCATCACGGTCATCGTGGCCGTCTATGTCCGGCGTGCCGGCACCGAGGAGCTGGTCTGATGCGCTGGATACGTGCTCACGTCGTCGGTATCGCGGGGCTGCTCGTCCTGTCCTACATGTTGCTCCCCAACCTCGTCGTCATGGTGTTCTCGTTCAACAAGCCGGCAGGGAACTACAACTACCAGTGGCAGCAGTTCTCCACCGCCGCCTGGACCAACCCGTGCGGGGCGCCCGGCATCTGTGACTCGCTCGGCCTGAGCCTGCGGATCGGGTTCATCGCCACCGTGGTGGCGACCATCCTGGGGACGATGATCGCGTTCGCCATCAGCCGGCACCGCTTCTGGGGCCGCTCGTCGACGAACCTGCTCATCTTCCTGCCCATGGCCACCCCCGAGGTCGTGATGGGCTCCAGCCTGCTGACCCTGTTCATCGCGATGGGAGTCGCGCCCGGCACCCCCACCATCCTGATCGCCCACATCCTGTTCTGCATGTCCTTCGTCGTGGTCTCCGTCAAGGCCCGGATCGCGTCGCTCGACCCCCGTCTGGAGCAGGCTGCGGCGGACCTGTTCGCCAACCCGTTCCAGACCTTCGTACGGGTGACGCTGCCGCTGGTGGCTCCGGGTATCGCGGCCGGCGCCCTGCTGGCGTTCTCCCTGTCGTTCGACGACTACATCATCACGAACTTCAACGCGAGCCCGAGCTCGGTGACCTTCCCGATGTTCGTCTGGGGAGCGGCCCAACGCGGAACGCCGGTTCAGATCAACGTCATCGGCACGGTGATGTTCATGGCTGCCCTGATCCTGGTCGCCTCCGGCCAGCTGATCAGCAACCGACGCAACAGGGTGGCTGCCTGACCGTGCTGTCCGCACGCTGTGGAGAGAGCCTCTGATGTCGACGCTGTCGCAACGTCAGGCCGAAGCCGCCCTCGAGGACGCGTCCTCCACCCCGCTGTGGTCCGACGACCCCCGTCGGCCGCAGCCGCGGGCTGCCCTCAGGGACGACCGCGACGTCGACCTCGCGGTCGTAGGCGGCGGGTTCACGGGTCTGTGGGCGGCGCTGCTCGCACTGGAAGAGGATCCGGGGCGTGATGTCGTCGTGCTCGAGGGCGCGCGGCTGGCCTGGGCCGCCACCGGGCGCAACGGCGGGTTCTGCTCGTCCAGCCTGACCCACGGGGTGGGCAACGGACTGGCCCGCTGGCCGGACGAGATGCCGTTGCTGCAGCGCCTGGGCGCGGCCAACCTCGACGCGATCGAGACGACCATCCGTGAGCGCGGCATCGACTGTGACTTCGAGCGCACCGGAGAGCTCGACGTGGCCGTCGAGCCCTGGCAGGTGGAGGATCTGCGCAGCCTTCACGAGACCCTGCACGAGCTGGGGGAGGAGTCCGAGCTGCTCAGTGCAGGGCAGACCCGTGCGCTGGTCAGCTCACCGACCTACCTGGGCGGGCTGCTGGACCGCCGCGGGGTGGCTATGGTCAACCCTGCCCGGCTTGCCTGGGGTCTGGCAGACGCCGTCGAAGGTGCCGGCGGACGGATCCACGAGAACACCAGGGTGCTGACGATGCGTTCGGCCGGAGAGCGGGTCGCGTTGACCACGGCAACCGGCACGGTACGTGCCAGGCAGGTGGTTCTGGCCACGAACGTCTTCCGGTCGCCGCTGCGCCGGGCCCGCGCCTACGTCGTTCCCGTCTGGGACCACATGATCGCCACCGAGCCGTTGAGCCGCGGCCAGCGTGAGGCCCTGGGATGGGAGGGCAGACAGGGCGTCGGTGATGCCGGCAACCAGTTCCACTACTACCGCCTGACCAGCGACAACCGGCTCATCTTCGGCGGCTATGACGCGTTGTACTACTACGGTTCGGACCTGTCCGCGCGGCGTCAGCGCCGGCCCGAGACCGAGCAGATGCTGTACCGCCACATGCTCGAGACCTTTCCCGGCCTGCGGGGGGTGCGGATCACGCACACCTGGGGAGGGGCCATCGACACCTCGACCCGGTTCAGCGCCTCGTGGCACCGCGGGTTCGGCGGCAGGGTCGCCTCGGTCCTGGGATACACCGGCCTGGGGGTCGGCGCGTCCCGGTTCGGGGCCCAGGTCTGTCTGGACCTGCTGGCCGGCCGGGACAACGAGCGCACCCGGCTGGAGATGGTCCGCCGTGCGCCGATGCCGTGGCCACCGGAGCCGGTGCGCTGGCTGGGCATCCAGATGACCCGGCGCAGCATCGCCCGCGCCGACGCCCAGGGCGGGCGGCGCGACCTGTGGCTTCGGATCCTGGACAGGCTCGGTCTCGGCTTTGACTCCTGACGCGTCCCCGTCCGTAACTAGGATCACCGGCATGAGGACCACTCTACGACGAGGCACAGTCCGGCGGGATCTGCGATGAGGGCGACCGCGATGAGGGCGACTGCGATGAGGACGACTGCGATGAGGACCACGTCATGACTCGCTACGGCCCGCAGTTCGGACCCGACATCACCTTCCTGGGCGTCCCGCGTGCTGACCTGGACGACCCGCAGACGTATGCGGGAGCCGACGTCGTCATCCTCGGTGCGCCTTTCGACGGCGGCACCTCCCACCGCCCGGGCGCCCGCTTCGGCCCGATGGCGATCCGGATGACGGACTACCTGCCGCACGACGGTTCCCGCCCCAGTCTCGCCCTTCGCACAGATGGGCTGGTGGACCTCCACGTGGTCGACGCCGGAGACGTCGAGATGTACTCCGGAGACATCGAGAAGGCCCTTCCCGCCCTTGAGTCCGCAGTCGAGAAGGTCACCCGGGCGGGCGCCATACCCGTCATCCTCGGCGGCGACCACTCCATCGCGTTTCCCGACGCCAAGGGCGTGGCCAACGTGCTGGGGCACGGCCGGGTCTCCATGCTTCACTTCGATGCGCACGCGGACACGGGTGACATCGAGTTCGGCTCCCTGTGGGGCCATGGGCAGCCGATGCGCCGGCTCATCGAGTCCGGGGCGTTGCGCGGCGACCGGTTCCTGCAGATCGGGCTGCGTGGCTACTGGCCACCGCCGCAGACCCTGGACTGGATGGCCGGCCAGGGCATGCGCTCCTACGAGATGACCGAGATCGGC
>DASVKO010000038.1:0-12386 GCA_036385355.1 Dermatophilaceae bacterium
ATCATTGCCCGGGGGCCCGCCCGAAGGTAACCGCCAACGCGACTCAGTTCGCACCACGGGGTCCGCCAGTGGGCGGGTCGATCCCTTCAAGCCTCCCCAGACGCCCCTCAACGCTTCCGCGTGGCCCGAGGACGGGCTGGAATGGCTGGCCTATATCGGGATGCGCGTTCCCAGGAGGACGTTGCGCGCCTGCGGCGGCTCTTGGCGCTGCGTGCTCTGGTCGCCACCGGCTCGAGCCAGCGCGAGATCGCCTCAGCCTTGGGTGTTAGCCAGCCAGCAGTGAGCCAGCAACTGAAGGCGTCCCGGGACCTCGCCGCCGTTCACCCGGAGACACTCTTGAAGGCAGCCGCTCCGCTCTTGGTCGCCGTCGCCGTTTCCCAGCGGTTCAGTCGCCTCGCCGCGTTCGGCTCGGTGGCTCGCGGGACTGCGCGGCCCGACGCCGACATCGACCTCCTGGTCGACCCGCCTGAGGGCTCAGGCATCAAGGAGCTGGTGGCGCTTCGCGAGATCTTCCAAGAGATTCTCGGGCGACCGGTCGACCTCGTCACGTACGGCGGACTCAAGCCCGGGATCGACGACGATAGCCGGGGCCGAGGCGGTGTTGCTCTGATGGACCGGAAGGTGGCCAAGGAGCTTCTACACGTCCGCGATTTGGCTCGACCGTGCCCAGGACGTCGTCGCCCGTGCCCAGGTGGCGTACACGACCGACGAACTGTTTCAGGAAGAGGGCGACTCGCTGGTGGTGAAACGGGGCACTCGCGAGATCGGACCTCCTGGCGAGTTGCCCTGACGGAGATGTTAAGGCCGAGAAGCAAGAGCGCCGCTTGCCAGCAGCCGCACCTGGGGTTGTCGGACAGCGAACCAGTTCTTCCCGGAGAAGGGGACTCGAAGCCCCGTGCAGCGCTGAACCCACGTCGCAGCGACGTCAGTGGTCTCCCGTCGACCGAGCGCCTGCTTGCGGCATAGCGCGGGGATAGGACGGACGATGCGGTCAAGGTCCGCGACGCGAACTCGTATGAGTCTCCGGCCGAGACGGGCGCCGGTAGCGCACCCGTGATCACCCGAGGCAGAACCGTGTCGACGCTCACGCAGTAGATCAAGATCAAGGCAGCACGCTGCAACACGACAACCATCTGTGCAGGCGCCGGCCGATGGACGGCGAAGCCACGGCGACCAGGTGCGTGTCCCGCGTCGGCCCTAACCCGGTCCTAGACCTAGGCGAAGCGGGCATACTGAGGCCTTCAGTGCGATCCTGGTTTCCAACGTGAGATTGGGCTGGGAGTCCGGAGGGAGTCCGCAGAATCTCCAGGGGGCCTCAAGACCCCCAACCACCCCAACCGAGAAACCCCCTAGTCAGCCGGTCTTTGCCGACAAGGCCAACGTGCCCGACTCTCCGCTCACAAGGCACAGCGCACAATCCGGCTTATAGGCCGACTCGTCCCCTGAACCTGCTCTGACTAGGCCAGATGGTGCCTTTCTTGGGTCTGAGTTCGCTTGGGAGTCCGCAGAATCAGCGATTCTCGTTCGGACTCGGCTCGCAGAACCGCATCGATGGCATCCCGCGTGCGGTCGTCGGAGTCCGGCCACAGGTGCGAGTAGGTGTTCAGGGTCTCTTCGGCCGACTTGTGATCCAACCGGGACCAGTGCCGACCTCCAGGTCGCCCGTCAATGAGCGTCTCGCGGGGACACCGGCGGCCTTAAGACCGGAGGGGTCGTCCTCGTCCGCATGAGAAGGGCCCAGATAGCAGCAGGATCTGCCGCCCTCGACTTTGCCCCAGAGAGGTCCCACTTCGGCCGAGCGGACGATGATGCGGGTACGAAACTCCTTGTGAGAGCAGGATCGCGCCTCACTTGCCGCAGATTCGAATCCTGTCGCCCGTGTCGCCTAACGGCTGTCACTTGGTGCATTGCCCGTTCAGAGGCTGTCAATGGGTAGGGCGCTGGTCGGGGTTGCCCTGCGGCCCGGAACGCTTCGAGCAGGCTGAGGCGCCCCACCTCAGATCAAGAACAGCATTCAGCCTGCGCTCGACCAATGACGATGGTCGCCAACTCCGCAAACTCCTGGGACACCTGGTAGTCGCGCTGGTTGAACAATGTGTCCTCCTCCTGCCCGCGCATCCCCCGCAGTGTGTTCTCGAACTCGCCGCGCAACATGCGGGCTACCAGCGAGTCGTCGCCGTTGATCATGGCCAAGGCATGCTCCACGACGCAGCGATAGTTCTTGATCACGCGAACATCCGAGTCCGCCGGGATGATCACCTGATCGAGTTTGCAGCCCATGAACTCGACCATGTCGAAGAGCGCGTCGGCGAAGTCGACATCTTCCAAAGGTTGCGGGTGCAGCCCTGCCGGGCAACTCGCGCTCATCGAAGACGACCTCAACCAGATCCCCGCAAAGTGGCAGCGCACCATCGCACACTGTTCGAACTGGACCTTGTCCAGCTTGGCAGCCACGAATTCGCAGTCCTCAAACAATGCAGCTTGAGCCACGATCACCCGGAAGTCAGACCCGCCAAAATCAAATCGGCGCCACTCATTACGACGACCCTGATGCCAAGTGCCAACCGCGGCCCCCCGCAAGTCGGCTCGCCTGAAACTGCACCCCGTCACAGCAGTACCCCATAAACGCCAATCACGACACGCTGCCCCATCGAACCCGCAGTCCACCACCATCGCGTCGTGGAACCTGAGACTCTGCAGATAGTCCAGCGGATTCGAACCTCGCTACCAGTGGCCTGTAACGCGGCGAGGTTCGTGAGAATTCAGACACCCTTCTGATTCCCTTTTCACGAGACAGTGCCAACGGGTCGGCCAGGTACTCTGCGATATGTGCAAGCACGGTCTGCCGAATATCCTCTATAGATACCTCTTCAGGGGACAGTGTGGCCCCCTGTCGTCGGCTTCGGAGCCGGATCAACACCATCAGAAACCGATGGTTCCCAGGGCTTGTGGATTCAACATGATTACATCCGATCCCCGCCCTCATTCCAGGCCACCCCACAAGACGCGGGGTGTCTCACCTCAGCCTGACAGAGAGGGCCACTCCATCACATCGGCGAAGGAGCGGGGGTGGCTCGTCACTGGTCGGAGGTCATGCGGTGGGCAGCCAGACACGCATCGCGCCGAGTTCCCGGTTGCCCCAGGCGTAGTAGGGCACCGCGGTCACCTCGACGGACGACTCCCCGGCCGCCTCGTCGCGCCGGCCATAGGGCCACCATCCGGCCTGCTGGTGTCGGCGGATCGATGCCCGTGCGGTCAGCGCGACGATCTGGTCGAGCCCGGACGCCGACGACTGCGACACCGGTGCGCTGGTGTCGACGACCACGTCGTCGAACCGGACGCCCTGGTTGTCGGTCGCTTCAAGGCAGTAGACGAGCGGGCCCCGCTCGAGCGCCTGGCTGCCGCGCAGGGCGTCCGCCCGCGGATCGGCCTGCGAGAAGCGCGGATCCATGGGCAGAGTGAGGTTCACCGTGTCACCGGGGGCCCAAGTGCGGGTGATCCGCAGCCAGCCGTCCTCAACCGATGCTCCGGAGTCGGCGCCGTTGACCTCGGCGGTCGCACCCTCGGCCCAGTGCGGCACCCGCAGGGTCAGCGTCCAGGACGCCGCCGGCGTGGCGGTGACCGTGAACCCGATGGTCACCTCCCAGGGGTAGTCGGTGACCACGTCGAGGCCCACATAGCCGGCGTCCAGCGCGCCGGACACCGTCCCGGTGGCGTACTGGTGCACGACCAGCTCGTTGCCGCGGGACGCCGCGAGGTAGTGGTCGAGCGAGCCGAGCAGCCGCATCACGTTGGGCGGGCAGCAGGCGCAGTGGAACCACGGCACCCGCTGGTAGTCGTGGTCGGTGCCGGTGTCGAGGTGGCCCTCACGCACCTGCAGCGGGTTCGCGTAGATGTACTTCTGGCCGTCGAGCGAGATGCCGGCGAGGAAGCCGTTGTACAGGGTGCGCTCCATGAGGTCGGCGTACTTGGCCTCGCCGGTGGCGAGCAGCATCCGCCAGCTGAACATCACCGATGCGATCGAGGCGCAGGTCTCGCAGTAGCTCCGCTCGCTCGGCAGCTCGTAGGGGTCGCCGAACGCCTCGTCGGCGTGGTGCGAGCCGATGCCGCCGGTGATGTAGGTCTTGCGGGCGGCCATCTCGTGCCACAGCCGCTCACCGGCCTCGAGCCACGAGGCGTCCCCGGTCTCGGCGTACAGGTCGGCGACACCGGCCAGCAGGTAGAGCTGGCGCACCGAGTGGCCCTCGACGCTGTCGGCCTCGCGGATCGGCGCGTGGTCCTGCCAGTAGGCGTAGCCGAAGCGGCCGGGCATGGTGCGCTGGCCGCGCCGCTCGAGGAACAGCCGGGCAGAGTCCAGGTACGACGGCTCCCCGGTCTCCCGGCCGAGTTCGACGAGCGCGGTCTCGATCTCGGGGTGCCCGTCGAACCCCTCGTTCCTCCCGTCGGGGAACGAGGCGACGATGAGGTCGGCGAAGCGGCGGGCGATGCCGAGCAGCCGCTCGTCGGCGGTAGTGCGGTGCATCGCCACCGCGGCCTGGATCAGGTGGCCGGCGCAGTAGAGCTCGTGGCCCCAGTCGAGGTGCACGAACCGCTCGCCGGGGGTGCGCACCTGGAAGTTGGAGTCGAGGTAGCCGTCGTCCTGCTGGGTGGCCTCGAGCAGGTCGACGGTCTCGTCGACCATGTGCCCCAGCTTGGCGCGCAGATCGGCGTCCAGTTCAGGATCGGCGAACACCCACGCGATGCCCTCGAGCCACTTGTAGACATCGCTGTCGAGGAAGGGGAGATCGTTGGTGTAGTCGCCCTCGGAGCGGCCGGCGGCGAGTTCGAGGTTGTGGAAGTTGCCGGCCTCGTGCAGCCGGTCCCACCCGGCCGGGACGCTCACCGTGCGATTGACGCGGCGGCGCTCGTGCCACAGCCCTGCGGTGATGGTGCCGCGGCCGGGACGCAGCGTCGTGCGGCTGGACTCGGTGAACCTGACCGGCCCGAACCCGGTCGGATCCGGCGCGGCGCGGGAATGGCTCGTATCTGTGGTCATCAGGGAGTTCCTTTCACTTGAGGGCGCCGCTGAGCATGCCGCTCACGTAGTAGCGCTGGAGGAGGAGATAGACGACGATGCAGGGGATGATCGTCAGGGCGACGCCGGCCTGGAGCGAGCCCCAGTCGATCTGCCCGAACGAGCCGCTAGCGACCATGGTCAGGGTGACCGGCAGGGTGAACTTCTCCTGCGAGGTCACCAGGATGAGGGCCGCGAAGAACTCGTTCCAGGTGTTGAAGAAGGTCATCAGGCTGGCGGTGATGAGGCCCGGCTTCACGATCGGCAGCATGATCTGCACGATCGCGCGGATGGTGCCGCACCCGTCGATCCGGGCGGCCTCCTCGAGTGCCTGCGGCACCGACGCGAACGCGTTGCGCATAATGAACAGCGCGAACGGCAGGTTGAAGGTGACGTAGACGAGGGTGAGCCCGACGAGCGAGTCGTTGAGGCCCATGTTCTTAAGCAGCATGTAGAGCGGCGTGAGGATGGCCTGGAACGGGATCATGAACGAGGCCAGGGCCACAAAGAACACGATGCCCGCCCCGGGGAACTTCGTCCGGGCGATGCCGTAGCCGGCCATGCTGGCGAACAGCACCACCAGCAGCGTGGCCGACACACTGACCATGACGCTGTTGAGCAGGTTGTGGAAGATGTTCAGCCCCTGGACGCTGGTCAGCTTCACGAAGTTGTCCCAGGTGGGGTGCTGCGGCAGCAGCGTCGGCGGGATGTGCCCCTGGTCGCCGCTGCTCTTGAACGCCATCGACAGCATGACGACCAGAGGAGACAGGAACAGCACCGTGAGGGCCACGTTCAGCGTCCACCAGGCCGCCCGAGGAAGGCTTCGTCGGATGTCGGAGATCATGGAGGGGTCCTCAATTGTGATCGGTGTTGCGCAACAGCAACATTTGGACGGCGCTGACTATCGCCAGGATCACCATCAGCAGCACCGACAGCGCGGCACCGTAGCCGAGCTTGAACTGGATGAAGGAGTAGCGATAGATCGAATAGACCACGCTGATGGTCGAGTTGGACGGACCACCCGAGGTCATGATGTAGAACTGGTCGAACGCGAGCAGCGAGCCGGCCACCGAGAAGACCAGCACGAGGGCGAGGGTCGGACGCAGCAACGGCACCGTAATGTGCCACAACCGTTGCCACCCCGACGCCCCGTCGACGCGTGCGGCCTCGATCACCTCGACGGGGATGGACTGCAGGCCCGACAGCAGCAGCAGCATCTGCAGGCCCACCACCTTCCAAGCCACCATGGCGTTGACAACCATGAGCGACGACCAGTGACCGGCGAACAGGTTGCTCTTGGATCCGATCATTCCCAGCCAGTGCATCAGCTCCCACAGCGGGCCGATCTGCGACTGAGCCATGAACAGCCACAGGAAGCTCGCCGAGGCGAGACCGATGGCCACCGGCATGAAGTAGACGGACTGGAAGAACCGCGACGGCGTATCCCCCCGTTGGACGAGCGCCGCCAGCCCGAACCCGAGCACCAGAAGGATCGGGGTGATGATCACTGTGTACTCGAGGGTGAACTTCAACGCCTGGATGAAGTTCGGGTCGTTGAGTGCCGCAGAGTAGTTCTCGAGTCCGATCCACTTGTGCTGGCCGAGCAGCGGCCACCGGTAGAACGACATCCAGAAGGTCATGCCCAGGGGTACGAGGAAGAAGATCGTGATCATCGCTGCCGTCGGCAGGGTGAACAACGCTCCCAGGATCTGGCGCCTCCGGTTCAGGCCGAACGTGCGGCTCCTCCTGCGCCCCGAGACCTGGCGGCTCTGGTTCAGGCTGGCGGTGTGGGTACTCATCAGGCTTGATCGATGAGCTTCTGAGCGGCCGACTGAGCGATCGCCTGGGCGGCTTGGATGTTCCCGGTGAACACGGAGTCGTGGATCATCTTCACCCACGGGCCGTTGTTGTCGTTGAAGATGGCGTTCTCCACGACGCTGAAGGGAACCTGCCCCATCTCGAGGCCCTTGGCGACCATGGCGTAGGGCTGGCCCTGCGTCGCGTAGACCGAATCGAGAAGATCCTTGCGGATCGGGGCGCTGCCGTTCTTGGCGAGCCACGTCTGGGCCTGGGTGTCGGTCGCCCACTTGACGAAGTCGACGGCTCCGGCCCGGTTCTTCGTGCCGTTGATGACGCTGATCACGTCACCACCGGCGAAGGACGCCGTCCCGCTGTCCTTGCCCGGCAGGGGGGCGGCGGCGTAGTTCAGCTTGGCCGAGTCGAAGCTCGGGATGGCGAACGCACCGAGCGCGGTCATGCCGACCTTGCCGGAGGTGAACAGCGGGACCTGCTGGTTGCCGCTGTCGGTCTCGGCGGCCGAGGGGATCGAGCCGTCGGTCTGCATGTCCCGGTAGAACTGCAGCGCGTCGGTCACCTGCGGGGAGTCGAGCATGGCCTTCTTGCCGTCCTTCGACAGCACCTGGCCGCCGCTGCCCCAGATGTAGGGGGTGAACTCGAACACGTTGCAGCCGCCGCAGGCGCCGGCGAAGGTGAAGCCGTAGGTGCCGCTGCCGATCGCGGTGATCTTCTTCGCGTCGGCCCGGATCTCGGCCCACGTTGTCGGGGGCTTGTTCGGGTCGAGGCCGGCCTTCTGGAACAGGTCCTTGTTGTAGAAGAGCACCGAGGCGTCACCGGTGAACGGGAGCGCGTAGGTCTTGCCGTCCCACGTCGACTGGGCGACGTGGCCCGGAACGAGCTGATCCTTGTAGGGCAGGGCGTTGTAGACGTCGCTGATGTCCTCGAGCACTCCGGTGGAGGCGAAGTAGGGGGCGAACACGAGGTCGAGCGACGTCACGTCGGGGCCGTTGCCAGCCGCGGCGGCGGTGCCGAGCTTCTGGACGAAGTTGGCGCTGGGGATGATGGTCAGCTGGGCCTGCACCTGGTGGGTGCTGTTGTACTGCTCGACCAGCTTGCCCATGAAGTCCTTCTCGGCATCGCGGGCCCACACGGAGATGGTGCCGGTGGGGGTTCCGGCGCTCGTGGTGGTGCTGCCACCGCTGTTCGACGAGCATCCCGCAGCCAGCAGGCCGAGGGCTGCTGCGACTGCGACGAATCGGATGGGTCGTGAAATCATCGAGGGGTTCCTTTCTGGGGATTTGACGGCCGTGTCGTGCCCCGGAAGCGGGTTGGCCGCATGGGGAACGGAAACAAGCGCAACCGATTTCCGTTCGCTGGCAGCGTAGTGTGACCGGTCACAGTCGTGCAATAGTTCCTGCCAATTAAGATCGTTTCCGAAACGCGATGCGGAAGGTGGTCGGTCGGATGACGGAGTCCAAGAGGGCCGCCACCGTCAGGGACGTCGCCAAACTGGCGGGCGTCTCTCCAGGTACGGTGTCCAAGGCACTCAACGGTGTGGGGCAGCTCAGCTCCGATACCCGGGCCCGGGTGCAGGAGGCCGCAGCGGCGTTGGATTTCCAGCCCAACCACTCGGCTCGCAGCCTGGCGAGCGGTCGCACCTTCACCGTCGGCGTCATCACCTCCGACAGCTTCGGCCGGTTCACCATCCCGGTGATGCTGGGCATCGAGGACAGCCTGGCAGCCGGCCGGGTCAGCACCATGATGTGTGATGGTCGCGCGGACCCGGTCCGCGAGTACCAGTTGCTCGAGCGGCTCATCAACCGCCAGGTCGACGGGCTGGTCGTCACCGGACGCCGCCGCGACCCGCGTCCGTCGCTCGGCAAGTTGCCCGTGCCGGTCATCTACGTGCTCAGTGAGTCACTCGACCCCGCCGACCTATCGCTCACCTATGACGACCCGCAGGGCGCCGAACTCGCCGCCCACCATCTCCTGTCCACCGGACGCCGCCACCTCGCCTACATCGGAGGTCCCGAACGCCACCTCGCCAGCCGATTGCGGCTGGCCGGCGTCGAGCGGGCCCTCGCCGCCCAGGGGCTCGGGCTCGATCCCGATCTCGCCCTGTACGGCCAGTGGAGCGAGGTCTGGGGACGCTCCGCGGCGACGATCGTCGTCCACAGTGGCCACCCGGTCGACGGGATCGTCTGCGGGAGCGACCAGATCGCCCGGGGCGTGCTCGACGGGCTCCGCGAGCTGGAGGTGCAGGTTCCCGGCGACATCGCGGTGGTCGGCTTTGACAACTGGGAGGTCATGGTCCAGGGGGCCCGGCCGCTGCTCACGACGGTCGACCCGCACCTCGAGTCGCTCGGGCGGGAAGCCGGCACCCGCCTGCTCGCCGCGATCGAGGGCGACGAGGCCCTCGACCAGGGCGTCATCACGCGGGGCTGCGAGCTCGTCATCCGCGATTCGGCCTGACGGGTGGGACGTGTCGGCGTCCCGGTTAAGGTCGGGGCATGCTGGCCCTGCTGTCACCCGCCAAGACGCTCGACCTCACGTCGCGGCCCCCCACCCGCAAGCACACCGAACCCCGCCTGCTCGACGAGAGCCGCCGGCTCATCGACGTCCTGATCACCAGGTCGCCCGACGAGCTCGCCTCGCTCATGGGCATCTCCGACGACCTCGCCCACCTCAACGCGCAGCGCTACCGCGACTTCGACGTACCGTTCACGCCGCGCAACGCCCGGCCGGCGCTGCTGATGTTCGCCGGAGACGTCTACCAGGGCATGGCCGTGCGCGACCGGTTCGGTGAGCGCGACTACACCGATGCGAACAAGACCCTGCGGATCCTGTCCGGGCTCTACGGGCTGCTGCGTCCGCTCGATCTCATCCAGCCCTACCGGCTCGAGATAGGCATCCCGCTGCGCACCGAGCGGGGCCGCAACCTCTACGAGTGGTGGGGCTGCCGGATCACCGACCTGCTGCGCGCGGACCTCGCCAAGTCCCCGGGGTCCGAGGTGGTGATCAACCTGGCATCGCAGGAGTACTTCTCGGCGGTCGATGCCGGCGCGCTCGGCGTCCGGGTCGTCTCGCCGCGGTTCGAAGACCAGGACGCCCGCAGCGACTACCGGGTGATCTCCTTCAGCGCCAAGCGCGCCCGGGGAGAGATGGCGGCCTGGCTCGGCTCAACCGGGTGCGCACGGCGCGGGCGATCACCGGGTTCGACGCGGGCGGCTACCGCTACGCGCCCGAGGTGTCGAGTGCCGACGTGCCCGTGTTCCGGCGTCCCCGGGCTCAGGGGTGAGCAGCTCGGGTCGTGGCACCCGCGGCCAGGTAGGCGAACAGTCCCAGCAGCAGCACCTGCCCGGCGTTGACGGCGATCACCAGCCCCAGCATGTCGGTCAGGAACTCGCCGCCTCGCGTCCACGCGCAGATCGCCTGCGGAGGCAGATCCGGTTCAGCGAGTCCCCTGAGGCAACCATGCTCGGCGGTGGCATCGTCGAGGCGAAGGTCCGCAAGCAGGTCGTGGTCCTCCAGCGGTTCGGCCGCCGAGGCCACGTCGGCGACCTCCAGCGCGCTATCGCCACCATGAACGGGACGTTGAGAATGCTCGGTGACTGTCGCACGCCACAAGAGGTGATGTGTCTTGAGGGCGCGGCCGCGGCCGCGTACTTCCCCGCATTGGGTCGGCTCATGCCGGACGACCTGCAGTTCTCCCTCCGGTCGCGGCAGCCACCCATGGACGTGGCGAACTCCGCCCTGTCCTTCCTCTAGACCGTTCTGCTCGGCGAGTGCGTCACGGCGGTCTGCGCGGCGGGGCTCGAGCCGACGATCGGCGTTTTGCATACTGACGATGAGGACCGCCCTAGCCTCGCGCTGGACCTGATGGGGGAGTTCCGGCCGCTGATCGTGGACCAGATCGTCATCGAGGCGGCCCGGCAGGGTCGTCTCACGGCGGACCACGGCCGAGCGGAGCCGGGCCGGTCGGGTGTCCTGCTGACCAAGGCAGGGAAGGCAGCGATCCTGGATGCGTACGAGCGTCGGATGCAGACCGGTACCCGTGGCGCCCTGACTGGATTCTCCGGGACCTGGCGGCGTCATCTGCACCGGCAGGCTCAACGGCTGCAGGCAGCCATCTGCCAGGGCGTTGAGTGGACGGGCTGGGGTATCGAGCTCCTCGTCGACGGTGGGGAGTCGGATGAGGATTGGACCGGCGACTTTGAGGGGCGAGTAAGGCTTGAGGCCGAGCACCTGGTCAACACCAGCCGGGTCCCCGCCAGTACGCCGAGCCGCTCGTGCCCGAACTGAAGTAGCCAGTCCCTGACTCAGGAGAGCAGGCGCTCAAGAACACGTCGCCCACATCCGATCGGCCAACGGCTCAGCCATGAAAGTCGAGGCGGAAATCAGACTGCGCCGCCTTTGCTGGACGTCGATACCGCGCAGGCCGCCGGCCGATGGGCGGCGAAGCCACGGCGACGGGGAGCGTGTCCCGTGTCGGCCCTAACCCGGTCTTTGACCTTGGCGAACCGGGCATGCTGAGGCCTTCAGTGCGATCCTGGTTTCCAACGTGAGATAGGGCTGGGAGTCCGGAGGGAGTCCGCAGAATCTCCAGCGGGCCCCAAGGCCCCCCAACCACCCCAACCGGAAAACCCCTAGTCAGCCCGCCTTTGCCAACAAGGCCAACGTGCCCGATTCTCCGCTCACAAGGCGCAGCGCAGAATCCGGCTTACAGGCCGGCTCGTTCCCATCTCAGCGGTACCGTGCTGCCATGCGCTACGACCCGGACAAGACGATGCTCGGCACGATGCTCGACGACCCCGAGGTGGTGGCGATCCTCGAGAACCACGCCCCGGGCATCACGAAGAACCCCATGATCGGGATGGCCAAGGGCATGACTGCGAACCAGGCGCTCGTCATGGGCGCCGCCATGCTCGGCGGTCAGACAGTGGTGGACGCCGTCCGCGAGGACATCGCCCAGCTCAGCTGAGACTCGCCTCAGGCGATCTCGAACGTCACCTTCCCGGTGGCGGGGTCGGCGCTGACGAGTGTGACGGTCGCCTCTTCGCCGAGTCGTACCTGGCCCGTAACGCGCGCCTCGACGGCGAGCTCCTTGATCACGACGACTCCGTCGGTGCCATCGCGATCGATCTCGATGACCGTCCCGGTGAACTCACTTCCGATTCGGGTCGACAACACCAGCGCCTCGAGCAGGTCGATGATGCCGCGCTCGTACTTCTTGGCTCGGGCATCCGACTGGGCCATCACAGCCGGTAGGCCCGGCAGCTCGGCCCGTACCCACTGCGGCACGTCCGTACCATTCGACAGCGCCAGGCACGTCTCGCCGGAGTACCGGTCCACGAGGCGCCGCAGCGGCGCGGTCGCGTGGGCGTAGTGCATGGCGAGCGCGCCATGGACGAGGTTGGTGTCCGGCAACGACCCGTCGAACGCCGTGTAGCCGGCGCCGCGGAACAGGACCGTGCAGGCGTTGAGCATCGCCAGATGGGCGGGCTTCTGCGGGTCGAGCGTGCGGACGAAGTCGGGG
>DASVKO010000039.1:0-9357 GCA_036385355.1 Dermatophilaceae bacterium
ATGCCGTCACCGGCGTCGATCACTCGGCCGACCTCTTCGCGCGAGGCCGCGCCGGGCTCGTAAGACTGAACAAAGTTGTCCAGCGCGTCCCGGATCTCCTCCGGACGGATCGTGAGCTCCGCCATCAGTGTCTCTCTCCTCGTATGCGGCCCGAATTCAGTTCGGACCTAAGCGTCGTATGTGGTCTGCGTGGGTTCATCGTGGTGTGCGGTTTCTGGTTGGCGAGCCGGCTACATCAGCAGCGCTCGTTCGGCTTCCTCGAGCCGGCGCAGGATCGTGCCGTCAACGACCTCGTCGCCCACCTGCACCCGGATGCCGCCGACGACCGCGGGGTCGAGCACGACACTGATCTGGACCGCCCGGTCGTAGATCCGGGCCAGAACCCCTGCGAGGCGCTGGCGCTGAACGCCAGTCAGGGGGACGGCGGCAGTAACGGTCGCGGTGAGCTGCTCGCGGCGGATGGCGGCGATGGCGAGATAGCTCTCAAGGACCCGGTTGAAGCGCCGGCCCCTCGGGGCGGTGGCAGCCTGACGGGCAAGCCGGATCGCCTCGGGATCGGACTTTCCCTCGAGCAGTGCCACGACCAGGGCCGACTTGGCGTTCTCGTCGCCGCCGTGAGCCGACAGGGCGTCACGCAGACCGGAGTCCGCCGCGACGACCCGCTCGAAACGGAACAGGTCGTCCTCGAGCGCATCGAGCCGGCCGCCGGCCTCGGCCGAGGCAACGACAGCCTCAACGGCCAGGCTCTCGGTGGCATCACCGAGGTCCCGGTCGTCGGCCCACCGCTGCGAGACCAGAGTCTTCAGGAGGTCTGCCGCCGCCGGGGTCACCTTGGGCCCGAAGAGGCCCTCGACCAGACCACGCTTGGCCGTCGCGTCCCGGGACGGGTCCACCAGCGCACGGCGCAGCGAGGCGCTGGAGTCAAGAGCAGCCGTCGCGCCGAACAGGTCCTCGGCCAGTGCAGACAGGTCGGCTCCGGAACCGAGCGCCGTGGCAAAGGCGTCCCGCGCCACCACGAACGCTGCACGCGAAGAGCCCTGCATCAGGCGCCCTGCCCGACCGACTCGGGTCGGACAGCACCCAGCTCGAGCTCGGCGAGGAAGCGGTCGACGATGCCGCTCTGGCGAGCCTCGTCGTGCAGCGACTCACCCACGATGCGGCTGGCCAGGTCGGTCGACAGGCGACCCACCTCGCTGCGCAGCGAGACGATGGCCTGCTGACGCTCCGCCTCGATCTGCTTGTGCGACGCCTCCGCGATGCGGTTCGCCTCGGTCTGGGCCTGGAGGCGAAGCTCGGCAATGATCGCCGCGCCCTGCTCCTGGGCCTCCGCACGGATGCGGCCGGCCTCGACCCGGGCCTCGGCGAGCTGGGCCGTGTACTGCTCGAGAGCAGCCTGAGCCTCCTGCTGAGCCTCCTCGGCCTGGTGCATGCCGCCCTCGATGGCCGCAGTGCGGTCGGCGTACGCCTTCTCGAGGCTGGGAACGACCCACTTCTTCACGATGAAGTACAGGATGGCGAACGCGATGACACCGAAGATCAGCTCGCCCCGGTGGGGCAGAACGGGGAGCTGGTCGGCCTCGCCGGCGGTCACCAAAGTCGCGACGTGAGTCGCACCGGTGAATAGCTGCACGGAAATCTCCTAGTGCCTAAGAACCAATATTGCGGCTGCCACAGCGGTTACTGCTGGCTGCTTTGAGAATCGACGCCTGCGAAGCCGGCAGAGGTGACGCCGGGCGACGCAGGCACTCTGTCTATTTGAAGACGAAGGCGAGCACCAGACCGAAGATGGCCAGTGCCTCGGCCAGGGCGAAGCCCAGGATGGCGATCGACTGCAGCATGCCGCGAGCCTCGGGCTGACGGGCGACACCGTTGATGTACGCGGCAAAGATGAGGCCGATACCGACGCCGGGGCCGATGGCGGAGAGGCCGTAGCCGAGGATGGCAATGTTTCCGGTCACGATGTGATCCTCTTTCGTTCTTGTTGCCCCGCCCGGCACGTCACCGGGCGGAAGTCTGGTGGATGTATCAGTGCTCGTCGACGAGGGAGCCGGCGATGTACGTGGCTGCCAGCAGGGTGAAGATGTATGCCTGCAGGAACTCGATCAGGATCTCGAAGATGGTCAGCACGAAGGCCATGAGGAACGAGCCCGCGCCGGCGATCTTGAGGCCGATGCCGCCGTTGATGATCATGTACTCGCCGCCGGTGATGAAGAGCAGCAGCAGCAGGTGGCCGGCGAACATGTTGCCGAAGAGCCGCAGGGCCAGCGTCAGCGGACGCGTGATGAAGAACGTGATGACCTCGAGAACAAAGATCAGCGGCACGATCCAGCCGGGCAGACCGGCCGGCACGAGGCCCTTGAAGTACGCGCCGACACCGACCCGCTTGATCCCGATGTAGTGATAGGTGATGTAGACGACGAGGGTCAGCGCGATCGGGATGCCGATGCGGCTCATCGTCGGGTACTGGATCGGCGGGATCACGCCGAAGAGGTTGTTCACCAGGATCAGCACGAACATCGTGAACAGCAGCGGCACGAAGCGCAAGAAGTCCTTGGTGCCGATGATGTCGCGGGCGACGCCGTTCCGAATGAACCCGTAGAGACTCTCGGTGGCCCACTGCCCCTTGCCCGGAACGATCGCCGCTCGCCTGGTCGTCGCGATCAGGTACCAGGCGATCAGGCCCACCGACAGCAGCAGGACGACCACCGGCCTGGTGATCGCATAGGGTCCGTCGAACAACAGCGGCTGATAGAACTCCGCCGAGGTCGGCGTCTTGTAGCCGCCGCCATCGGCCGTAGCCAGGCTGACCAGCGCGTTCAGGCTCAAAGGGTCTCCTCGATCATGTGCATCGAACCGGTTGGGGAGGCCATCAGGCCGCGGACGCCCGGTTCATAGCCGGGCACCGCAGGTTTGACTCCAGTGCGACCAGCGGGTGTCACTGCTGCGTACCGTACCGGACCCACACTAGATACAAAGACACGGCCATGCCTGTCAGGATTCCCGCCGGGACGAAGAAGGCGGTGCCAAGCCAGTGATCCAGCGCCCAGCCGATCCCGCCGAACATCACCGGCCCCGAGATGAGGTATGACACGACGTTCCACATGTGCGCCTCTTCGAGGCGTGGATGGCCCGCGTCGGGATCCGGCGGTCCCCCTGACGGTTCCGTCGGCTGGTCCATCCGCTCCTCCATCGCTGCTGGTCACAGGGGTCGCCCCTGGGCAGACTCGTCGGCCTGCGCGGCGGCCGGCTGGTCAAAGACGGGTTGACGCAGCCTCGTGAAAGCCACCACCTGGCACACCTGCCAGATCAGGGCAACGGCCAGGACTGACAGCCCGAAGGCCGTGCCGTCCAGCCAGTCTGCGCCCGAGAACGTGAAAATCACCACACCCAGGAAGATGACCTGCCCGAGGTAGACGGCCAGGGCTCCGGCCAGGACCGAGATCGGGTTCGACGTCGACACCCGGCCCATGACGTACAGACCGCCGGCGAAGAAGGCCACCGCGATGGGGACGCCCAGCAGCGCGGCCAGCCCTCCACGGGTTCCCCTGGTGATCCAGAAGACGGCCAGGATGACCGGCACCGAGATGGTCATCGGCAGCACCGTGGCGCGCAGCATCGCGGCGAAGGGCGGAACGGGCACTGGTCCCGGAGCGTGCACCTGCGTCATACGGTGAGAATCCTCGCCTGTGTCTGGGGGCTCGATGGTGCCGTCTGGGTCGTGGTAGCTCGATCTCGGTGTGGGTCATCGTGTCGTCAGCCAGCTCGAAACGCCCCCCAAGCGCTTGTGAAAGGTATCACAAGCGTCGGGCGGGCATCCACCTGGGGAGCCAGCGCGTCAGCACCGCGGCCGAGACGGCAACGGCCACGATGACCGCGATCGGCCACCAGCCGTCGACGAAGGCGAAAGACACCACCCCGAGGGCGACGATGGCGGCCCACAGGTAGAGCAGGAGCACCGCCTGCACGTGGGTGTGCCCGATCCGCAGCATCCGGTGGTGCAGGTGCTCGGAGTCCGCCTGCCACGGTCGCCGGCCGGCCCTGGTCCGCCGGACCACCGCGAGCAGGACGTCAAGCAGGGGCAGCGAGATGATCGCGAGCGGGAGCACGACCGGCAGGAAGATCGCCGCCGAGGGGTTCCCGCTGACCTGGCTGGGGTCGATGTTGCCGGTCATCGAGATCGTCGCGGCCGCCAGCAGAAGGCCGAGCATGAGCGACCCCGAGTCACCCATGAAGAGTCGGGCCGGGTGAAAGTTGTGCGGCAGGAAGCCCACGCAGCAGCCCACCAGCGCGGCCGTGATGAAGGTGGCGGAGGAGAACACGTTCGGCGGGTCATAGCTGCGCGACAGGAGGTACGAGTAGCTGAAGAACGCCAGCCCGGCGATGGCGACCACGCCGGCCGCCAGCCCGTCCAGGCCGTCGATGAAGTTCACCGCGTTGCTCGAGATGATGACGATGAGGATCGTGAGCGTCACCAGGAAGGCCGCGGGCAGGACCGTCACGCCGAACAGCGGCAGCGAGAGGAGCTGAACGCCCTGGAATGCCATCACCCCGGCGGCGATCATCTGCCCGGCCAGCTTGGTCACCCAGTCCAGCTCACGGATATCGTCCAGCACCCCGACGGCACACACGATGACGGCGCCGACCAGCACGCCCATCATCTCGCCGCCCGCGAAGATCTGGGACAGGTAGGGCAGCCGGCTGGCCACCAGCAGCGCCGCGGCGAACCCGAACAGCATCGCCACCCCGCCAAGGCGCGGGATCGGGACGGTGTGGATGTCGCGATCGCGCACGGCCGTGATCGCCCCGGTCCTGAAAGCGAGCCACCGCACGAACGGGGTGGCGACATACGTCATGACCGCAGCAACCACGAAGACCAGAAGGTACTCCCGCACGGGTCAGCGCCTAGTTCGAGAACGATGCAGCCGGATGGATCAGCTGTCCCTACGAGGGTATGCCGGGAAGCGTCCCACGAGGTCCGACACCTGCGCGCGAATCTCCTTGGCCGCGGGGTGGTCGGGGTCGCCGTCGGTCTGGGTCACGGCCCGGTCGATGAGGTCGGCGATGACCTTCATCTCCTCGGTCCCCATGCCCTGGGTGGTCACCGAGGGGGTGCCGACCCGGATCCCGGAAGCGGTGTTCGGCGGCTGCGGGTCGAACGGGATGGCGTTCTTGTTGAGCACGATGCCAGCGGCGTCCGCGCGAGCCTCGGCCTCTTTGCCGGTCACCCCGATCCCCTGCAGGTCATGCAGGGACAGGTGGGTGTCGGTACCGCCGGTGATCGGACGGATGCCCCGCTCCCCCAGTGAGGCTGCCAGCTGCTGGGCATTGGCGATGACCTGCCTGGCGTAGACCTCGTATGCCGGCTGGGCACACTCGTGCAGGTTGACCGCCTTGGCCGCGATGCAGTGCATCAGGGGGCCACCCTGCATCATCGGGAAGACCGCCTTGTCCAGCTTGGCCGCATGCTCCGCCTTGCTGACCAGCATCCCGCCACGCGGCCCGCGCAGCACCTTGTGCGTCGTGAAGGTGACGACATCGGCATACGGGACGGGGCTGGGGATCGCCTTGCCTGCGACCAGACCGATGAAGTGGGCGGCGTCGACCCAGAAGATCGCGCCCACCTCGTCGGCGAGGTTGCGGAAGAACTCGAAGTCGATCAGCCTCGGGATGGCCGAGCCGCCGGCCACGATGAGCTTCGGCCTGTGCTGCCGCGCCAGCTCAGCCACCTGGGCATAGTCGATGTCCTCGGTCTCCTTGTCCACACCGTAGTGCACGGCGTTGAACCACTTGCCGCTGAAGGAGACCTTCGAGCCGTGGGTCAGGTGACCACCGTGCGGCAGCGACATCGCCAGGATGGTGTCGCCGGGCTTGCAGAAGGCGCCATAGACCGCCAGGTTGGCGTTGGCCCCGGAGTGCGGCTGCAAGTTGGCGTGCTCGGCGCCGAAGAGGGCCTTGGCACGCTCGATGCCGATCGTCTCAGCCTTGTCGACCTCGGAACAGCCGCCGTAGTACCGGCGTCCCGGGTACCCCTCGGCGTACTTGTTGGACAGGGTCGAACCCAGCGCGGCGAGCACCGCCGGGCTGGTGAAGTTCTCACTGGCGATCAGCTGGAGGCCGCCGCGGGCACGCTCGAGCTCGGAGAGCAGAACGTCGGCGATCTCCGGGTCCTGGCTGTTGAGCTGGCCGAAATCGGCGCCGTAAAAGGTCTGGTCCATGGACATGGGGCGCTCCCTGGCGAACGTGACGTGGGGTGCCGGTCTGGCGCCTTCACTCTATGGGGTGCTCTCACCTGGTTTCGAGACGGGGGCGCCGAGCCGCTTTCGTGGTCACCAACTAGACGGAATCCGCCGCCGCTGCTCGTGCCGACCCGTCATACTGGATGCAGGAGCCTCACGCGCAGCGAGCCGCCTTTCTCCTGGAACCAGGCGCACCCAGGGTGGCCCGTTCGTCCCGGTGCTCCCCATGCGACTGACACTCGTGGAGAAGGGAGAGCATGACCGGTCGTCGACGGCACCGACAGGGCTCCCGGCTGTTTGCGCTGTACGTCCTCGCCAGCCTCATCCCGATCAGCGTGATGGGCGCCGTCCTGATGCGCGGAGATACCGAGGCCGCGGGCGAGTTCGGTCGTGACTGGGGACAGGCCCAGGCCGCCGTCATCGAACAGATGGCCATCGCCCCGGCACTGGTGGGTGCTGACCTGTCACTGGGGCTCAACAACGCGCAGCGCGACAGCCTGCAGTCCGCCACCGACCTGGCGATCTTCAACGGCACGGTGTCCCACCTGCGCGTACGCGCCTTCACCGGCATGGTCGAGTTCTCCGACGACGGCAGCGTGACCGGTTCCGTCCCGGTGAGCGATCCGGCCTTCCGGACCGCCGCCGCGGGGGGAACCGACGTGCGCCTCATGACGAACACGAACGACCTCCAGGACGTCGTCAGGGTCATGCAACCTGTCATCGCAGCACCGAACGGCCAGGCCACCGGGGTGCTCGAGGTCTACCTGCCGTACGACGCCATCGCCACCAAGGTGCAGGCCGAGACACGCAGCGAGATCATTCGGCTCGGCCTCGGCCTCGTCGGGCTGTTCGCCGTCCTGGCTCTCATCTCCTGGTGGACCACCCGCGCGCTGCGTCAGAACGCCGCCACCCACGAGTACGAGTCCCTGCACGACCCGCTGACCGGGCTGCCGAACCGGGAGCTGTTCCGGCGAAGGGCGGAGCACGCGCTGGAACGTGCCCGGCGTGGGGAGGAGGGAGCGCTGGTGCTGATCGACCTCGACCACTTCAAGGAGGTCAACGACACTCTCGGTCACCACGCGGGCGACGAGCTGCTGCAGATCGTGGGACGCCGGCTCCGGGGGTCGCTGCGCACCGACGACACCGTTGCCCGCCTCGGTGGTGACGAGTTCGCCATGGTCCTGCCGCGCGGAGGTGGCCGTGAGGAGACGATGGCGTTGCTGTACCGAATCCGCCACGAGCTGGCCGAGGAGGTCATCCTCGATGGCGTCCCGGTGAGCGTGGAGGCGAGCTTCGGGGTCTGCTTCTACCCCGACAGCGCCGAGACCGTCGAGGAGCTCCTGCGACACGCGGACGCAGCCATGTACCTGGGCAAGCAGGGCCCGGGGACCATCGTCGTCTACAAGGCCGCGACGCCCCGCCCGGCGACGCATGCGCTGGTGATCCAGCGCGAGCTGCGCACGGCACTGAGTCGTGATGAGCTCGTGCTGGAGTACCAGCCCCGGCTCAAGCTCAGCACGGGTGAGGTCACCTGTCTGGAGGCGCTCGTGCGCTGGCAGCACCCGGAACGCGGGCTGTTGCTGCCCTCGGAGTTCCTCCCGGTCGCAGAGCGCAGCGAGCTCATCGAGCCGCTGACGAGCTGGGTGCTGCGACACGCGCTCGCCGACTGCCAGGCCTGGATCCGAGACGGCCACAACTGGGCGGTCTCGGTGAACGTCTTCGCGAGAAACCTCACCTCGCCGGAGTTCCCCGGCAACGTGGCTGAGATCCTGCAGGAGGCCGGCGTGGCGCCCGACCGGCTCCACCTCGAGGTGAGCGAGGCATCCCTGGCACTCGACTCCGAGCTGACCAGGACGGTGATCGGGGATCTGGCCGGCCAGGGCATCTCGATCTCCATCGACCACTTCGGCATGGGTCTGCCGGACCTGGCCCAGATGAGTCCCGCAGACGTGTCGGAGATCAAGATCGACCGGACCTTCCTGGCCGATCTGCCGGGCAACGAGCAGGACCGCGCCATCGTGCGTGCGGTCATCGGTCTCGGCCACAGTCTGGGATGCCTGGTCACCGCCCAGGGGGTGGAGTCCCAGGAGGTCGCCGACGCCCTGGAGGATGCGGGGTGCGACGAAGCCCAGGGGCACCTGTGGCTACGTCCCGGTCCCTGGACCGAGGTTGCCCGGGTGTTCGGCAGCATCACGGCGGCGAGCTCGCGATGAACCGGCCAAACGCCCTCCCCCTGCGCGTCGCCGCCGGCCTCGTCCTGGCGCTCGTGGCGGCGATGCCCGCCGCGTGCGGAGACTCGACGACCTCCCCGTCGGCCCCGTCGGTCGTTGCGCCGTTCAACCAGAGGCTGCACGACCTGCTCCCGCAGGCGGTCCGGGACAGGGGGGTCCTGCGCGTGGGCACCGACGCCTCCTATGCGCCCATGTCGGCGTTCGGACCCGATGGCCGCACCATCGTCGGCGTGGAGCCGGACCTCGGCGCACAGATCGGTCGGGTGCTGGGGGTTCGCCTCCAGTTCCGCAATCTCGAGTTCACCACCCTGCTGGCAGACGTGGCGGGCGGTCGCGTCGACCTGGCCATGTCGGCGATGACTGATACCCCCGGTCGCGCCAGGACCGCCGACTTCGTCAACTACTTCAGGGCCGGCACGTCGATCGTCGTGCAGCGCGGCAACCCGGCCGGCGTCACCGGGATCAACGACCTGTGCGGCAAGGTGGTTGCCGTTCAGGACGGTACGACGCAGGTGGACCTGCTCGCACGGAGCCAGAAGAACTGCGGTGAGCGGCCCATCACCGTGAAGTCCTACCCGACCAACTCGGACGCGCTGGTGCAGCTGCGCACAGGTCGCGCGGTTGCGGTCCTCAACGACCTTCCTCCTGCGGTCTTTCTCGTCAACGACGTGCGCACCAGGTCGCACTACCAGCTCGCGTCGGACGTCCAGTACGAGCCGGGGCCGTATGGCATCGCCGTCGCCAAGAGCCAGCCCCGCCTGCGAGATGCCGTTCAGGGCGCCCTCGAGGAGCTGCGACGCAGCGGCGCCTACGAGGACGTCCTCTCCCGGTGGCACGTCCAGGACGGTGCAATCCAGCAGATCACGATCAACTCGAGTCGCTGAGCAGAC
>DASVKO010000040.1:0-8129 GCA_036385355.1 Dermatophilaceae bacterium
ACTGACCGGCATGGCACTGACCGGCATGGCACTGACCGGCATGGCACTGACCGGCATGGCACTGACCGGCATGGCACTGACCGGCATGACCTGGGTCATACCCGACCTGTTCCCCGTTGCGTTGGCGGCGGTGCCCTCCACCCGAAGGGCACGCGCCATCGCGGCTGCCCCTGCCGGACGGTCCGAGGGGACCTTGGCAAGGGCGGAGCTGATCACGGCCCGGAGCCAGGGCGGGACGGAGTCCGGAAGCCGCGGTGGTGGCTGGCTGATGTGCGCGTGGGCGGTGGCCACCATGGTCTCGGCGTCGAACGGGCGCTGGCCGGTGAGCATCTCGTGCCCGACCACGCCCAGGGCGTAGATGTCGCTGGAGGCGGTCGCCGGCTGGCCCAGGGTCTGCTCCGGGGAGAGGTACTGGGCCGTTCCGAGGACCTCGCTGCTCTGCGTTCGGGGCTCGGAGCCGACCAGCCGGGAGATGCCGAAGTCCGTCAGCTTGACCGTGCCGTCGGGGGTGATCAGGATGTTGGCCGGCTTGACGTCGCAATGCACGACGCCCCGCTGATGGGCGGCCCCGAGGGCGTTGGCGGCCTGGATGAGGATCGAAGCCGTCTCCGGTGCTGACAACGGTGCGCGCTCGGAGATGATCTGGCTGAGCGGCTGGCCGGCCACGAGCTCCATGACGAGGTATGCCGAGCCCTCGTCCTCGCCGTAGTCGTACACGGTGGTGATGTTGGGATGGTCCAGCCCGGCGGAGTACCGCGCCTCTGCGCGGAAGCGCTCAAGGAAGCCGCTCCGCTGGCTGAGGGTGGGATTCATGAGCTTGACGGCGACCGCACGATCGAGGACCGCATCGTTGGCTGCCCAGACCTCACCCATGCCGCCGGCCGCGATGAGCCCGGTCAGCGTGTAGCGGTCCTCCAGGACGGTACCGGCGACGGGGTTCACGGCTTCAGCACCGACTCGATGACCTGGCGTGCGATCGGTGCGGCGACCTTGCCTCCGGTGGCCTCACTGCCCGCGTCCCCGCCGTTCTCGATGACTACCGCCACGGCAATCTTCGGGTCCTCGGCCGGCGCGAACGCAGTGAACCAGGCGTGCGGGGCGCCGTCCTGAACGTGCTGGGCAGTCCCGGTCTTGCCGGCAACCTGAATGCCGGGGATCTGGGCGGGGGTGCCGGTGCCCGACTGGACGACGTTGACCATCATCCGGGTCAGGGCTGCCGCGACGTCCGGGCTGATCGCCTGGGAGAGCTGCTCGGGCTTGCTCTGGTCGATGATGTCCAGGTCGCTGTTGCGCGTGTCCTTGACCAGGTAGGGGCTCATGACAATGCCCTTGTTGGCAATGCCTGCGCTGACCATCGCCATCTGCAGGGGTGTCACGCGAACGTCGTACTGCCCGATCGCGGCCTGCGCCGTCTGCGCGGCGTTGAGCTGTGCCGGCACCTGGCTGGCGGTGACCCGCATCGGCACCCTCAGGGCATCGCCGAAGCCGAACTTGGCTGCCTGCGCGCGCAGGGCGTCGCCACCGAGGTCCATCCCCAACCAGCCGAAGGCGGTGTTGCACGAGATCTGCAGTGCGTGCGTCAGGGTCGTCTTGTCGCCCGGGCCGCAGGGCTGGTGGTCGTCGGTGGGCAGAGGCTTGTTCGACTGTGGGAGATCGAGCGATGCCGGTCCCGGGATCTGCGACTCCTCGGTGAACTTGCCGGAGGACAGGGCCGCAGCCGCCGTGACCAGCTTGAAGGTCGAGCCCGGTGGGTACAGGTTGCCCCCGATCGCCCGGTTGACGGCAGGTTGCCCCGGAGCGGCGTTCAGCGTCTTCCATGCCTTCTCAACGGACTTGCCCTGTCCGGACAGGGTCGCCGGATCGTACTGCGGGTGGCTGACCATGGCCAGGATGGCACCGGTGCGGGGATCGATCGCGACGACTGCGCCGCGTTGCTTGCCCAGGGCCTTGTCGGCTGCCTGCTGGGCCCTGGGGTCGATGGTGAGCTCCAGGCTGGCGCCGCTGGGCACCTTGCCTGTCACCATGTCGAGCACGCGCCGGTAGAACAGCTTGTCGGACTTGCCTGACAGCAGCCCGTCCTCGGCGCCTTCGAGGCCGCCGCCCGCGCCGTAGGTGAAGGAGTAGTAGCCGGTGACCTGGGAGTAGAGCTTCCCCTGTGGGTAGGTGCGGAGGTACTTGAGGTCGCCCTTGACCGGGACGGACTGGGCGATCGGTTTCCCGTCGACCAGGATGGCGCCGCGTTCGCGGGCATAGCCCTCGAGCAGGGTGCGACGGTTGCCCGGCCGGTTGTCGAGGTCCTTGGCAGTGACGAACTGGATCCAGGTGGTGGAGATGAGCAGGGCGGAGAAGAGGAGTGCCACGACGAAGGACAGGTGCCGGATTGGCTTGTTCACTGGATCCTCACCACCTGGGTGTGGGCTTCAGAGGCCGTGGCCAGCTCTTCGGCATCGGGCAGAGGACGTCTGGCCTGGTCGCTGATCCGCAGCAGAATCGCGACCAGCGACCAGTTGGCCAGCAGGGAGGAACCGCCGTAGGAAAGGAAGGGCATGGTCAGGCCGGTCAGCGGAATGACCCGGGTGACACCGCCGACGACCACGAAGCACTGGAGGGCCAGGGAGAAGGACAGCCCGACAGCCAGGAGCTTGCCGAAACCATCCCGGACGCCGAGGGCGGTGCGCAGACCACGTTCGACCAGCAGCACGTAGAGCAGCAACAGCGCGAACAGGCCGATCAGCCCGATCTCTTCGCCGAAGCTGGGGTAGATGAAGTCGCTCTCCGGGAAGTAGGTGATCTCGGGGTGACCTCGGCCCAGTCCGCTGCCGAGGAGTCCGCCCTTGGCCATCCCCATCAGGCCCTTGGCCACCTGGTCACTGATCGCGGGGTTGAACGGGTCCAGCCATAGCTGGACCCGCACCTGGACGTGTGAGAACAGGAGGTAGGCGATGTAGGAGCCGGCACAGAACAAGGTCAGGCCGATCGCGATCCAGGAGCGGCGTTCGGTGGCGACGTAGAGCATCGCGACGAAGACACCGAAGAACATCAGTGAGGAGCCCAGGTCCTTTTCGAAGACCAGGACCCCGACGCTGGCCAGCCAGGCAATCAGGATGGGGCCGAGGTCCTTCGCCCTGGGCAGGGCGATCCCCAGGAACCGGCTCCCCACCAGTGACAGGGCGTCGCGGGTCTGCACCAGGTAGCCGGCGAAGAAGATGACGAGCAGGATCTTGGCGACCTCGCCGGGCTGGAAGGACAACGGCCCGATCCCGATCCAGATCCGCGAGCCGTTGATGTTGCGGCCGAGGCCGGGAACCAGCGGCAGCATGAGCATCGCCAGGGCGAGCGCCATCGCGGTGAAGGTGAAGCGCCGAAGCTGGCGGTGGTCGCGCAGGAAGATGATGACCCCGGCGGCAAGGACCACGGCCAGCATGCTCCAGATCAGCTGTTTGGGCGCCAGAAGTCGGCTCCCGGTGCGGTCGTAGGCGAGGTCCAGACGGTGGATCATCACCAGACCCAGCCCGTTCAGCAGGGTCGCGATCGGCAGCATCAGCGGGTCGGCATACGAGGCGCGCCACCGCAGCACGAGGTGGAATCCGACCGAGAGGACCAGCAGTCCCAGGCCGTAGCCGATCAGGTCGGGCGGGAACGCCCCACCGACGGCCAGGCCGACGTTGAGGTAGGCCACGAGCACGATCAGGATAGCCAGCAGCAGCAGCACCAGCTCGATATTGCGCCTGGTGCGCGGGCGGAAGGACGTGACCATGCTCATGGGCTTGAGGTCCCGCAGGTGCCACCGGCGGCTTTGGTGGTCTGGCACTTGATCGCCTGCACACGCAGATCTGTCACGAGCCTGCGTGCATCCTCCACGTGGGGCGTGCTCACGGTCGCGTCGACCTTGTTGCGATAGAAGTCCGGCAGGTCGTTCAGCACGATGTCGCTCTGGTCGACCACCTGCGAGAGGTTCCACGGGCCGATGTTCTGGGAGACGCCGCGGTAGATCGCGACGTGTCCGTTGGCCTCGCCGACGTAGTACTGCTGCTGTGACCAGCTGTATGCCGCGGCGCCTCCCCCCACGACGGCGATCAGGACCAGGACAACCAGTGACACCACCTTGAGCCACCGCCAGCGACCTCGGCCCGAGCCCGCATCGGTCAGCTGGCCGGACTCAGCCTGCTCGTCCTCGATGGCACCGGTGCCACTGGCCTCGCGGGACAGGGCAGCCGCCTTCGCCGCCGGGCTGACCGGCATCGCACTGGTGGTCGCGGTCCTGCGCTCGGCTGCCGCACCCACGACCTCCTGTGCCGTCGAGGGCGCCCGGCTCGTGTCGAGGTCGACGATGTCGCCGATCAGGCAGGTCACGTTGTCGGGCGCACCGGCGCGCATCGCCAGCTCCACCAGACGGTCAGCGGTCACCCCGGGTGGCTGGGACTGCACCAGGATCTCCTGGATGGTGTCGCGGGCCACGAAACCGGACAGCCCGTCGGAGCAGACGAGATACCGGTCGCCGACGTGGGCCTCGCGCATGGCCAGGTCCGGCGCATCCTCGTCCTGCCCGGTCAGGACCCGGGTGACCAGTGAACGCTGGGGGTGGCCCTCGGCCTCCGCCTCGGTGATCCGGCCCTCGTCGATCAGGCTCTGCACGAACGAGTGGTCGTGAGTGATCTGGGTGAGCGTGCCATCGCGAAGCAGGTAGGCGCGGGAGTCGCCGATGTGCGCAACAGCGATCTTGCTGCCCGTCCGCAACAGGGCGGTGACCGTCGTGCCCATGCCCTGGAGCTCGGGCTGGCGGCGCATCGCCTCCCTCAGCGCGTTGTTCGCCGCGCGCAGGGTCCCCGCCAGCAGGTCCAGAGCGCTCTCGGCGCCGGGATTCTCGCCGTCGAGGCTGACCATCTCACCGATCGCTATCGAGCTGGCCACGTCACCGGCGGCGTGGCCGCCCATGCCATCGGCGACGACGAGCAGGTGGGGACCGGCATACCCCGAGTCCTGGTTCTCCTGTCGCACCAGCCCGACGTCCGAGCGGGCGGCGTAGCGCAGCGCGATGGCCAAGACAGCCCTACTTCCGCAGCTCGAAGATGGTCTTGCCGATCCGAAGGGTGGAACCGACCTCGACGGGCACCGGCTGGGTCAGCCGGGTGGACCCCATGTACGTGCCGTTGGTGGAGCCCAGGTCCTCCACGAACCAGCGCCCGTCGCGGCGGAAGATCCGGGCGTGCCGACCGGAGGCGAAGTCGTCGTCCAGGACCAGGGTGCACTCAGGGTTGCGGCCCAGCAGGACGCCGGTGTCGATCAGGGACAAGGTCGTTCCCGCCAGGGAGCCCTCGGTGACGGTCAGCGTGCTCGGGACGCGCTTGGCGGCAGAGCGCGAGGTCCTGGGCACGGCAGCGGTTGCCGCTTCCGGCTTGACGACTGGCTCCCGTGCCGGGCGGGGTGGCGTCTTGGGCTTGCCGCGGGTCAGCACCCGGGTGCCGTAGAGGTCGCCGCGCAGCACGCCGACGACACTGAAGACGAAGATCCACAGCAGGGCAAGGAGGCCAAGACGGATCACCGTGAGGGTGAGCTCACTCATGTGCGGGAATCACCGGCGTTCTGCTCGAAAGATCATCTTGGTCCGGCCCACGCTGACCCGGTCGCCATCGGTCAGGCGCTGGCTGGTGATGCGCTCCCCGTTGACGAAGGTGCCGTTCGTCGAGCCCAGGTCGCGGATGTTGGTGATCAGGTGAGGGCCGTCGCTGGTCACCCGAATCTCCGTGTGCTGCCTGGAGATTCCCGGGTCGTCGAGAATGACGTCGGCGGTGTTGTCGCGTCCCAGGACGGTGATGGCGGCCAACAGGGGGTAGTGATCCCCGTCGACGTCGAGCCAGGGGCGCTGGGCAGGATGGCTGCGCGGGCGCGCGGCGGGCTCATGACGTGCCACCGGCGAGGGGGGTCCCGCCGTCCCGGACGCCGACGCCACGTCGGCGGCGGACACGGCCGGAGCGGCCCGTGGGCCAAAAGCCGGGGTGGGGGGCGCCGCGGCATTGGCCGCCTTGGCGGTGGCCGGACGCACCCGGAATACGCCGGTCTCCAGGTCCTCCGTGGACAGGAAGCTCACCTGGATCGGGCCGCCGGGCTGATAGCGCTGGGACTCGGCATGTTCCTGCGCGGAGGCCACCAGCTCGTCGGTCAGCATGTCCGAGTAGCTGGTCAGTCGTTCGAAGTCGGTGGGGGCCAGCTCAATGGTGAACAGGTTGGGGACGAAGGTGCGCCCATGACCGATCGTCGTGGCACGGTCATCCATGGCACGGCGCATGGCAGAGGCAATCTCCACCGGCTGGACCTCGGACTTGAAGGCCTTGGCGAAGACGCCATGAACCGCGCGTTCGAGCCCTCGCTCGACACGATCGAACACTCCCACAGCCGCTCCTTCCAAGAGTTGGCCTTTTGATCGTATCGGGCCAAGCTGGGTCAACCCGAATGCCGTGGCCCCGGAGCTCCCATTCCTTGCGTCGAAGGCCCGGCCGGTTTGGATTTCGGGTGGTAGTCCCCCACACTGTGTGAGCGCGCGCGAGTGGCGGAATGGCAGACGCGCTGGCTTCAGGTGCCAGTGTCCGAAAGGGCGTGGGGGTTCAAATCCCCCCTCGCGCACTCAATAGCAGGCCCCTGAGCAGCGGAAACGCCACTCGGGGGCCTGTTCGTTTGTTACCAGGACCCACTCATGGCCCACTTCGAGGGCTGGGACCGGCGGGTCTCAACAGCCTCTCGACCCTTGACGTGAGCGAGAGCGGGATCTTCGTGGGGCTCCTGAGGGTCCTGAGGGGGCGTGGGGGAACCTGCGGGGCGGGTCAGTGGATCTACCGACATCGGCTGTTCGGTCAGCCAGGGTGGAAGTTCGGACCGTTATCTCATCCACACGGGCGCTGCTGCACTTGAAGCCGCCACAGGGTCGCCGGGAGGGTGGAAGCATCTGATCTGGAGGGTTGCATTCATGCTCCCTGGCAGTCGGAAGTCTTGGAGATACGGTGCTCAGTCGTCTGAGAACGCGGGTGGCGTTCGGCGCTCTTCTCGCGGTGGTCCTGGCAAGCGGGCCGGGCGTCCCGGCCTTTGGTGCGCCATCTCCCGCGCAGCCTCCCTCCCCGACCAAGGCCCAGAACATCGCTGTCGAGCAATCCCGTGCGGTCTCTGCGGGACAGGCACTGCGGCTGGGCGCCGGCGAGAAGCTCATCGTCAAGGACGTCATCACCGACGCCGACGGTACGACCCATGTGCGGTACAACCGGACCTACGACGGCCTGCGGGTCATCGGCGGCGACTTCGTGAGCCACCGGGCCAAGTCCGGCAAGATCAGGAGCGTCAGCTGGAACGGCGCGCATCAGGTGGATGTGGCGTCGACCTCGCCGAAGCTCAGCCTCGCGTCGGCCAGGGCCGTTGGCACCCGTAAGGCATCACTGGCGCACGAGACCGCTGTGGCGTCCCAAGGCGAGCTGGTCGTCTACTCAGGCGGCGCATCCCCCAAGGCCACACCGCGGCTGGCCTACGACGTGCGCACCAGCGGTGTCCGGGCCGACCAGACCCCCAGCAGGCTGCACACCATCGTCGACGCCAACACCGGTGCCACGCTCGCGTCCTGGGACGAGATCAAGAGCGGCACCGGCAACGGCCTCTACGTGGGGGCTGTGAGCATCGGCACCACCGCAGGCACCGCGTGGTCGATGCGCGACGCGGTCGGCAACTACACCACCGATCTCAACGGCGTGGCGGACAACGCCGGCACCGTCCCGGGCACGACCTTCACTGATGCCGACAACATCTGGGGCAACGGCGCGGTCAGCGACCGGGTCTCGGCCGCGGTTGACGCCCACTACGGCGCCGGAAAGACCTTCGACTACTTCAAGAACATCCAGGGCCGCAACGGCATCTGGGGCAACGGAGCCGGCGCCCGCTCCCGGGTCCACTACGGCGACGCCTACGTCAACGCCTTCTGGGACGGCACCCAGATGACCTATGGCGACGGGGCGGGCAACGCCCAACCACTGGTTGAGCTGGATGTCGCAGGTCACGAGATGACCCACGGTGTCACCGAGAACACTGCCGGCCTGGTCGGCGCCGGTGAGGCCGGTGGTCTGAACGAGGCGACCTCGGACATCTTCGGCACC
>DASVKO010000041.1:0-15804 GCA_036385355.1 Dermatophilaceae bacterium
TCAACCGAGCCGGGATTCACCTGTGTCAAATGCGTATCTTTGCGCAGCTGGCCCACGTTAGGTTCCGCGGCCTCCATGTCATACCTCGCCGACATCAGCGCCCCTCTCATCAGTGGGGCGCCGGACTGCGCAACCACAAGCAGTATTCTCTCGCAGCCGCTACCGGGGCCGACAACCGGGTCGAGCCCCAGCCGTTGCGGACGAGGGAGCTCAGGAATAGAAGTTCCCTGCGTTTGCGTTGAAGAGCTGGGGTTCTTGGCGCTTTGCATCGTTCCGGGGAGTCTTGAGGGTGAGACATTCATCACTGGCTCGTCCGGGAAGCACCGGTGTGTCCCCCCACCGGGCGCGTGGCGTCCGCCGCTGATGCGTCGTCTTCCCCGCTGTCCTTCTCGTGACCCTCCACGAACTGTCCGACCGCGCCGAACGCGGCGCGACGAGTGCCCCGCCGCAGGCTGGCCAGCACCGGTCGCCCGGCAACGATGACCAGGACGGCGGTCAGCACCCCGCGCGGGAGGTCCCAGCCCAGGCTGGTGGTCAGGTAGAAGGTCGCGTAGCGAGTGAGGTTCGCCGTCACGGGTTCGCCCGGCACGAAGGCCATCGCCGCGGGAACCCCTGAGGTGAGGAAGGGCCAGAACCACAGGTTCATGACGAGCCCGAAAAGCAGACCCGCCAGCAGCCCGTAGCAGGCCAGCATCACCCGCTCCGGGCGCCCGCTCATCCGGGGCAGGGAGCCGGCGCCGAAGCCGACCCAGCCTGCGGCGATCATCTGGAACGGGACCCACGGGCCGACCCCGCCCGTCAGGAAGGCCCCGACGAGCACGGCTAGCGCTCCGAGGACGAAGCCCACCCCTCGCCCGAGCACCCGTCCCGCCATGACCACCAGGAAGAACATCGGCTCCAGTCCGGCCGTGCCGGCGCTGAGCACCCTCAGCGCCCCGCCGGCGGCCGCAAGCACCCCGAGCACCGCGACCGTCTTGGCGTCCATCCCTCCGCCGGACAGCTCCGCCATCACCAGCGCCGTCAGGAGCGCGATGAGCAGCACGAACAGCCATGGCGCATCGGCGCTGTGTGCCAGACCCGACCCCGGTCTCGCGAGGAAGGGCCACAGGAAGGCTGCCAGTCCGACGAGGCTGGCCGCGGACAGGGTGGCCGCCGCCCGCCACCGGACGGCAAGCACAGGACTCCCGCGCCTCTTCGGGGCCTGGCCGGGTTGAGCCGGCTGGCCGGACTGGCCGGACCGAGCGGACTGAGCAGGTGGTGGGGGCTGGGCGGTCTGGCTGGTCACGAGGCCTCCAGCGCGGCCGCGACGTCGGCGACGGTCAGCCATGGCTGCGGGTGCATCACCTTGGCCACCTGCGGCGCGAACGCGGGCGAACCGGCGAGGACCGCAGCGGCGGGGCCGTCGGTCACGAGCTCTCCATCGGCGATGACCGCGACCCGATCGGCCAGCTCGGCCACCAGCTCGACGTCGTGAGTGGCCACCAGGACACCGTGCCCCTGCGCCGCCAGTGATCGCAGCGAGGAGACCAGCCGGGTCTTGGCGCCGTAGTCCAGCCCGCGGGTGGGCTCATCGAGCAGCACCAGCGGAGGCTGCCCTGCCAGCACGATGGCCAGCGCGAGGGCCAGCCGCTGGCCTTCGGAGAGGTCGCGGGGGTGGGTGCTGTCCTGGACGTCGGGCGCGAGATGCACCAGCAGGGCGCGCGTCGTGCCGGGCGCCGCCCGCACGTCGGTGTCCGCCGAACGGCACTCGGCACCCACCGTCTCGCCGTACAGCAGGAGGCCGGGATCCTGAGGGACCAGGCCCACGTGCTTCAGGAGGTCACGCGGACGCAGCGATGAAGGGTCCAAGCCACCGGTACGCACGATCCCCCCGCGCGCGGGCAGCTGGCCGCAGGCCGCCGCCAGGAGCGTGGACTTGCCGGACCCGTTGCGACCCATCAGTGCCACGATCTCGCCGGCCCGCACCTCGAGGTCGATGCCGCGCAGGACTGCCCGGCGCCCCCGGTTGACCACCAGGGCCCGGGCGCTGAGCAGGGACTCGTTCTTCCCGGTCATGGTGATCGACCTGACAACCCGGGTGGGCGCCCGGCCGGCCAGCGCCTGGCGCATCGGCCCGGCGACCCTGCGGGCGTCGCGCACCGACAGGGGCAGCGGCGACCAGCCGGCAAGGCGACCCAGGTTGACGATGGGCGGTGATACCGGCGACATGGCCATGGCGGCCGCCGGCAGGGCGAAGCTGACCCGCCCGTCCTGGACGACGACCACGCGGTCGGCATACTGCACGACCCGTTCGAGGCGGTGCTCCGCGAGCAGGACGGTCAGGCCCAGGTCATGGACCAGCCGGGTGAGGGCGGCAAGCACCTCCTCGGCGGCAACCGGGTCGAGCGCTGAGGTCGGCTCGTCCAGGACGAGCACGCGCGGGTGGGCTGCCAGCACTCCGCCTATCGCCACGCGCTGCTGCTGTCCGCCCGAGAGGGTGCGCAGGGCTCGCTGGCGCACGTCGGCGAGGCCGAGCAGGTCGAGCGTCTCCTCGACCCGGCGGCGCATCACGTCGCCGTGGACACCGAGCGACTCCATGCCGTAGGCGAGCTCCTCCTCCACCGTGTCGGTCACGAAGGCGGCTGCCGGGTCCTGTCCGACGACGCCGACGACATCCGCAAGATCGCGCGGGCGGTGGGTGCGGGTGTCACGACCGTCGACAGTGACCCGCCCGCTGAGGGTCCCACCACTGAAGTGCGGAACGAGGCCGTTGACGCAGCGCAGCAAGGTGGTCTTGCCGCTCCCGGTGGCTCCCACGACCAGGACGAGCTCGCCCTCTTCGACGTGCAGGTCCACGCCGCTCAGCACCGGCTGGACGCCGTCGTCGAACCGGACGCCGACGTTCTCGAATCGGATCATGACGCCTTCCGGAGGTTGGAGCGGTTGCTGTCAGTGCGGCTGTCCTGAGCCCGGGGGTCCCGGGTGCGCTCGAGCGCCCGCAGCGGTGGCATCGGGGCGACCCAGGCGGGTAGCAGACCGACGAGAAGGCCCAGAGCGGGCAGCCAGGGCAGAGTCGGCCATACCGCGGGTGAGGTCTGCAGGACGATGCCGGCGACCCCGTGCTGGGCGGCCACCAGGACGAGGGCCCCGGCGATCGCACCGCTGGCGGCTACCAGCCACTCCGGTGCGGCCCACGGGTCGGGCCGGTAGCGCGAGCGCCGCTCACGTCGGGCACCGACCGCCAGGGACGCGGCGGCGGCCGCCGAACCGACGAGCAGCAGCGGCAGCCCGAGCAGGGGTGCCGAGCCACCGTCCAGGAGGCCGTAGACCCCGGCCACGACACCGCCGAGGCCGAAGAGGGTCAGCGCGGTGGCCTTCCGGCGTGTGCGGGCGTCCCGGTGCAC
The DNA here is from genome assembly GCA_036385355.1 of Dermatophilaceae bacterium. GTDB lineage: Bacteria > Actinomycetota > Actinomycetes > Actinomycetales > Dermatophilaceae > UBA4719. The sequence continues at coordinate 3,384 of DASVKO010000041.1, forward strand.
CGAGCGGCCGTACCCTCGCGACTCCATCGACGCCGCGAGGTCCAGCGAGCGCTCCAGCGCACTGTCCAGCACGGGAACCGCGAGCCGGGCCAGCTCGCGCGGGCCTCGTCCGTCGTGTCCGCGCAGCCGTCGGGCGGTACGGACGCGCCGCGCGTCCTCCACCAGCTGGGGGGCGTAGGTGAGAGCGACCACCAGTGCCGTGCCGACCTCGTAGAGCGTGGCCGGCACGTAGCGAAGCAGCCGCCGGGGGCTGGCCAGGGCGTTCGCGGCGCCGATGCAGGCGAGTATGGCGGCCAGCCGGGCCCCGTCGTAGGCCGCGGCCAGGACCCCTTCGAGGGTCACCGGCCCGCCCAGCCGCACACCGCTCGAGCCCGTCGGCAGTGGCACCTCGGGCAGGGTGAACAGGACCGTGAGCCCGGGAACGCCTCCGCCCAGCAGCGCCGCCAGCACCACCCGCATCGCGATGACGAAGAGCCCCAGACGCAGGAAGGCGCCGAACGGCGATGCCGCGCCGAGCTCGCGGCGGGAGGCCACCACGAAGCCGGCGACCGCCACGGCCAGGGCGAGCAGCAGAGGGTTCGTCGTACGGCTGGCCGCCATCGCCAGGCCGATCGCCCACGCCCACCACGCCGCCGGGTGCAGCAGGCGCGGCAGCCGGGGGTCGTGGAGGGCGCGGGTCATCTCGGGTTCGGCTCGCTCAGCTGTCCGTGGCGTCGCGGCCACGTCGCCAGGCCGTGAACCCGAGTAGCGCGACCAGGACGACCACCCCGGCGCCGCCCAGGATGAGGCTGCGTGAGCTGTTCGACGACTCGGCTGCCGGCTTGCCGGTGGTGGCCATGGCGTTCCCAGCCGGGGCGGCGATCACGATCTTCGTGTCCGGGGCGGCCGCCGCGGCCGGCACGGGAGCGACGGGCTCGCCGCAGCCCGCGGCCGGCCAGCCGTCCAGTCCGCAGGTGATCCCCTTGTCCAGCCGCAGGGTGGCTCCACCGGCCACCAGAACGTCCGAGCCGGTGGCCTTGACGGGCGCTGTCACACAGACGGCCTGCGGTGCCGGTGGCTTGGCGGTGTCACCCTTGACCGCGTCAGCGGGGCGACCGTAGTCGATGACGAGGCCGACCCGCTTGTCGCCTGACTTGACGGCGGTGCCGGCGCACAGTGCCTTGAAGGTCGGCAGTGCGCGGGGGGTCCGCACGGAGCTCTCGTCGGCGACCGCGAAGCGCCAGCCCTCCACCGTGCCGTCGGCCGGGAGGGCCTGGGCCGGTCCGGTCTGGGCGAAGGCCCAGGCGCCCTTGGTGAGGTGGAAGTACCCCCAGTAGCGGTAGGAGGCCGCCTGCGCTGGTGCGGCGGCGAGCCCGCCGGCCAGGGTGACCAGGATCAGGATGACGGCGGCGCGCGCCATCCGGGACGGGCTGGCATGACGGGTGTGACGGGGGGGCTTCACAGGTGGGACCTCTCTCGCGCCGGAGAGGGAGGCCGGGCCGAGTGCGCCACAACTGCCGACTCCGGACCGCAGACCTCGGCGGACATGTTGATGGAGCCTTGGGCCCGAGATCTGGTGCTCCGGCTCGCCGCGAGGCTCCGACCTGTGCCGATGAGGGCACAGTACGGAGGCGGCCTACGGTTGCGGGTCAGCGCCGGTGTCCGACCGGCTTCCCCAAACCACGGGTGTCAAGTGATCGAACGGTCCCACGCTCGAACGAGAATAGTCAAGCCGGCAGCGGTCACACCGGCGCTAGCTCACCTCTGATCTGAGCCGGCTCGGCGCCGGCTCAGATCACCTCGGCGCCGGCTGACATCACCTCGGCCAGGACGGCGGCGAGCTGGTCGACCATCCAGTCCAGGTCTGCTTCCTCGATCACGATGGGCGGGGCCAGGCGAACCGTGGATCCGTGGGTGTCCTTCGCCAGGACGCCCTTCGCCAGGAGGCGTTCGCACATCTCGCGGCCGGTCAGCAGCGCCGGGTCGATGTCGACGCCGGCCCACAGGCCACGAGTTCGCACGGCGAGGACCCCGTGACCGATCAGGGCCTCCAGACGCAGACGAAGGCGCTCACCGAGGACCTTCGCGCGCTCCTGGAACTCCCCCGTGGCCAACAGTCTGACGACCGCATGGCCCACTGCCGCGGCCAGCGGGTTGCCCCCGAAGGTCGAGCCGTGGTTGCCCGGCTGGATCACTCCCAGGATCTCCCGCGACGAGACCACCGCGGAGACCGGCACGATGCCGCCGCCCAGCGCCTTGCCCAGGATGTACATGTCCGGCACCACGCCCGCGAGCTCACACGCGAAGGTGGTCCCGGTACGACCGAGTCCTGACTGGATCTCATCGGCGATGAAGAGCACGTTCTGCTCGGTGCACAGCGCGCGCACGGCAGGCAGGTAGTCCGCCGGCGGCACGATCACGCCGGCCTCCCCCTGCACCGGCTCGATCAGCACGGCAACCGTGTTCGGGGTGAGGGCTGCGCGCAGGGCCGCGGCATCGCCATACGGCACCACGGTGAAGCCCGGGGTGAACGGCCCGAAGCCCGTCCGGGCGACGTCATCGGTGGAGAAGCTGACGATCGTGGTGGTCCGGCCGTGGAAGTTGTCCGCCATCACGATGATGTCCGCCTGGTCGTCGGGGACGCCCTTGACGTCGTACCCCCACTTGCGGGCGACCTTGATCGCCGTCTCGACGGCCTCGGCGCCGGTGTTCATCGGCAGCACCAGGTCCATCCCGGCCAGCGCGGCCAGGTCCCGGCAGAACGGCCCGAGCTGGTCGTTGTGGAACGCCCGGCTGGTGAGCGTCACCCTCGTCAGCTGAGCCTGCGCCGCCGCCACCAGATCCGGGTGCCCGTGACCGAAGTTCAGCGCGGAGTAGCCGGCGAGGCAGTCCAGGTAGCGCCGTCCCTCGACATCGGTCACCCACGCACCGTGCGCCTGCGCGATCACCACGGGAAGCGGGTGGTAGTTGTGCGCCATGACCGCCTCCGCCAGCTCGATGTGCTCGGTGGTCGAGGGGACATTGCTCGGATCGATGGGCCGGAGTTCTGTTGCAGTCACTGGAAGGTCCTCTCAGGATATTCAGCGGTATGGCGGCTCATCGACAGATCAGGATATTGACCGGTGTGCCGGCTCGCCGACAGGATATACGCCCGTGTGAAAGGGAGCGCTCAACAGGCTTGAGCCAGGGTGAGGGCGAAGAGTCCCTGGGGGTCCGTCCACCAGGAGTCCAGCCTGAAGCAGGCGCCGGCCAGCTCGCTCTCGACGCCTTCCCTGCGGAACTTGGCCGAGATCTCCGTCCGGATCTCCTCCCCGGACTGCAGCACAATATCGAGGTCGAGCTCCGGGAGCCGCACCCGGGCTCTGGCCGTCGCCCGGAGGCGCATCTCGATCCACTCGTTCCCGGCGTCCCAGACGGCCACGTGCTCGTCGTTGGCGAGGTCGAAGTCCGCGCCCAGCTCCCGGTTGAGGACGGCAAGGACGTTGCGGTTGAACTCCGCGGTTACCCCGGCCGCATCGTCGTAGGCCGGGACCAGGACGTCGGGGTCCTTCACCAGGTCGGTGCCGAGCAGGAGCCAGTCGCCGGTGGCGAGCGTGGTCCGCAGCTCGCCCAGGAAGGTTGCCCGCTCCTGCGGGAAGAAGTTGCCGATCGTGCCGCCGAGGAAGGCGACGAGTCGGGGGGTCTGGCCGGGGATCCGGTCCAGGTGCTGGGTGAAGTCCGCGACGACCCCGTGGATCCTCAGCAAAGGATGGTCGTCGTGGATCGCCGCCACCGCATCACGCAGCGCCGTCTCGGACACGTCGAGGGGCACGTACTGGCGCAGCGTTCCGGCCTCCTGCAGCGCGCCCAGCAGCAGGCGGGTCGTCTCCGAGGACCCGGACCCCAGCTCGATCAGGGTGTGCGCGCCGGTGCGCCGGGCGATGTCCCCGGCGTGGGCGCTCAGGATCGAGCTCTCGGCCCGGGTCGGGTAGTACTCCGGCAGGCGGGTGATCTCCTCGAACAGGTCGCTGCCACGTGAGTCGTAGAACCACTTCGGGGGAAGCCACCTGGGGTGGCTGACCAGTCCCTCGTGCACGTCCTGGCGCAGCGTGCGCTCCAGATGGTCGGGGGTGAGGTAGACGTCGACTACCGGTGAGGGCATAAGAGTCCTTGGCTGGGAGGTGGCGGCCATCTTCATCCTTGGTCGAGGGGACGGATCGAGTGGTCGGTGGTCGTGGCCTCGAGCAGGCAGAGGTCGGCCATCGGCTCCCATCGCTGGTCGCCGGGGTCCAGGGGTTCGGAGCTGACGCTGACGCTGTCGACGTCTCGCCTGATCCACAGGGCGTGGCCGACGGTGGTGGCCGTGATCTGCCGGCCGTCGTGCAGGAGGAGGTTCAGCCGGGAGCGAGGTGCCAGCGCCAGGACGTCCTCGGTGACACCGGCCAGTACCCTGGACGGAGTGAGACCGTCTCGCAGCCGTTCTCGAACCAGGGCCCACAGGAAGGCGGAGTCCGTCGGCGCGTCCAGCGTCATCAGCACCTCCGGCGGGAGCGCGGGGGCCAGCGGGGCAACCGAGCCGGGCCAGCCGTCGACCACGCCGTTGTGGCTGAACATCCAGGATCCCGCCACGAACGGTGCACAGGCGGTCTCGGTCACCGGCATCCCCACCGTGGCACTGCGCACGGCGGCCAGGATCGCGCGCGCGGAGATCGACGACGCCAGATCTGGCAGCGAGGCATCAGACCACATCGGCACGTCGCGCCGATAGCGAAGCGCGACGACCCCCTCGGCCCCCGCCTGGCCCTCTGCCGGGGCGCCCGGGAGCCAGCCGATACCGAAGCCATCGGCGTTGATGGTGCCCCCACCACGCATGTCCGCCGGCGCCCATGACTGATGCAACAGCGAATGTGGTTGGTGCAGCAGGCATTCCGCAAGGGTGACAGGTGGGCCGAGGTACGCCAGGTGACGGCACATGCCTCAGCCGACCTCCCCGGGGGCCGGGTCGCGGGCGGTGCGGAACCCGGCGAAGATCTGCCGCCGGATCGGGTAGTCCCAGTTGCGGAACGTGCCCCGCGCGGCCACCGCGTCCGTTCCGAACGACCCTCCCCGAAGCACCTTGTAGTCCGGGCCGAAGAAGACCACGGAGTACTCGGGATACGGGAAGGCGGCGAAGCCCGGGTAGCCGGCGAAGTCGCTCGAGGTCCATTCCCAGACGTCGCCGATGAGCTGGTGCACCCCCAGCGGCGAGGCCCCCTCGGGGTAGGCGCCGGCCTCGGCCGGGCGCAGGTGTCGCTGGCCGAGGTTCGCGTGGGCCGGCCCCGGATCCTGGTCGCCCCAGGGATAGCGTCGGGACCGGCCGGTGACCGGGTCCCAGCGGGCCGCCTTCTCCCACTCGGCCTCGGTGGGCAGCCGCCGGCCGGCCCAGGCGGCATACGCCTGCGCTTCGTGGAAGGACACGTGCATGACCGGTTCGCGAGCCGGAACCCGCTCGCGTATGCCGAACCGCAGCCGCCACCAAGTCTCCCCGTCTCGCTGCCAGAACCGGGGAGCGAGAAGACCGGCCTCCTGACGATGGGCCCAGCCCTGCTTGGTCCACCAGGCCGGCTCGTCATAGCCGCCGGCGTCGATGAAGGCCAGGTAGGCGGCGTTGGTCACCGCCGCGGTGTCGATGAAGAAGGGCGCGACGTCCACCGGGTGGGCCGGACGCTCGTTGTCCAGGGCCCAGGGCTCGGTTGAGGTGCCCATGGTGAACGGTCCACCCGGAACCAGCACCTCACCGGCGGTGGGGGTTCTGCCCGGCGGTGGCGGCGGGGCGTCCAGGACCGCTCCCCCGGCCCGCAGCTGATGGGTGGCCAGCATCGTCTCGTCGTGCTGCTGCTCATGCTGGGCGACCATGCCGAAGGCGAAGGCCTGGTCCAGCAGTCGGCGGCCCTCCAGGGGGGTGTGCGCCAGGACGTCGAGAACCTTGTCGCGGACCTCGCGCACGTAGTTGCGGGCACCCGCCGGACCGAGCAGGGGCAGTGCCGGCCGGCTGGCGCGCGCATGCTTGAACGCGTCATACAGCTCGTCGATGTCGCGGCGCACCGGGGTCCGGCCGCCGACGTCGCGGACCAGCCACAGCTCCTCCTGGTTGCCGACGTGGGCGAGGTCCCAGACCAGGGGCGACATCAGGGGCGAGTGCTGACGCACCAGGTCGTCGTCGTCGACGGCGTCGGTGAGCAGCCGGCTACGGTCCCGGGCCCGGGTGAGCACCTCTGCGACATGGGAGCGCCAGAGCTCGGGCGAGCGGTCGGTGGCGGGCGGGGTCTCCGTCATGTCGAACACCGCCGGCTCGTCGGGATCGCCTCCGCGCGCAGCGCAAGGTCGTCCAGCACCAGCCGCTGCTGGGCTGCGGTGAGGTCGAGGTGGCCCAGGCAGTCCGCGCCCAGCCCGACGAGCGCGTGTGCGGCCGCACCCAGCACCGGGTCGGCCAGTCCGTCGCGGGCGGCCTCGAACCACCGGCCGCGGGAGGCCCCGGTGAGCTCCAGGACCTGGTCGATGGTCGAGGGTCGTGCCATCAGTGCGGCCAGGAGAGCAAAGGCGGTGACCCATCTCGGGCCCGCCTGCGCGTCGAGGTAGCGGATCTCGAGATATCCCTTGGGGCGAACCGGCGGGAACAGGGTGCTGAGGTGGTAGTCGAGGTCCTCGAAGGTCGGCCGGCGCCCGACCCGGTCGGGGTCGGCGATCCAGCCGGAGAAGGTCAGCCCCGGCGGGGCAGCCCACGAGAGACCGTCACCGCGGACGCAGAGGACCGGGGCCGCCATGGCCATCGCGGCCCACTGGCGGGCCGGGTCGTCGCTGGGCTCGGGAGGCAGCGTGAACGGCGGGCAGGTGCCCAGGGTCGCTCTCAGCCGTGAGGAGGCCCAGCCGGTAGGCCGTCCGGCCAGGTGTGGCGAGTTGGCGAACAGCGCCACCAGCGCCGGGCCCATGGAGTGGACTGCTGCCCACCTCGCCGCGGACTCGCCGGTGCTGCCGGCATCGAGGCAGACCTGCATCGATGCGGTGCTGCACATCATCGCCGAACCCAGCGGACCGATGCGGTCGAACGCCGCCTGCATGGCCTCATACCGCGGAACCTGCAACAGGCGGCTCGGCGGGCGGTACGCGTCGGCGCCGTGGTCGCCGAGCACGAGCCCGTGCCCCTCAAGCAGGTCCGCAAGGGTGGCCGCGTCCGCCGTGGCAACCGCGATGAGGTCGGCGGCAGATCCGGTCGGCGGTGTGGAGATCTCGACCTGGCCACCGGGCTCGACGGTGACCAGGGATCCGGCGGGAAGGCGGACCTGGGTATGGCGGGGGTTGATCGTCTGCGGTGCATGCCGGCCGAGAGCGCTGCTCAGCAGGCTGGCGTCCAGGGGGCGGCGCGGGTCGCCGACATGGTGGACGGTCCATTCGAGCTCGACACCGTGCAGCCGCGGAGGTCCGTGCTTGAAGCAGACCATCGCCACATAGCCTTCCGCCTCATCGCGGTGGTGCAGCGTGGCCCAGGGGCGATCCGGTGCCAGTGCGGGGGTCACCTCGGTCGGAGTGTCCATGAGGCGAAATTCTCGCTGCCCCCGCGCGCATCGGCAACCCCCTGCGGGTGAAGTCTGGGTGCTGGCGCGCTCGCTCCCTGACCGGCACGGCATACTTCCGCGGCGGGAGGCGGTCCTTGGCGTTCAGGGTTCGGCGTTCAGGGTTCGGCGTTCAGGGTTCGGCTTTCAGGGTTCGGTGTTCAGGTCAAGGTAGAAGTCGCGAATGTGGGACTCCACCAGGTCAGCGGCCTTCTCGGCCTGACCAGCCTCGACGGCGGTGAAGATAGCGTGGTGCTGGGCCCGCAGGCCCTCCCGGATGTCGAGCCAGCCGCGCTTGCCTGCCTCCGGCATCGCGGTCACGGCGGCCATGAACGGCGTCCGCACCGACTCGCGTATCGCGCGGGTCACGTCGGACATCAGACGGTTGCCGCCGGCATCGGCCAGCGCCACGTGAAAGTCGATGTCGAGCTGGTTGAACGCCTCCCGGTCGCTGTCCGGCCGGTCCATTGCCAGAAGTGGAGCGCGCATCAGCTCGATGTCCTCCGGGCTGGCATTGCGACAGGCGAGGGTCACGCTGGACCGCTCGAGCGTCACCCGGGTGTCGATGACGTCCTGCGGCGGGAACGACCCGAGAGCCACGTGCAGGCGCAGGAGTCGGGCCAGGGCGTCACTGGGCAGGCGGTCGATCGTCGTCCCGGAGCCCGGGCCGTTGCCGGCCTGTGACCGCACGGCACCCTGGGCCTCCAGGACGCGCAGGGCCTCTCGCACGGCCGGGCGGCTCACCCCGAGCAGCTCCGCAAGCTCCCGCTCCGGTGGCAGGCGCTGGCCCGCGCGCAGGGCACCACTGAATATCTGCGACTCGATCCGCTGAAGAACCTGCTCGTAGGTCCGGACCCGGGGCAACGGCGCCCAGTCGTCAGCCCACCTGCCGCGCACCGACTCCGATGTAGTCACGTTCCCATCCCCCTGATCAGCAGTGTTGGCCATTGGTCCTTACCAGCTCTCTGAAGAAGCCAGAGGAAGTCCGCGGCGAAAAGGTTGGACAGTACGAAATTTTAACACTATGGTCAAGCCCAACGTATGGTCCGACCATCTGATGGGAACACCAATGATCCCGGCAAATCGACCTGAGTTCACCACCATCGGCGCCCCTCTCAGGATGTTGCCGTGAAGGTGGCCCTCTTCGTGACGTGTCTGAACGACACCATGTTCCCCGCCACGGGTCAGGCCACCGTCCAGCTGCTGCGCAGGCTCGGAGTGGACGTCGAGTTCCCGAGGGCCCAGACGTGCTGCGGTCAGATGCATGTCAACTCCGGCTATGTCCCCGAGGCGATCCCGGTCGTTCGAGCCTTCGTCGACGCGTTCGCCGGGTACGACGCCATCGTCGCCCCGTCCGGCTCCTGCGTGGCGTCGGCACGTGAACAGCACAAGATCGTCGCGGCCCGCTCCGGCGACAAGGGCTTGATCAGGGCGGTCGACGATGTGTCACCGCACGTCTACGAGCTCAGCGAGTTCATCGTCGACAAGCTCGGCGTGGTGGACGTGGGGGCCTACTTCCCGCACCGGGTCACCATGCACCCCACCTGCCACTCGACCCGGCTGCTCGGGGTCGGCGACCGTCCGGCGCGGCTCCTCGAAGCGGTCCGCGGGATCACCATGGTGGACCTGCCCGAGGCAGAGGAGTGCTGCGGCTTCGGCGGCACGTTCTCCCTGAAGAACCCTGACGTCTCTGTGGCGATGGGCGCGGACAAGGCGCGGCACGTTCGCGAGAGCGGCGCCGAGGTGCTCGTCGCCGGGGACAACTCGTGCCTGATGCACATCGGCGGACTGCTGACCCGGCAACGCTCCGGGATCCGGGTCATGCACCTGGCCGAGATCCTGGCCTCAACGGAGGATGCAGCATGATCGAGACCAAGACGTTCCTGGGTATCCCTCCCTTCCCCGTCGCGGCCAAGAAGGCCCTGGCCGACAGCCAGCTGCGCGGCAACATGCATCACGCGACGCACACCATCCGCACCAAGCGCGCGCGGGTCACCGCCGAGCTGCCCGACTGGGAAGAGCTGCGGGTCGCCGGCTCGGACATCAAGGACGACGTGATGGCCAACCTGGGTCACTACCTCGTGCAGCTCGAGGAGTCGCTGACCACAGCGGGTGCCACCGTGCACTGGGCACGGGACGCCGCCGAGGCCAACCAGATCGTGATCGACATCGCCCGCCACCACGAGGTGGACGAGGTGGTCAAGGTCAAGTCGATGGCCACCGGCGAGATCGAGCTCAACGTGGCGATGGAGAAGGCCGGGATCTCCGTCTGGGAGACCGACCTGGCCGAGCTGATCGTCCAGCTGGGGCATGACCTGCCCAGCCACATCCTGGTGCCGGCGATCCACCGCAACCGCTCCGAGGTCCGTGAGATCTTCCTGCGCGAGATGGGCAAGGTCGGTATGGCGGCCGAGGCCGACCTGTCCGATGACCCTGCCGAGCTGGCCGGGGCCGCCCGCCGGCACCTTCGGGAGAAGTTCCTGCGGGCCAAGGTCGCCGTGTCCGGCGCCAACTTCATGGTCGCGGAGACCGGAACCCTGACGGTCGTGGAGAGCGAGGGCAACGGGCGGATGTGCCTGACACTGCCCGAGGTCCTCATCTCGGTGGTGGGGATCGAGAAGATCGTGCCGACCTGGGAGGACCTCGAGGTCTTCCTCCAGCTGCTCCCCCGCTCGGCCACCGGTGAGCGGATGAATCCCTACACGTCGACCTGGACCGGGGTCACCCCCGGTGACGGCCCTCAGGAGGTGCACGTCGTCCTGCTCGACAACAACCGCACGAAGGTCCTGGCCGATGAGGTCGGCCGCCAGGCCCTTCGCTGCATCCGGTGCTCAGCCTGCCTGAACGTCTGCCCGGTCTACGAGCGGGTCGGCGGGCACGCCTACGGCACGATCTACCCCGGTCCGATCGGGGCGATCCTGACGCCGATGCTCAAAGGCGTCGGAACGTCCGAGTCGACGGACGCTCTGCCCTTCGCCTCGAGCCTCTGCGGAGCCTGCTACGAGGTGTGCCCGGTCAAGATCAACATCCCCGAGGTGCTGGTCCACCTGCGCGAGCAGGTCGTGGACTCCCATCGGTCAGGTTTGCCGGGCACGCTGATGACGACCATGAAGGGTGCGTCCTGGCTGCTCGCAGGTAGCCGCCGGCTGGGGCTGATGCAGAAGGCGGCCGCTCTCTCGACCCGGGTGCTGTGGAAGAACGGAGTGATCGGGCGGATGCCGGCGCCGCTGAACCGCTGGACCGATGCCCGGGACTGCCCTGCGCCTCCGCGGGAGTCGTTCCGCGCCTGGTGGGCGCGTACCGACGGCGGCCGCAAGAGCGATGGGACATCCGGCAACACCGCGCACCAGGGAACGGGTCAGAAATGAGCGCACGCGAGGAGATACTGAGTCGGGTCCGGTCAGCGCAGGTCACCCCCACTGATCACCTGACGCGCCGGGACTACGCCCACACCGTGAAGCTGGCAGACCCGGTGGGGATGTTCGTGGAGCGGGTCGAGGACTACAAGGCCACCGTGATCCGCACCAACGCTGCCGGTGTCGCGGCGGCTGTCGCCGAGAGCCTGGTCGGCGCTGTCAGGGTCGTCATCCCGACCGGGTTCACCAAGGAGTGGGTGCCTGACGGCATCGACGTGGTCCGGGACGAGCCGGAGTTGAGCTCTGACGAGCTCAACGTTGTCGACGCCGTGCTCACCAGTGCCACCGTCGGGATCGCAGTCACCGGCACGATCGTCCTTGACCACACCGAGGGTCAGGGCCGGCGCGCGCTGACCCTGGTGCCGGACCTGCACGTCTGTGTCCTGCGTGCGGAGCAGATCGTCGGCGACGTCCCGGAGGCGGTCGCGCGACTGAGCTCGTCGGTGGCCGCCGGACGGCCTCTCACCTGGGTCAGCGGGCCCAGTGCCACCGTCGATATCGAGCTCATCAGGGTCCATGGCGTGCACGGCCCGAGGACCTTGCGCATCGTCCTTGTCGAGTCGGCGTGAGCCTGTCGGGGCGGGAGGGACCGCTGCGGGCCTTCGGCCAGTTGCCCTCCTATGCCGATGCCAGCACACGAGGGCAGCTGCCGTTCCTGCGGAGGACCTCGCCCGGCTGTGCGACGACGCCGCCGGCCCATGGCGCGGCTGCCGTTGGTGAGGTCATCAGTAGTTCCGATAGCCGTGAGGTTGCGGCTCCGTCCTCAGCGTGGAGGCAGTTCTGATGTTCAGGCAGATCCTTGATCCGATTGCCGGGTCCCTTGTCCTGTCGGCCCTGTGTGCGGCTCTTCCCCTGGTCCTGTTGTTCGTGTTGATCGGCGGGTCCCGGGTCAAGGCGCCGAAGGCGGCGTTCGTGAGCCTGGTCCTGTCCATCGTGCTGGCGGTCTTCGGGTGGAAGATGCCTGTGGGTCAGGCGTTGAGCAGTACTGCTGAGGGCATCGCGTTCGGGTTGTTCCCGATTCTGTGGATTCTGGTCAACGCGTTGTGGGTGTACCGGCTGACGGTGGCTACCCCGTGGTTTGAGGTGATGGGTCAGACGATCCGTTCGATCAGCCGGGACCACCGGATCCTGGCGATTCTGATCGCGTTTGGTTTTGGTGCGTTGCTGGAGGCCCTGGCCGGGTTTGGTGCGCCGGTGGCCATTGCCGCGGCGATGCTGATCGCGGCGGGGATGAAGCCGTTGAAGTCGGCGATGGTCGCCCTGGTCGCCAATACCGCCCCGGTCGCGTTCGGCGCGATGGGTGCGCCGATCATCGCGCTGGCCGGGGTCACCGGGCTGAGCCAGGACACGCTGGCCAAGATGGCCGGCCGGCAGGGACTCATCGCCCTGGTCGTGCCGCTGGTGCTGGTCTATATCGTCGATGGCCGCCGGGGCCTGAAGCAGACCTGGCCGGTGGCC
>DASVKO010000042.1:0-1657 GCA_036385355.1 Dermatophilaceae bacterium
AGATCACCGGGCGCGAGCTTGGGAACGAAGGAGAAGGGGTTGCGGCACTTGGCGCAGAAACCTTCAGTGCGCCCTGGCTGCCCGTCGCGCGAGCGACCCACCGGCGACCCACAGGAGGGACACGTGCGTCTTTCCTCCGGAACAACCGGGTTCTTCATGATCGCCGCGGCTGCATCCACCGCGGGGACCGGCGGGATGGTGGTCAGTCCCGCGCCGAGCCGGGCGCCGCGCAGCCGTTTCGAGGAGGTGCCGAGCCGCACGGTCGTGGTGGAACCGGCGCGAGCACGTGCGGACCCCAGAGCGGCGGAGGCCAGCCGGTTGGATGCGCGCGACACCGTCGACACGCTCCCACCGATCCCGGCGGCCGTCGCTGCCGACAGGTCCCCCGCGGGCGGAGGCGTCCCGGTGGACCCCTGCGGAGAGCCGCAGACGTCGCAGTAGCCGTCCAGGATCGTTCCCGTGCACCCGGGCTGAGCGCAGGCGGTGGTGGTCATGTCATCCCTCTTGTCGTGCCGCTGGGCGTTGAGCGTGACGCGAGATAGGCCTGATGGGCTGCCACAAGTGCCCGGGCCCGGGTCATGTCGGTTGGCTTGGCACGCAGGACGTCCTCAGCCCGGCGGAACAGCTCGTCGAGGTCGTCAGCAGTGTCGCCGACTCCGGTCCCCGAGAGGTTGCCGGTGCCGGCGACCCGGGTCGCCTTGATGGCGTAGGCCTCCAGCCGGCCACGCAGCTCGCTGCGTTCGTCCATGGCCGTGGCGTATGCCCGGTGCGCGAGATTCAGAGCACGGCTGACTGTCGCGAGCCGCGCCAGGTACGCATCCACCTCGGCAGCGGTCTGCGGCACCGGCCCCAGCGCCGCGACGTCAGGGACCGCGAGCTTGGGTGCGGGGTTCACGGTGGCCACACAGTGGGCGGCGAGATCGCGGATCGCGGCCCCGCGGGCTTCCAGCTCGCCGCGCAACTGACGAGCTCGGGCCACGGATCGGGCAGCCTCGGCTCGGGTGGCTGAACCGACGATGAGATCACGCTCGGTGCGGGCTGCGTCGGCCTCGAGAGGTCCGACCAGGCCGCCGACGTCTGCGCCCCGCCTGGCCTTATCGACCATCTCGACCAGACGCGCGTCGAGCTTCGCCAGCTTGTGCGAGAAAGCGTCCACGGTGTCCTGCGGCTCTGCGGTGACCAAGTCGCGCACCCGCTCGAGCTGGGCCCGCAGCTGACGCAGCCGACCGGTCACATCGGCGTCCGTGGGGTCCAGGGAGAGCCGGGAACGCAAAGAGGCCGCCAATGCGTCGGACAGCCGCATCGCCTCCGGCAGTGACACGGCAAGCGCACCACTGGAGCTGGGGACGTCGGGTCGCTGGGCGAGGCGTGGGTCCAGGGTTGCATCGAGGCGGCCCCAGATCAGGGTGGACAGGCGCTCGCGCTCGGCTTGCCCGACTCGACCCGAGTCCCAGGTGGCCATCAGCAGGTCATGCCGATCGGCGACGGCTTTCCACAGCGCCATCGACAGCATGACATCGCCGGTTAGTCCGGCCGTCGTGCCACCGGCGGGGGCAGCCATTGCCGCCTCGTCGAGAAGGTCGAGCTCGCTCTTGCGCTGGTCGCGCCAGGCCCCCAGTGCCTCCAGATAGTGCAAGGCGTCCTCGGGCGAGATCGC
>DASVKO010000043.1:0-1810 GCA_036385355.1 Dermatophilaceae bacterium
TCCCGGGCGGCATTGAAGGGACTTGCGGCAAGGCGGCGTCGTTGCATCGGTGGGGGCATACCTCCATCATCCTCCTATAAAGCAAGCCCCGCTGACCCGCACGCCGTTTGCGGGCTCCCGGAACGGCCTCAAAACCCGCAGGACAGGCAGGTCAGCCGCTCAGAAGCTCCCCGATTACGGCCCGGATAACAGTGTGGTGAAGGTCCACGTCCGCGGTGGTGGTCATCGGCGACATCAGCGCCATGTTGTGGAACGGCGTCAGCAAGATGCCCCGGTTCAGCAGGTACAGATGGATGAGGTCCTCGAGCTCGCCGTCGGCACTGGCAGCCGACTGCGTGCCGTTGCGCGGGGCAGGGCTGGCAAAACGGTACTCCGCCCGCGCCCCGAGCTGGCTCAGCGACCACGGCAGTGAGTACTCGTCGATGACCGACTGCACGCCCACCGCGAAATACGTTGCGGTGTCGATCATCCGGACAAACGCGTCATCGGTCAGGACGTGTTCCAGGGTCGCCCGGGTGGCCGCGACCGACAGCGGGTTGCCGGCCAGGGTGCCGCCCACCCCGCCCATGTCGACGAGGTCGAGGTCCTTGCGGGCAAGAGCCCGGTCGGCGAGCTCGGCGCTGAGCCCGTAGGCGCCCATCGGGATACCGCCGGCGATCGACTTGCCGATGACCAGGACGTCGGGCTCCAGCCCCCACGCTTTGGTGGCGCCACCCGGTCCCGCCGAGAAGGTGTGCGTCTCGTCGTTGATGAGCAGCACGGAATACCGGCGGGTGAGCTCTCGCACGCCCTCGAGATAACCCGGCTCCGGAAGGACGATCCCGATGTTGGTCAGGGCCGGCTCCATCAGGACCGCCGCCACGTCGCCATGGGCGAGCTGGCGTTCCAGGCCCTCGAGGTCGTTGAACTCGGCGACCCGAGAGGTGAGCGTGACGTCGACCGGCTCCCCGACGTTGCCGGGCCGGCTCATGCCCTCCTCGTCGGGGCCGACCACGATCAGCGACTCGTCCACGCTGCCGTGGTAGCAGTAGCTGTTGAACAGGATCTTCGGCCGACCGGTCAGCGCCCGTGCCAGACGGATGGCCCAGCGGTTGGCGTCGGTGGCGGTCAGCGAGAAGCTCCAGCGTTCGAGCCCGAAGCGCCGGGTGAGCTCGGCGCCTACCCATTCGGCGTCCTGCGTCGGCAGCATCGTCGTGATGCCACCCACGGTGGCGATCCTGTGCCGTATGGCGGCAACGGTCGCCTCAGGCGAGTGCCCGGCCATGGCGCCGGTGTCGCCGAGCGCAAAGTCGACGTACTCGAAGCCGTCGACGTCCCAGACCCGGTTGCCCCGTGCCCGCTCGAGATAGATCGGGAAGTCCCCGGCGTTCTTGTTCATCCAGGTCATCGGCACCCGGCCGAACAGGTGGTCGGCACCCTGGTAGGCCGCGGCCGACCTGGGGTGCCGGGCAGCGAAGTCCTGCCGCTCGCGGGCATAGATCTCGGTAACCCTGGCGCGGTCAATCATGGGATTCTGCTCCTTCGGTCACTCAGGAACTCGAACGATAGCGCCGGGCGCAACGCGAGGTGCGGTATTCGCCGAAGAAACCAGCCCTGAGAAAGAGCAATCGTGGTGTGCCCGGGGCGTCAGGCGGCCTTCGTCGGGCCCTAGGTCGTCAGCGGGCTGAATCGGCGCAGTCGCAGGCTGTTGCTCACCACGAAGACCGAGCTGAATGCCATGGCCGCGCCGGCGATCAGCGGGTTGAGCAGGCCGAGGGCTGCCAGCGGGATGGCTGCGACGTTGTAGGCGAAGGCCCAGAAGAGGTTGCCC
>DASVKO010000044.1:0-3434 GCA_036385355.1 Dermatophilaceae bacterium
GGACTTCGCGATCAAGGGCAACGGCCCCGTATTCGCCGGAAAGCTGTTCCCGTTCGTGTTCATCACGATCGCCTGCGGTGCCCTGTCGGGGTTCCACGCGCTGATCGCCTCGGGCACCACGCCCAAGATGATCGCCAAGGAAAGCCAAGTCCGGATGATCGGATACGGCGGCATGCTGATGGAGTCATTCGTCGCGATCAGCGCCCTCATCGCTGCCTCCGTGATCGACCAGGGAATCTACTTCTCCATCAACAGTCCCGGCGGCGCCACTGGTGGCACCCCGGGTGCCGCCTCCGAGTTCATCCGCACCCTCGGTTTCACGATCAGCCCGGCACAGCTCGTCGCCGCCGCACAGTCCGTCCACGAAACCACCCTGATCTCCCGGACCGGTGGCGCGCCAACCCTGGCCTTCGGGATCTCGCTGGTCTTCTCGAAGGCATTCGGTGGAGGACTCGCAGCGTTCTGGTACCACTTCGCGATCATGTTCGAGGCGCTCTTCATCCTCACCGCCGTCGACGCCGGAACCCGGGTTGGCCGCTTCATGCTGCAGGACACGATCGGCAACATCTGGCCCAGGTACGCAGACATCTCCTGGAAGCCGGCCTCCTGGTCCGCCAGCGCCATCGTCGTCGGGGCGTGGGGCTACTTCCTGTACGTCGGCGTGAATGACCCGCTCGGCGGCATCTACCAGCTGTTCCCGCTGTTCGGAATCTCCAACCAGCTACTCGCGGCAATCGCGCTCACCCTGGCCGTGACCCTGCTGTTCAAGCACGGCAAGGCCAAGTACGTCTGGGTTCCCGGCATTGCCCTTGCCTGGGACCTGGTCGTCACGATGACCGCAAGCTGGCAGAAGATCTTCTCCACAGACCCGAAGATCGGTTTCTTCCAGCAGCGATCGGTCTACTCAGCGGCATTCGACCAGGGCAAGCTGCTCAAGCCTGCGAAGACCATGGACAACATGCAGCAGGTCATCACGAACGCCACGGTGGACGGTGTCCTGGCCATACTCTTCGCGGTGCTCACGCTCATCGTGCTTGGCGCCGCGATCCCCATCTGGATCAAGGCGGCAAAGCTCGGTGGACTCCCGACCACCGAAGTCCCGCCCGAGCCCTCGCACCTCGTCGATGCGGCGGAGATCTTCGCCACCGCGGTAGAGAAGCAAGCCATCCAGGACTACCAGGACTACAACCGCAAGCTGGCTGCCAATCCCAGAGTCCCGATGTGAGGAGGAGATCGCGATGATGACCTCAGCCTTGAAGGTCGGGCGCGGGATCCGCTGGTACGTCAGGCAGGTGACCGGCGAGGCCAAGTGGGACGATTACCTCGAGCGCGCTCGACTCGAGGACTTCGAGCCGATGTCGCGCCGGGACTTCGAGCGGCATCGGTCCGAGCACAGCGAAAGGAGCCCGCGAGCCCGCTGCTGCTGAAACATCGGTCGAAAGGAACCCGCGAGCCCGCCACCGCTGAATCTTCGGTTCCGAAAGTCCTTCGGTTCCGAAAGTCCTTCGGTTCTGAAACTCGTTCGGTTCTGAAACTCGTTCGGTTCTGAGGCTGGCCGCTACCTCGCGGCCTCAGCCTCAGTCTGCGGGGAGCACGTTGGTGCCCCGCAGATGCCGGAAGACGAGGCTGGTCTCGGCGTGCTGGATGGCCGGGCTCGCGGCGAAGTACTCGAGGATGAAGTCGTGCAGCGCCGTGGTGTCGGTGGTGGCGACGTGCAGCAGGTAGTCCGTGCCCCCGGCGACGTGAAAGACCTCGACCACGCCCGGAAGGTGAGGGGCCACGGTGACGAAGGCCTGGATCTGGTCGCGGTGATGTGCCTGCAGGCGAACGCCGATGATGGCCTGAATCGGCAGACCGACCAGGGTCAGGTCGATGTCGGCGTGATACCCGCGGATGACGCCGCTCTCACGCAGGGCACGAACCCGCCCGAGGCAGGTTGACGGCGCGATCCCCACCGCCGAGGCGAGTGCGAGGTTGGGCATCCGGCCGTCGGCCGCGAGAAGTCTGAGAATCGCGTGGTCGATCTCATCGAGCACGGGACGTCGAACGTTGTTCACGAGGATCCCCTCCAGGTCTGCGGACGCCGAATAGATGACAGGAAGTAGCGCTGCAAGCGAATCTAGTACGGGTTCCTTGCGCGTTGGCTTGTGAAGTGTCGAAACTGAGGGGAATCAGTGAACTTTCAGGAGGCATCATGAGCGCCCTCGAAACTCGTGCAGTACATGCCGGTCGACGCGACCTTGCCGGTCTCGGAATCCATGTGCCCTCGATCGACCTGTCCACCACCAGCCCGCTGGCTGACGTCGAGTCCGGCGGCGACGCCTACGAGGTCCTGGCGACCGGCGGACGGCCGATCCCCGGTGGCAGCCTCGTCTATGGCCGGTTGTGGAACCCCACCGTCGCCCGCTTCGAGGACGCTCTGGCCGAGCTCGAGGGCGCGCAGGAGGCGGTCGCCTTCGCCACGGGGATGGCCGCGATGACCGCCTGCCTTCTGGCCATGAGCGCCACGGGCAAGCGGCACGTCGTGGCGGTCCGTCCGGTCTACGGCGGCACCGACCACCTGCTGGACAACGGTCTGCTCGGCGTGGAGGTCACCTGGGCTGGCGCCAAGGAGATTGGGCAGGCCCTGCGACCCGACACCGGCCTGGTGATCGTCGAGACGCCGGCGAACCCCACCCTGGCCCTGCTGGATCTCGCCGATGTCTGCGCGCAGGCCGGCGATGTCCCGGTCCTGGTCGACAACACCTTTGCCACCCCTGTCCTGCAGCAACCGATGCGGCACGGCGCAGCGCTCGTCCTGCACAGCGCCACCAAGTTCATCGGCGGTCACGGTGATGTCATGGCCGGCGTCGTTGCCACAGGCCCGGAATGGGCGGGGGCCCTGCGACGGGTTCGGGCCGTGACCGGCGCAGTGCTTCACCCGCTCGCCGGCTACCTGTTGCACCGCGGGCTTCAGACCCTGCCCATCCGGGTGCGCGCCCAGCAGGCGAGCGCCCAGCAGGTCGCAGAATGGCTGGCGGCCCACCCGGCGGTGGAGGCCGTTCACTATCCCGGCCTTCCCGGAGGCGACCCCGACGGCATCCTCGGCCGCCAGATGGCAGGCCCCGGATCGGTGATGGCCTTCGAGGTGGTCGGCGGTTACCCGGCCGCGGCCGCCATGGCCAATGCCTGCGAGCTCATCAGCCATGCTGTGTCGCTGGGGGGGACCGAGACGCTGATCGAGCATCCTGCCTCGCTGACCCACCGGCCGGTCGCAGCCGAGGCCCGACCGAACCCGGGCCTGCTCCGGATCTCCATCGGACTCGAGGCTGTCGAAGATCTGTGTGCCGACCTCGACCAGGCGCTCAAAGCCCGGCCTTGAACCGGCCGGGCCGACGCCGTCGGCAGTGACCCGGCTGGGGCGACGCGCCGACGCTGACCCGGCTGGGGCGACG
>DASVKO010000045.1:0-2559 GCA_036385355.1 Dermatophilaceae bacterium
ATGCCGCCAGCAGAGCGTTCATCGAGCGGCCGCTGCGTGCCTCGCCCCTGCCGAGGTCGTATGCCGCGGCCGTGCTCTGCGCGATCGGGGTCGAGGGGTCGGAACCGTCGGCGCTGCGCGCCACCTTGAGGAAGTTGCCGAGAGCGAGCTGTACAGCACCGCGGATGACGTGCCCCATCCGGCCGCTGAGGGCGCCGGTGTAGCTGGGCACCTCCCTGATGATGGAGTCGACGGCCTCGTCGGCGACAGCCGTGACTGCCGCACCGAGCCGCTCCATGGTCCCTGCATCCATGTCAAGCAGCGCAGCGTCACGGGCGACGCGGTGCTCAGGCTCAGTCATTTTGTTCCCCGAGAATAGTTTGTTGTATCACTTTCACGTCGAGTGGTCATAATTCTAGCCAATGGAGCACCCATAGTTGGAGACATGACGCTCCCAGTCCTCACGCCGTGGTCGGCAGGCGCCATCGCTGACCGGGCGCGACAGCTCGGGAAGTTCGTGACCACGCCGCTGCTGCCCGCCGACTACCTTGACCTGTTCAGTCCCCTGCGCACCGGCGCCGACCTGCGCGGGCGCATCCTCGAGGTCCGCTCCGAGACCCGCGACGCGGTCACCCTGGTCATCAGGCCCGGCCGGGGCTGGCTCGGGCACAGTCCCGGCCAGTACGTGCGCATCGGCGTGGATGTCGACGGCGTCCGCAACTGGCGCGCATACTCGCTGACCTCCCTCAGCTCCCAAGCCTCCCAGACCTCAGCGCGGAACATCCGCATCTCGATCACGGTCAAGGCCATCCCGGACGGCAAGGTCAGCCAACACCTCGTGCGCCACGCCACCCCGGGCACGATGATCATGCTTGACCAGGCCGCCGGCGACTTCACCCTGCCGCGCGAGAGCCCGGCCAAGGTTCTGTTCCTCACCGCCGGGAGCGGCATCACGCCGGTAATGGGCATGCTGCGCAACGCCGTCGATGCTCTAGAGGACGTCGTCGTGCTGCACAGCGCGCCGAGCGCCCCCGAGGTCATCTTCGGGGCGGAGCTGCGGGCGCTGGACGCCCGGGGCGCCATCCGCCTGATCGAACGCCACACCGACACCGCAGGCACGGTCTCACCAAGGGACGTCACGGCACTGGTCCCCGACTGGGCGCAGCGCCAGACGTGGGCCTGCGGTCCGACCGGGCTTCTTGATGCCGCGGAGAAGCACTGGGGCGCAACAGGAATCGCGGACCAGCTGCACACCGAGCGGTTCCGCCCGACCGTGCTCGCCACCGGTGAGGGAGGCACCGTCACGTTCGCCAAGAGCGGGGTCAACCTCGAGTCCGACGGGGCGACCCCGCTGCTCGATGCCGGCGAGGAGGCCGGCGTGCTGATGCCCTCCGGGTGCCGCATGGGCATCTGCTTCGGCTGCGTCGTGCCGCTGCGCGATGGCGCCGTGCGGGACCTGCGCAACGGCGAAATCACGACGGCGGGGCCCCAGGAACCCGTCCTCATCCAGACCTGCGTGTCGGCCGCTGCCGGCCCGTGCGACATCGACCTCTAGACACTGCGACATCGACCCTGAAGGAGCCGATCATGACCGCCACAATGACCCAGACCCCCACCACCGACGCCGCGACGGCTTCGAAGACGCCCGCGCGGCAGGGAAGCCGCCTGGCGGTCACCCGTCCGGCCACGCGTGTTCCCCAGCGGAAGCCGTCCGGCAAACCGGACCCAACCGCGCACCTGAGCCCCCAGCAGATCGAGGAGATCGGCACCCAGCTCGACGCGATCCGAGAGGAGGTCCTCGCCAGCCGTGGGGCCAGCGACGCGGCATACATCCGAAAGGTCATCAAGGCCCAGCGGATCCTGGAGATGGGCAGCCGAGCGGTGCTGGCTGTCTCCCTCTTCCCGCCGGCCTGGCTCGTGGGCACGGCCGGTCTGTCGGTGGCCAAGATCATGGAGAACATGGAGATCGGCCATAATGTGATGCACGGCCAGTGGGACTGGATGCGCGACCCCAGGATCCACTCGCAGTCCTGGGAGTGGGACCACGCCTCTCCCGCGGAACTGTGGAAGCACTCGCACAACGAGCTGCATCACACATACACGAACGTCATCGGCCGCGACAACGACCTCGGCTACGGGATCATGCGCGTCGACGAGGACCAGCGCTGGGTGCCGGCCTACCTCGGCCAGCCGGTCTACAACCTCATCAACGCCTGCCTGTTCGAATACGGCATAGCGGCGTATGACCTCGAGATCGGCAAGTACCTGAAGGACCGCAAGGACAAAGAGACCTTCCGCCGCGATGGCAAGAAGGTATTGCACAAGATCCGTCAGCAGATGACCAAGGACTATCTCGTCCACCCGTTGCTCTCGGGTCCGTCCTTCCTGCCCACCATGGGGGCCAACGCCGTGGCCAACCTGGTCCGCAATCTCTGGACCCACTCCGTCATCATGTGCGGCCACTTCCCCGAGGGCGTCCAGACCTTCGCCAAGTCCTCGATCGAGGGAGAGACCCGCGGCGAGTGGTACCTGCGCCAGATGATCGGGTCGGCCAACATCAGCGGCAGCAAGGCCATGCAC
>DASVKO010000046.1:0-2107 GCA_036385355.1 Dermatophilaceae bacterium
CTCGACTCGCTCTGGGCTCAGGGGAGCCTCGAGGTCTTCATCAAGCTCACCGCCGAACGGGGCTGGACCCGCGAGCAGTGGCGGGACTGGTTCATCGCCCGCATTGAGGACGCCCTCCGAGCGCCGTAGCGGGCAGCTGGGGAAAGGACTCGAGAACCCGAGTTCGCGGTGCTGGACCCGGGCTGCGTCGCCCGCGGCGGCGTGGAGCGGGGTACAACCCCAATACCACAGTTCCCGCGGCGCCCAGTGGCGTCAGAATGGCGTCCGCTGCGGCGTTTCCTGACGCCCATCCGCTGGGGTCCTAGGGCCGAACCTGACAGTGGGTGCGGAATGGGGGCGGCGCGATGCGGGTCGGGTACGTCCGGGTCAGCACCGTCGACCTGAACACCGTCCGCCAGCTCGACGGCGTCGCCGTCGACCGGGTCTTCACCGACACCGCCTCCGGCAAAGGACGCCAACTCACCCCGGTTACTGCAGGATAAAGGGCACTATCCAACGCAAACCGATCAAGCTCTGGTTGCAAGAGCGGATCCGTCAGCTGGACGGTTTCAGTCGGCGTCGCTGGTGAGGTCGACCCGCTGAGCTTCATGCCGTAGCTGGCTGCCGTGCAGCACTTCGCCGATCGGGCGACCGGTCTGTTCCTTGGTCAGGTAGAACTCGGCCTGGTGCGGCTTGGCTCCGTTGTGCACGGTCCAGCCTCCGTCGAAGACGGCTCCGGTCGGCGGCGTGCCGAACATCGGACTCAAGTCGGGGCGCGCGGCGATCAGGTCGTTGCGGTCGGCGATGTTGACCCAGCGGTGGACCTGCGGCGGGTAGGCCGGGGGTTGGGGCACGATCCGGTCGTAGACCACGCTGCCGAGCCCGAGCGGGCTGCCCAGGGTGATCAGCAGGGGGAGTGGTCGGGCTAGCCGGTGGGCGGCCTCGTAGGCGACGACCGAGCCAAGAGAGTGCCCGATAAGCACCTGGGTGTCGGCGTCAAGGTGTGCGGACACGCGCTGCTGCACCGCTTCGCGGATCTCCTCGTCGGTGAGGTAGCGAGTGACCTGGTGCAGAGACGTCGCGACGAACCGGCCGGAGAAGGCCATGCCGAAGGGAGCGAACCACCTGAGTTTGGCCAGCCCGTTGAGTGCGCTGCGCTGCCCCTCCCGCAGCGCGCCCTGCTCATCATGTCCGGCGGGATTCAGGTAAGACAGCTGGGTAGCGGCGGTGCTTCTGTCAGGAACTTCGCGCCCAGCGGCCCGGGCGAGCCACTCGGCGGCGAGCTGTTCGACGAGCTCGCGCTGGGTCTCGTTGGCTGGATCGGCGGTGCCAATGCCCATCGTGCCGGGAGTGAGGAACAGGTCACCGTAGAAGGCCATCCGGATGTTGATCCCGCCTGGTCGGGTGTCGTGCGCGACCAGATCGGCCAGGTCGGGGTACCCGGCCGCGCGCACACCGTCGGCCAGCGCCGGCCGCCATCGGGATTGCAGGCTGTCCGCACCGAGCTGCTCCTGGGCGATGCCATGGATCAAGACGATGGTCGCCATGGCGTCCCTCCCAATCTCGCCACTGAGTAGGTGGCAGTGCTTTGCCTCGCCGCGATGAGGCGGGTTGACTGACCAGCATGGGGGAACGGCGGGCGCTGGTCATCGGGTCGCAGTGCGACGGGCTGTCGAACCTGCCGTTGCCGTTTCTCCCGGAGCTGGCGGCGGAGCTGTTCGAGGTGCTGACCGACCCGGAGCGGGGCGGATGCGTTCGTGCCCGCAGTCGGCTGGTCGTCGATCCTGACTTGAACCAGATGGTGACCGCGGTCAATGCGGCCGTCGCGGCCGCCGACGAAGACGAGGCCACCTTGGTGGTGGCCTTCCTGGGGCACGCCGAGGCGGTGCGGGATCGGCTGTACCTGCTACCGCGCAACGGCACGTCCCCGCCGACGATGGACTCCGGGTTCCTGCTCGGCCCACGGCTGGCCGAGCTGATCGGCGGCCACGCCAACATCGACGGGCTCGTGCTGCTGGTAGACGCCTGCCAGTCCGGGGTGGGGGTGGCCGACCTGGCGGTGCACGCTGGGGTCGAGATAGCCGAGGCCGGGACTCGGGTACAGCTGCTGACCGCCACCTTCAACCAA
>DASVKO010000047.1:0-12951 GCA_036385355.1 Dermatophilaceae bacterium
CCGGCGCCGGCGGTGCCGGACGCCTGCCGCCAGGGCACCGAGGAGCAGGAGCGCGATCGCGGCCAGGCCAGCGGCCAGCCAGATCCACGGCTGACCGGCACGCAGGATGCGTCCGTCGATGGTGGCGACAGAGACAGCGGCAGTGCCGCCGGCGAGGGCGATCGTGTAGCTGCGTGGCTGGTTCGGCAGCTGGTAGGCAAGGTCGGTGGTGGCCACCTGCAGGACCAGCCGGTCCCCGGCCGGCACGTTCCGCACCACCGCGGGGAGCCTGACCGTCACGGTCCGGGGGACACCCGGAGTGAGCCCGGTGAGGCGGATCGGGGCGACCAGTCCCGCCGGGACGGTGTCGGTCCCGTCAGCGGCGACGTGATGCGCGGACGCGAACAGGGTGGCGTCTGTGGCGCCGTGCGCCGTCACGTCCAGCCGGACGGTGGAGGACCCGGCCACCAGCAGGCTGGCCGGAAGCGGTTGCGACGAGAAACGCGCGATCTGGCCGGGGATGGCGGTCAGGCCCGGCGAGCCGGTGAGCGTGGCGGCGGAACTGAGCAGGTTACCCAGCCCCGGCACGGAGTTGACCGCGGCCGGGCTCCCGCCGGCCGGGGCGTAGATGGTCTGGGCCGGGCCGCCGACAGCGACGGGCCGCGTTCTGCCCGAAGTGTATCCGCGATCGACCCGCAGGCTCTCCGACACCGTCCGCCCGGTCTCTGCGGAGATGGTGGAACCGGGCACGGTGATGTCGAAGGACGAGTCCTTCTGACCCTGCTGCAGCAGCAGAGGGTCGAACCAGCTCTCCAGATACTGCACCAGGTCGGAGGTCGTCGTCTCGCCGTCATGCCCGCCCGCTCGCCAGATCACCTTTGTCGGGGTGCCGTTGGCCGCGATACCCCTGGCGTTTGCGGCCACCTGGTCGAGAGGGAACAGCGAGTCCTGCTCGCCCTGGCTCAGCAGGGTCGGGGCCGTGATCCGGCTGAGGACTCCCGCCGGGCTGGAGGCCTTCAGCAGTGACAGGATCGCGGCATCGGGCTCGCCGGTGCTGGCAGCCTGCTGGTAGGCCGCACACAGGTCCGGGGCGAATCGCCCGCAGGCCCCGCCGCGGTTCTCACCCGGGGAGCGTCCGGAGGCGGAGGCGAAGAGCTGGCCGGCCCACAGCTTCTTGAACACACCTGGCTGGCCACCGGCCGCGTTGGGGAACAGCGCCTGCGACAGGTCGTTCCAGGTGATGTCCGCGCCCACGGCGTCCACCCGCATGTCGTAGGCGCTCAGCAGCAGTGCCAGACCGCCGCCATATGACGAGCCGGCCACCCCCACGCGCGGGTTGCCGGGGGAGTCCTTGCTCACCTGCGGCAGCGTCGCCAGATACGAGATCAGGGCGCTCGCGTCGGCCACCTCGTAGGCCGGGGCGTCCAGATGGATGAGACCGCCCGATCGACCGAAACCCCTTGCCGTGTAAGCCAGTACGACGTAGCCATGCTGGGCGAGCGAGCGTGCCTCGGAGCTCAGATCGTCCTTCGACCCACCAAACCCGTGCGCCAGCAGGACCGCCGGCGCCGGTGTCGTGGCCGGCAGGTAGAGCGTCGTGTCGAGGCGTACCGGCGCACCGTCCTCGGGCGTGCCCGCGACGAACAGCGACCGGGTGCCAATGGCGGGACCCGAGCCCGCCACAGACGCCACGAGCCCGCCGGCGGCCACCATCAGGACGACCGCGGCGGCGACCACCCAGCGAGCCTTCCCCCGAAGACGACGCCTCACGTCGGCGGGGCCGGCGACGATTCCATGGCGTGACTATATCGATCGGGAGTCGAGATCAGGTGCCCTCGCTCGTGTTCGGCGTTGCGCAGGCGGGGGAGAGGGTGACGAAGTGAAGGTTGGGTCCGGCCGCCAGCGAGAAGTCCTCGGGCTCTCCCTCGGAGACGTCGAGCAGGAAGACCTCCTGGTGCCACGCCTCGTCGAGGCGTTTGTCGATGTAGAACGGGGAGCCGTCGATGTCGCCGAGCAGCACGTCGACGTCGCCGAGGACGAACTCCCCTTCGGGGAAGCACATCGGTGTGCTGCCTGCGCAGCAACCGCCGGACTGCACGAACATCACCGGGCCGCCCCGGGCGGCGTGCAGGGCAGTGATCGCCCTGCGCGCCGCCGGGGTGGCCGTGATGCGTGCCGGAATGACCGACTCGGACATCAGATTGCCTTGAGAGACATTGTCTTAAGAGGCATTGTCTTGAGAGGCATGGCCTTTAGAAGAAGCCGAGCGGCTTGGTGCTGTAGCTGACCAGCAGGTTCTTCGTCTGGCTGTAGTGGTCGAGCATCATCGCGTGGTTCTCCCGGCCGACGCCGGAGATCTTGTACCCACCGAACGCCGCGCCTGCCGGATACGCGTGGTAGCAGTTCGTCCACACCCGGCCGGCCTTGATCTTGCGGCCCATCTTGTAGGCGCGGTTCCCGTCGCGCGTCCAGACGCCGGCACCCAGGCCGTAGAGGGTGTCGTTGGCGATCGCCAGCGCCTCCTCGTCGTCCTTGAAGGTGGTGACCGCCAGGACCGGGCCGAAGATCTCCTCCTGGAACACCCGCATCTTGTTGTCGCCCTTGAGCACCGTGGGCTCGTAGAAGTAGCCGGTGGTGAACTCGCCCTCCATGGTGGAGCGGTTGCCCCCGATGAGAACCTCGGCGCCCTCGGCCTTGCCGATGTCGACATACGAGGAGATCTTGTCGATCTGCTGCTTGGAGACCTGCGGCCCGATCATGGTCTCGGTGTCCAGCGGGTCGCCCTGGACGATTGCGGCGATCCGTACCAGGCAGCGCGCCATGAACTCGTCGTAGATGTCCTCGTGGATCAGTGCCCGGGAGGGTGCGGTGCAGACCTCGCCCTTGTTGAAGGCGTAGAGCACCAGACCCTCGATGGCCTTGTCCAGGAACTCGTCGTCGTGGTCCATCACGTCGGCGAAGAAGATGTTCGGCGACTTGCCGCCCAGCTCGGTGGTCGACGGGATCAGGTTCTGCGCGGCGTACTGCATGATCAGCCGGCCGGTCACCGTCTCACCGGTGAACGCGATCTTCGCGATCCGCGGGTTCGCGGCCAGCGCCTTGCCGATCTCGGCGCCGGGACCGGTCACGACGTTGATCACGCCGGGCGGGCAGACGTCCTCGATGACCTCCATCAGCTTCAGGATCGACCACGGGGTCGGCGACGCCGGCTTCAGCACGACGCAGTTGCCCGCGGCCAGTGCCGGGGCCAGCTTCCACGCGGCCATCAGCAACGGGAAGTTGAACGGGATGATCTGCCCGACAACACCGAGCGGCTCACGGAAGTGGTAGGCGACGGTGTCCTTGTCGATCTCGGTGGAGGAGCCCTGCTCAGCCCGGGCCGCCGAGGCAAAGTAGCGGAAGTGGTCGACCACCAGCGGGATGTCGGCGTTCAGGGTCTCCCGGACCGGTTTGCCGTTCTCCCAGCTCTCGGCGACCGCCAGCATCTCCGCGTTCGCCTCGATCACGTCGGCGATGGCGTTGAGGACCGCGGCGCGTTCTGTTGCCGTTGCCTCGCCCCAGGCGTCCTTGGCCGCATGGGCGGCATCCAGGGCGAGCTCCACGTCCTCCGGGGTGGACTCGGCCACCTCGGTGATCGGCCCGGCGGTCGCGGGAGTCAGGTCAACGCGGTACTTGCCCTGGGTCGGCGCCAGCCACTTGCCGCCGATGAAGTTCTCATACCGTGGCTCGACCGAAACGATGCTCCCGGGCTGGCCGGGTGGGACGTACTTCATGTCGTTGCTCCTTCAGGGAGGTGAGAGAATTGCGGCAGTTCAGGACTGGGGGATCAGTCGTCGAACCCGTGTGTCTGCCATCACAGGGATTAACGTCGACTGAACACCCGCTGGTGCCATTCGTCAATGGGGGCGCAGCAACAAGAGCTGTTGCCGGTGCCCTGATCCGCCGAAAATCTTCTTCGGCAATACTTGGGGCGGCGAGATCGGGAACGTCATTCTTGGAGGTCCGGTGGCACACGAAGGGCAGGCGGTTCAGCCTGGAACCCTGCACGTCGAGTCCGAGGTCGGCAGGCTGCGGCGGGCGATCGTTCACCGGCCCGACTTCGAGCTCAAACGGCTGACCCCGAGCAACAAGGACGAGCTGCTCTTCGACGAGGTTCTGTGGGTCGAGCGCGCGAAGCAGGAGCACGACGGATTCACCGAGACGTTGCGCGAGCTCAACGTCGAGGTCATCCATTTCGACGACCTGCTGCGCGAGACCGTCCAGCTGCCCGAGGCGCGTGACTACATTCTCGACCACATCTTCGACAAACGGGTCTACGGACCGATAGCGCTCGAACCGGTCCGGGCGGCGCTCGCCTCCCTGGACTCCCGGACGCTCACCGAGACTCTCGTCGGGGGGCTGACGAAGCGTGAGGTGCTCGAGTGGATCGACGAGCCGCCATCGCTGTACTTCCACGCGATCCAGGACGACAGCTTCCTGCTCCAGCCACTGACCAACCACCTGTTCACCCGCGACACGTCCTGCTGGATCTATAACGGCGTGGCGATCAACGCGATGCGCAAAGACGCCCGGATGCTCGAGTCACTGCACTACGAGGCGATCTATCGCTGGCACCCGCTGTTCGCCAGCGCGGGCTTCCCCAAGTGGTCGGAGGGGACCGCAGGCGGCAAGGCCACGATGGAGGGCGGTGACGTTCTGGTCATCGGCAACGGGGCCGTGCTGGTCGGGATGAGCGAACGAACCACGCCGCAGGCGGTTGAGCGGCTGGCGATAGAGCTGTTCGCGGCCGGCTCCGCACGCTGCATCGTCGCCGTGACGCTGCCCCAGCACCGGGCGTTCATGCACCTGGACACGGTCATGACGATGGTGGACGGCGAGACCTTCACCAAGTACGAGGGCCTGAGCATGCTGGCGTCGTTCACGGTCGAGCCCGGCGACACGGACCTCGAGCTCCGGGTCACCCAGCATCCGCCCGAGGACATGCACAAGGTCATCGCGGCGGCCCTCGGGCTGGACTCCATCCGGGTGCTCACCCCGACCCAGGACGTCCACTCCGCCGAGCGCGAGCAGTGGGATGACGGCTGCAACGTGCTCGCCATCAGCCCCGGCCTGGTCGTCGCCTACGAGCGCAACGTCACCAGCAACATGCACCTGCGCAAGAACGGGGTCGAGGTGGTGACCGTGTCCGGCAGCGAGCTCGGGCGCGGTCGCGGCGGCCCCCGCTGCATGACCTGTCCAATCGAGCGGGAGGCTACCTAGCATGCTGTACAACCTGAGTGGCCGGAACTTCCTCAAGGAGCTCGACTTCGCTCCCGGCGAGTGGCGTCAGCTGCTGGACCTCTCGGCGTCGCTGAAGGCGGACAGGGGGGCCGGGCTTGAGCCGAAACACCTGGCAGGCAAGAACATCGCGCTCATCTTCGAGAAGACCTCGACGCGCACGCGCTGCGCGTTCGAGGTGGCTGCGTTCGATCAGGGGGCCCACGTCACCTATCTCGACTCGAGCGGCAGCCAGATCGGGCACAAGGAGTCGATGAAGGACACCGCCCGGGTGCTGGGCCGGATGTATGACGGCATCCAGTACCGCGGGTCGCGTCAGGAGCTGGTGGAGACCCTGGGGGAGTTCGCCGGCGTCCCGGTGTGGAACGGACTGACCGACCAGTGGCATCCGACCCAGTCGCTGTGCGACATCCTGACCATGCGCGAGTCGTGCTCCAAGCTGGACGGCGAGATTGCCTACGCCTTCTGCGGTGACGCCCGCAACAACGTGGGCAACTCGCTGCTGCTCGGCGGGGCGCTGATGGGCATGGACGTCCGGATGGTCGCCCCGCGTGAGCTCTGGAACACCGACGAGGTCATCGCGGCCGCCACGGCGATAGCCGAGACCACCGGCGCACGAATCACCCATACCGAGGACGTCGGCGAGGGCGTCGCCGGCGTCGACTTCGTCCATACCGACGTCTGGGTCTCGATGGGGGAGCCGAAGGAGAAGTGGGCGGAACGCATCGAGCTGTTGCACCCGTACCAGGTCAACGCGGACCTCATGAAGCGCACGGGCAACCCCGACGTCCGGTTCATGCACTGCCTGCCGGCCTTCCACGACCGGAATACGACCGTGGGCGAGGAGCTCTTCCAGGCGACCGGACGGGACGCCCTCGAGGTCACCGACGAGGTCTTCGAGTCCGACGCGTCGATCGTCTTCGACCAGGCGGAGAACCGGATGCACAGCATCAAGGCCATCCTCGTCGCGACCATGGGCGGCTGAGGTCATGGGCCGCCCGACCACCCGCTGTCTCACCGTCTGCATCGGGGCCTGAGGTGCGCATCGTCGTCGCCCTCGGAGGCAATGCCCTGCTCAAGCGCGGGGAGCGGCCGGATGCAGCCAACCAGATCGCCAATGTGGCGCTGGCCGTGGAGGCTCTGGCGCCCCTGGCCCGCCAGCATGAGCTTGTCGTGACGCACGGCAACGGCCCCCAGATCGGCGTGCTCGCGGTGGAGAGCGCCTCGGATCCGAGGTTGTCGCAGCCGTATCCGCTGGACGTGCTGGGGGCACAGACCCAGGGGATGATCGGCTACTGGCTGCTGCAGGCCTTCCAGAATGCGCTGCCGGGCCGTCAGGTCGCGAGCATGCTGAACCAGACGCTGGTCCTCGCGCACGATCCCGCCCTCGGGAACCCGACCAAGTTCGTCGGTGAGGTCTACGAGGAGGAAGAGGCCCTCCGGCTGGCCCGGGAGCGGGGCTGGGACGTTCGCCAGGACGGGAACGGCTGGCGCAGGGTTGTCGGGTCGCCCAAGCCTCAGCGCGTCGTGGAGACCAGGATGATCCGGTTGCTGCTGCGCAGCGGGGCCGTGGTCGTCTGCGCAGGCGGCGGGGGTGTGCCCGTCGTCCGGAACGAGCGTGGCAAGCTGCGCGGCCTCGAGGCGGTGATCGACAAGGACCTCACCGCCGCCGTGCTCGCCGAGGCCCTCGACGCAGACGTGCTGATGGTGCTGACCGACGTGCCGAACGTGGTGCGCTTCCACGGCACCCCCGAGGCGGAGCCGATCACGCGGATCACGCCCGGGGCCCTGCGCCGGGAGATCTTCCCGGCCGGGTCGATGGGACCCAAGGTCGACGCGGTATGCCGGTTCGTCGAGCTCACCGGAGACATGGCGGCGATCGGCCGGCTCGAGGACGCGGAGGCCATCATGGCCGGGGATGCCGGGACCATCATCACCCCGGGCGGCAACTACGGCGGGCCCGACGACCTGGTGAACTGACGATGATGGCGAAGCGGTCGACGGGTGGGACGGGATCGGGCAGAGCCGGATCGGGCAGAGCCGGGTCAGGCGGTACGGGAGCTACCCGACATATTGAGGTTGACCCCGAGAGAGTCACCAGGTGGGTCGAGGGTTTTGCCGAGCGCCATGGTGAGCCTCTCGCCCTGGGCGGTTCTCCGTCCTGGTCGTCGGCGCAGAGCTCGGTGACCCTGACGGCCCCGGACGGTGCCACTGCGGCTCTGGAGCCCCTCGTGCCCGGAGATGGCGGGCTGGCAGGGTGGTCGACGCCACCGGCCGCACTGGCCCTGATCCTGATCCGTCGTGGTGGTTACGCGGTGGGTCTGGGGCAGGGCGCCGAGCTCATCTCCCACAAGGTCGGCACCCGGTACGTCCAGTCGCGGACGGCCGCCGGCGGCTGGTCCCAGCATCGCTTCGCGCGGCGGCGCGACAACCAGGCGGATGCGCTGGTGGTCTCCGTCGTCGATCACGCCCGGCGAGTCGTGCTGGCCTCACCCACCCAGGCGCTGGTGGTCGGTGGCGACAGGTCCCTGGTCCGTGACGTCCTGGCGGACCCGCGTCTGGCCGGACTTGCCCGGCTCCCGCGCAGGGAGCTCTTCGACCTTCCTGATCCCCGGCTCGTCGTCCTGAAACAGGCGCTCCGCCGCGGCCGGGCCGTGCGCATCGCGCTCTGCGAACCTGACGTGACCGCGGTCGGGTCGTAGCCCCGGCCAGACCTGGCGACGACCGGCCGCTCCTACGTGCGGTTGAACGCCGCCGGTGAGGACTTCACCCGGACCTGACGTTTGATCCGGCCCAGCATCGCCACCATGCCGCGCAGGCGCAGCGGCGAGACGGCCTCACCCAGCCCGAAGCGGTATGGCGCATCATCCGGCACGGCAAGCACCTCGCCGACGGTGAGACCGTCCAGGCCCTCGTGCAGGATCCCCGCGAACCCCCGGGTGGTGGGCGCCTCAGGGGGCGCCTGAAAGAACAGGCGCACCGTGGCGTTCTCGGCCGCGCCGGCATCCGGCCCGCCCTCCACCTCGACCACCAGGAACAGCGGCGACTGACACTCGTCGACCTTCTCGAGCAGCTCCGCGTGCCCCTGGTAGCGTTCCGGCAGCTCGGGCAGGTCGTCGCTGAAGTCGAGCAGCAGGGTGAGCCGGTCACGCGCCGACAGCGCTGCGAAGTCCTGGGCGATCGTGTCCAGGGACTCCGGCAGCGCAACGCTCGTATCGCCGGCGGTCATCTGGCACCGACCTCGACGCCTTCGGGGTTGCCGGAGGTCGGCTGACCCGCAAGCCAGTCGGTGGAGACGAGACGCCCGGGGTGGGCGTACTCGGTGAACTTGCTGTTGTCGTCGATTGCGACGGCCATGAGCGACCTTCCGTGGGTGTCGGCGGACTCGGCGATCGGTGGTCGATCGCCGGGCGAACCGGCCTGATCACCGGGAAGGTCCGCACTGTCCTGTTGTCCTCAACGACACGGTCCGCACCATGATTCCAGAACGTCCGCACCATGACTCCACCACGAGCATCCACGGGTTGGCCGGCGGGCATCAGCCGTCCGGCGTCAGGCCATCACCGGCTTCAGGGCGTCGAGCAAGGTCGGCGAGCCCGGAAGAACCTCCAGGTCGTACTGAACGCGGACCGCGGGCTTGCGGATCTCGATCACGGCGCGCAGGTCGATGGGCGTGCCGATCACGACGACGTCGACGTCCGCCGCCTCGATGATCTCCTCCATCTCGGCGAGCTGGCCGTCCGAGTAACCCATGGCAGGCAGCACCGGCCCGACGTCATACTTCAGGAACGTCTCGGCGATCGTGCCGGTCGCCCAGGGCCGCGGGTCGACGATCTCGCTCGCCCCGTTGGCCCGGGCCGCGACGACCCCCGCGCCGAACTTCATCTCGCCATGGGTCAGCGTGGGACCGTCCTCGACCACCAGGACGCGCTTGCCGTTGATCGCCCCGGGATCGTCCACGGTCACCCGGCTGTTCGCCGTGATGACCATTGTCCCGGGGTTCGTCCGGCGGATCGTGTCCAGCAGCGCGCTGACCTGTTCGGCCGAGGCCGAGTCCATCTTGTTGACCACGATCACGTCGGCCATCCGCAGGTTGACCTCGCCCGGGTAGTAGCTCGTCTCGTGACCGGCGCGGAGCGGGTCGGCCACCACGATGTTGATGTCCGGCTTGTAGAAGGGCAGGTCGTTGTTCCCGCCGTCCCACAGCAGCACATCGCACTCCGCCTGCGCCTGCTCGAGGATGTCGCCGTAGTCGACCCCGGCGTAGATGATCGTGCCCGAGGTGATGTGGGGCTCGTACTCCTCGCGCTCCTCGATCGTGGTGTCGTACCGGTCGAGGTCAGCCAGGGTCGCGTACCGCTGCACCCGCTGAGCCTCGAGGTCCCCGTACGGCATCGGGTGCCGGACTGCCACGACGCGCTTGCCGGCTTCCTTCAGCAGGCCGGCGATCGCCCGGGTCGTCTGACTCTTGCCCGAACCCGTGCGGACGGCGCAGACGGAGACGACCGGGACGGTCGAGGTCAACATCGTCGCGCGCGCCCCGAGCAGCATGAAGTTCGCCCCGGCCGCCAGCGCCTGGCTGGCCTTGTGCATCACGGTTGCGTGGCTGACGTCCGAGTAGCTGAAGATGACGTCGTCGACCTCCTGCTCCGCGATCAGCTGCGTGAGCATGCTCTCGTCGTGAATCGGTATGCCCTGCGGATAGTGCTGCCCGGCCAGGCTCGCCGGGTACGTCCGGTCGTTGATGAACGGGATCTGGGTCGCGGTGAAGGCGACAACCTCGACCTGGGGATCGTCCCGGTAGGTGACGTTGAAGTTGTGGAAGTCGCGCCCGGCGGCGCCCATGATGAGAAGTCGACGCCGCATCTCTGGATCCTCTCGGGGGTTTGATGCGCGGAACGCACAGCCTGGCAACGCCCTTCGAGCCGAACCTACCGAGTGCCTCCTCGCAAGGGAACCCCTGGCGAGGACGGTTGCCGGGCCGGGCGCCAGAACCTGGCAGCATGCCTTGCGTAACTTGTCGGCGAGCCGCTCGTTGCAGTGGTATGCGCCGGCCTCTTCTTGTGTTGCTCGTCACCACTGCCTCGCTTTTGAGCGGGGTGTTGCCCGCCTCCGGGATGCCCGATCCCGCTCCCGCCGCCCCCGCACCGCTGCAGTCGTATGCCGCACCGTCCTTCGCCGGCCAGTGCCACTTCCTGCGCTACGGGGAGGCCGAACAGCCGCCGGCGTCGGTGGCAGGCCGGGACCCCCTGTGCGTGGAGTACGCCAAGCGCGACATCACCGTCGACAACGGCGGCGCTGTGAGGTTCCTGCTGGCCGAGCCCGCACGGTTCGCCGCCGCCGGGCAGGCCTGTCGCTACTGGCAGGTCGACCACTGGAGCGTGCAGGTCGACCGCGCCGGCGCACCCATCGTCCGCTGGGACGGCTCGTACTGGTTCGACCGGACCGACGGCACCGCAGCCGCCAGGCTGCGCAACTTCAGCATCGACGGCGCGCCGGTGGGGGTCAGCCAGGCCGCGGAGGCGGTGCGACCGCTCTCGCCGGGGCTCGCCGACTACCTGCAGCGCTATGGCGAGGGGCCGAACGGCGGTGGGGGAGTGCGGCTCTCGCCGCCGCCCGGCACGCTGGCCTGCCCCCGTCTCGCGCCGTGACCCTTCGGCCGACTCGCCGGCAGCTCCTGGCCGGGATGCTCGCGGCCGTCGCGGTGCTGGAGGTCGGGCAGGCGTCGTCACCCGGCCAGGCGATGGCTGCGACCCTGAAGGATCTGCCGGATCTGCCGGATCTGCCCTCAGTGCCGTCAGTGCCGACGGTCGACGCCACCCTGGAGTCGTTCGCTGACACGCTGATCCCGGGGGAGAAGCGCTTCACCGGCGACCGCGTCGTCGCGGGTGCGGCCGGGGGCGCCGGCGCCGTGCAGGCAGGGGCGGGCCTGCTGCTCCACATGCCCGAAGCGGGCATGGAGGCTCTCCTGCCCGAGCTGGCGACCCTGCTCAACGTGGAAGCCACGGCATACGCCGTCCGGCACGTGCTGGTGCTCGACCCCACGGTGCCGCCCATGGTGGCGTTGCCCTTCGATGCCCGCACCGCCCTCGCCGGCGAGCTGCTCGACCCGGCGCACGCCGACCAGAAGATCTGGATCCTGCTGGCGTTCATGGTGTTCCTGGCCTTCCACACCGCGGGTTTCGAGCACACCGCCGACGCCGTCCGCCGGAGCCACCCCGGCCTGGCGAGGCTGCGGTTCCCGGCGGCGGACCCGGACGGGCTGTACCGCTACCCCGACTTCTCCTACCGCCGTCAGCTGGCGGGCTCACACCCGCAGACCACCAGGGGCGGGAGCCCGGCATGAGCCTCACAGAGACCACCGACGTCCTGGTCATCGGCAGCGGCTTCGGCGGCGCCATCCCGGCGTACCACCTCGCGGCCGGAGGGGCGAAGGTCGTGGTGCTGGAACGCGGTCCGTACCTGCGCACCGAGGACTTCACCCACGACCTGTTGCTCGGCACCTTCACCCGGTTCGTCGACCTCGTGCAGGGCGACGGCATGACGGTGGTGGCCGGCAACTGTGTCGGCGGATCGAGCGTCGTCTACTTCGCCGCATCGCTGCGCGCCCCCAGCTTCGTCTTCGACCGCACCCGGGCCAGCGGCCGGCGTCAGTGGCCCGCGTCGCTGACCCGGTCCGCGCTCGACCCCTGGTACGACCGGGTGGAGGAGTCGATCCCGGTCGCCGAGCAGGCCTGGGACGACGTGCCGTATGCCGGCGGGGTGTTCGCGGCGGCCTGTCACCGCGCGGGCCGGACCTGCAACCCGGTGCCGGTCGCGGTCGACCTCGCCAGGTGCACCAACTGCAACTGGATGCTCAGCGGCTGCCGGTTCGGTGCCAAGCGCTCGATGCTTCTCAACTACCTGCCGGCCGCGGAGGCGCACGGCGCGCAGGTGCGTCCGCTGCACGAGGTGCAGACCATCGGGCCGGCCACGACCCCGGGGTACCGCTACCGGGTGGCCTACAACCACGTCGACTCCTCGGACTACCGCCTGCCGGACGGGGCCGGTGCGATCGAGGCACGGGTCGTCGTGCTGGCCGCCGGTGCCCTGGGCACGCCCGTCATCCTCCAGCGTTCCGCCGCGCTGCTCGGCGGCGTCCCGGGCGCGGTCGGCCGCAACTTCTCCGGCAACGGTGACCGGGTCAGCGTCGCGGTGATGGACGAGGAGAAGGTGGGCACCCTTCTCGGCCTCGAGCGTGCTCCTGGCGTCGCCTATGACGCGCTGCACATCGGCAAGCCCATCGGCTCGATGCCCTACGACGGGCTCGACCCGGGATCGCCGGAGTTCCGGCGGTTCTCGCTGCAGCAGATCTACTTCCCGGCAATCACCAACATGCTCGGCGAGGACCTGACCGCCGCCCCGCCCGCCTGGTTCGGCGTGGACAAGAAGGCGACGACCGACCGATGGCGCTCCTGGCTGACCATGCTGGCGATGACCGAGGACGACAACGAGGGCGTCTTCGGCCCGCCGCCGCCGACCGGGTCCTTCACCCGGGTCGCCTCCTCCCTCGGTCTGGGACAGATCACCTACAAGCCCACCGCCAACACCCGGCGTGGGTGGGACGCCTCCGATGCCGAGGTGCGCGCGATCGTGGAGAAGGACGGGCTCGCGCAGTGGCGTCCCTGGACCTCCGATGCCGGGCCGCTGTCGGCG
>DASVKO010000048.1:0-8128 GCA_036385355.1 Dermatophilaceae bacterium
TCGGGCGCAACGCCGGCGGCGGCGGCCACGGCATACAGGGTCTGGACGTCCATGCTCCCGTCCAGGCCCTCCGCCATCGTGATCTCGGCGTCGGTGAGCCCGTCCAGGACGACTCCGGCATCGGGGGACAGCCCCAGCTGAAGTGATCCGGGACCGCGCCGCAGGGGCTGTGCGTGGCTCTTGAGGCGGGGCCTGCTGTTCATGGGGTTCCTTCAACGATGGGGCGGTTGTGAGGAATCTGTCATGGACTGCGATGCACTCCGGGCCAATCCACAGCCCTGGGGGAGAGGTACCCATGCTGGGACATGCGTGAGGGGCGGCGCCTGAGCATGATGCTCAGGCGCCGCCCCTCACGGATCTTGGTGTCTCGTGTTCGGTTGGCTCGTGTGGTTCGGGGGCGATCAGGCCTTGCCGAGAATACGGTTGAGGTTCGTGCCGCATACGGGGCACTTGCCCTTGGCCATACGGCGGCCGTTGGTCTCGACGACCTTGCCAGTGGCGTCGCGCTTCTCCTTGCACTTCACGCAGTAGAAGTCGCCCGTGTACGTTTCGCCGGTCTCTACAGACTCTGCCATTTGTCTATGTCTCCTGTGTCGTTCCAACCGCTGTGTGCGGCACCGGACTCGTGTCACCCTAGACCAGACTGAGCACAACTTCGTGCATTGGGCCGTGTTTCTCGTGCTCAACTTGGGTTCGTCCCCGCTGGCCCGCCGGTCCTGCCGGGCCACCAAACCAACTCCGGAGCGCGGAATGACGTGTTTTGCCCGACTCGTGGCTTAGATTCTGAAGGTGCACACAGACGAGGTGGAGGTCAGGCGCAGCCGGCAGAGACGCCGGACTGTGAGTGCCTATCGCGAGGGCGGCCGCACGATCGTGCTCATCCCGGCGCGATTCTCCGCTGATGAGGAGCACGCGTGGGTCGACGCCATGATTCGCAGGCTCGCCGCCGGGGACAGGCGTCGCAGGCCCAGCGATGAGCAGCTGCTGGAGCGGGCAGCCGACCTCTCCCGACGCTTCCTGGGTGGCCTGGCCAAGCCGGCCAGCATCAGCTGGGTCACCAACCAGAACTCCCGCTGGGGTTCCTGCACGCCGGCCGACGCGACGATCCGCATCTCGGCGCGGGTCAAGGGGATGCCGTCGTGGGTGCTGGACTACGTGATCCTGCACGAGCTGACGCATCTGCTCCAGCCTGGCCACGGTAGTGAGTTCTGGTCGCTGCTGGAGTCCTACCCACGCACGGAGCGGGCGCGCGGCTATCTCGAGGGTGTCGCTGCCGCGGCGGGGCTGCGGTGGGCCGACGGCGGGACCGAAGAGGGTGAGACCGACCAGGTCGGAAGTTGACGAGATCGGGCGCTGACCTGTGAGGTCAACCCAGGCCCAGAACGGACCGGGCGGCTGTCACGAGGGGTTCGAGGTCGTGCCTGGTCTCCCGGGGCAGCGCATCAGCCGGCCACCACCTGACGTCGAGCGACTCCTCGCTGACCACATGCAGGCAGTCCTGGTCTGCGACCGCCACGAAGCGCAGGTCCAGGTGCTCCCGGCACCGGCCGAAAGACCCGGCGAGCTGGTGACGGTCCAGCTGAACCAGCTCGGGGCGGGCGACGAGCGTCATGATGCCCGACTCCTCGCGGGCCTCGCGCTGGGCGGCCGTGTGGGCGCCGCTGTCACCCGGCTCGAAGTGCCCGCCGAACTGGAACCACGCCCCGGCCTTCCGGTGCAGCGTCAGCAGCGCCTTCGAGCCGGTGTGGTCCAGCACGAGACAGCTTGCGGTGAAGTGGGCCGGCGGACCCTGCTTCCACATCGCGTCCGGGTGCGCCGCCAGGTGCGCGAGGCAGCCAGCCCGGAGCCGCTCCTGATCGGTGCCCGGCGCTCTCCAGGCGGAGAGCCGCCGGGTCGTGTCCTCATGCAGGAGCCGGTATGGCGCGGGGAGGCTCATCGGGTCAACCTAATGGCTGCCCGGGCTGCCCTCGTCATCCGAGTCGCCTTCGGAGAGCAGCGCATCCAGCGCAGCGTCCATCTCGTCCCTGGTGCCCCGGGACATGAACCGGTCGACGTACCCCAGCGGGTCGTCGAGGTCAGCCGCAGTCGGTGCCAGGTCAGGGTGCGCCCAGGCGCTGTCACGCGCGGTGGCCCCGCCCCTGGACTCCAGCGCCGCCCACAGGTTGGCGGCGTCGCGCAAGCGGCGGGGGCGCAGCTCGAGGCCGACCAGCTGGCTGAATATCTGCCCGGCCGGGCCACCGGTGGCGCGTTGCCGCCGGACCGCCTCGCTCAGGGCTCCCGGGTTGGGCAGGTGCTTGCTGGTGGCGCGGTCGGCGACCACGGCGACCCATCCCTCGACGAGCGCGAGGTAGGTCTCCAGCAGGGACAGAGCCGACCGCTGCGCCGGGCTCGGTTCGGGGGCGAACAACCGGTTGGACAGTGCCGACTGCATGGCCTCTGGGTCGGAGGGGTCTATCGACTGCAGTGCGGACTCGATGCCCTCGGTGTCGATGCTGATGTCGCGGGCATAGGCCTGAACGGCTGCGACCAGCTGCGGGCCGAGCCAGGGGACCTCGGCGAACAGGCGTACGCGGGCCGCTTCGCGCACCGCGAGGTACAGCCGCACCTCGGCCAGGTCGACTTCGAGCCCCTCGGCGAAGAGCGCGATGTTGGCCGGCAGCAGCGCAACGCCGTGGCCGGGCACCAGCGGGAGTCCCACATCCGTTCCGCTGACCAGGGACCCGGCCAGCGCGCCCACGGCCTGACCGACCTGGACGCCGAACATCGTCCCGCTCATCCGCTCCAGCATCGGCTCCACCTGACCCATGAGGGCGCTGGGGTCGACGCCCGCCGGCAGGCCCGGAATCGCGCCGAGGTCCTCGCCCTCGCCCAGCTCGCCCA
The DNA here is from genome assembly GCA_036385355.1 of Dermatophilaceae bacterium. Taxonomy (GTDB): domain Bacteria; phylum Actinomycetota; class Actinomycetes; order Actinomycetales; family Dermatophilaceae; genus UBA4719. The sequence continues at coordinate 2,881 of DASVKO010000048.1, forward strand.
TCTGGGAGCGCATCGCGGCCACCACTGCGGTGCTCACCCCGGCCGCGACCGGCTCCACCAGCTGCTGCCACATGGGCATGGTCTGGTCGACCCACTCCGCACGGCTCCAGGCATGGACCGGACCGGCGGGGGCCGGCAGGTCGGTGACAGCGTCGACCCAGAGGTTGGCGACCTCGACAGCCTGCTCGACCTCACGGCGAGCAACATTCCCCACCGTCGAGTCGCCCTCTGCCGAAACGGACTTGCGGGCCACGTCGGTGGCGAGCTCGACGTTGAACGGTTCGGCGTTGTCACTGGAGAACATGGACTTGAGCTGCGCTCCGACCATGGCCATGGTGGCGGGGTCCATCTTGTCGATGCCCATGGAAGCCAGCGCCCTGGCCACCTCGGGGTTGTCGGATGCGCCGAGCAACGACGCGAGCATCGCCGCGAAGTCGGGCTCCTCAGGCTCGTCGGAGCCGTCTGGGCCGTCTGGGCCTTGCTTTGGATGATCAGACACGCGGGTCTCCTTGAACTCCTGAGAAGATGTTCTCTCCTAGATAACATGAGGAGGTCCCAGTGAGTTCCCCCAGGGTACGCGTTCGTTCCCGGAGCCCGCGGATGACCGTGGCCGTCACCGATGGCGCGACACCGGTGGGCGACCGCATCGTGCGTGCCCTGCTGACCCGTTCGGCCGACGGGCCCTCCATCGGCACCGTGGTCGGGCTCGGGGGCGAGCGGGGGAGCGCGGACGGGGTTCACTGGCGCCTGGTCGACCTGGAGTCTCCGGACCTGGCGGTGTCCCTGCGTGGGGTCGACGCGCTCATCCACGTGGCGGTCAGCACTGACCTGGCCGCCGACCTCAGGATGACTGCCCGGTCCCGGCGTGAGCAGGCGGTGCGTCAGATCCAGACCGTGGTGATCTCTGCTGCCGCCGCCGGAGTCGGTCGCCTGGTGGTCGTCACGAGCGCCATGACGTATGGCGCGTCCCCGGCCAACGCGGTGCCGTTGCCCGAGGACGCACCCCTGGCCGCCGACCCCGACGAGGGACTGGTCGGTGACCTGCTGGCCGTCGAGCAGATCCTGCGGGCTGCCGCCGAGGTCCATACCGGGCTGGCCATCACGGTGGTGCGTCCGGCGGCCCTGGTCGGTCCGGGGATCGACACCGTCGTCACCCGGCACTTCGAGGCACCCCGTCTGCTGACGGTCAGGGGCGGGAGCCCGGCCTGGCAGTTCTGCCACGTCGAGGACCTTGCGACGGCGTTGGCGACCACGGTGGAACGTGGCCTGGGGCCGGTGGTCACGGTGGGGGCGCCGGGCTGGCTGACCCAGACGGAGGTCCAGGCGATCAGCGGGATGCAGGAGGTCGAGCTCAGTGAGAGCATGGCCCTGGGGATAGGGCAACGGCTGCACCGGGTGGGCATCCTGCCGTTCCCGGCAAGCGATCTCTCCTATGCCGTGTATCCCTGGGCTGTCTCCTGCACAACCCTGGATGCGGCGGGCTGGCACCCGGCATACGACAATATGACGTGCCTGGGTGCTCTTCTCGAGGGCATCAGAGGCCACCATGCCATGGGAGCCCGCAGACTTGAACGCAAGGACGCAGCGCTCGGCGCAGCGAGTGCAGCAGTGGCGCTCGTCGGCACCGCCGCCATCATGCGACGACGTCGCCGTAAGGGAGCAGGAACATGAGCAGTACCACGGGCGGCATCCGCGAGTCGGGAGCTGCGCCTGACGTGGCCGAGGTGGTGCTTGCCGACATCCGCGAGTCCCCGCTGTCCGTCGACGAGGTGCTCGACGCCGTGCGCCACCCCCGCGCCGGCGGCATCGCCACCTTTGTCGGCGTCGTGCGCGAGCGCGACCACGGCCGCGGCGTCGAGGCGCTGGACTACTCCTCTCACCCGAGCGCCCCGCAGGTCCTGCGCGAGCTCGCCGGGGGTCTGGCCGCCGGCGGAGACGTCATCCGCCTGGCTGTCCTGCACCGGGTCGGTCACCTCGAGATCGGAGACGTGGCGGTCGTCGTGGCGGTCAGCGCGGTGCACCGCGGCGCGGCCCTGGACGTTTGCCGTGAGCTGATCGACGCCGTGAAAGCGAGCGTCCCGATCTGGAAGCACCAGGTCTTCGAGGATGGCAGCGATGAGTGGGTGGGCACGCCGTGACCGACACCAGGGACGAGACGGTCCTGACCGTTGAGCAGCCGGGCAACCGGCTGAGCTGGCGGTCGACCAGCTGGATCCTCGCGGTGTTCGTCGGGATCATGCTGGGCGCCCTCATGGGCGTGATCCATCTGCCGTACGCCATCCTGCAGCCCGGTCCGGTCACCAACACCCTGGGCAACGGACCTGAGGGCAAGCCGCTGATCACCGTCGCAGGTGAGAAGAGCTACCCGACGACGGGAGCCCTGGACTTCACCACGGTCGCCGTGCTCGGCGGCCCGCGGAGCCCGGTCAACGGGTGGGACTGGATCGGCGCCCATCTGGACAAGACGAGCAAGGTGGTGCCCGAGGAGGAGCTGTTCCCCAAGGGGGTGACCAGCAAGGAGGTCGACCACGAGAGCGCGGCCGAGATGGCCGACTCGCAGCAGGAGGCCATTGCCGTCGCCCTGCGCGGGCTGGGCGAGACGGTTCCCGAGGTGGTCTCCATCGGCGCGCTGACCAAGGACTCACCGGCCAAGGGCGTCCTGCTGCCCGGGGATGTCGTGCTCGCGATTGACGGCAAGGCCGTCACCACCCCTGACTCGGTCCGCGCGGCGGTCCGCGCCCACAAGCCGGGCCAGAGCGCCGTGTTCACGGTCCGCAGGGGCGGCAAGGAGAAGGCGCTCAACGTCACCACGACCGACTCGGAGGGTCACGCGGTCGTCGGTATCCTGCTGCGGACCGCCTTCCTCTTCCCGACCAAGGTCAGCATCAACGCGGGGGATGTCGGCGGGCCGTCCGCGGGGATGATGTTCTCTCTCGCGATCTACGACAAGCTCACGCCCGGTTCGCTCACCGGCGGCAACAAGATCGCCGGCACGGGCACGATCGACTCTGCGGGCACCGTCGGGCCGATCGGCGGGATCCAGCAGAAGCTGGTGGGCGCCAAGAGGGGTGGAGCCGCCTGGTTCCTCGCCCCGGCCGGCAACTGCAACGAGGTCGTGGGGCACATCCCGGAGGGTCTGAAGGTCGTCAGGGTGGGGACCTTCACCCAGGCACGGGATGCCGTGGAGGCGATCGCGGCGAAGCACACGGACGCCCTGCCCACCTGCAAGTAGATCCGCAAACCTGATATGGAGTGGGGTCTTGTCAAGGGGGCAGGGCGAAGCGACGCCCGGATGGCTTCTCGGGCGCCGCTTCTGTGGCCGGACCAGGGTTGATGAGTTGGCGTGCGTGTCGGTACGCGACGGCGCGGTCAGACTGATATTCGCGGGTTGGTTACCGCAGGACGGGCTGTTCGGCTGGAGCGCTTCTGCTGGTCTAGGAACATCGAGCGTGTTTCAGGGAGTTAAGTCCCGTTGCTGCTCATAGGTTTGTCGCAGGTCGCTCCACGCGCGGCCGCCTCCTCGTCTCCTTGGTCCGGCTGCTTGGGGGCCGGCTGGTTAGTCGTCCATGACGGCCAGGGACCAGCACCAGCCGGCGAGCTCGCGGGCGATCGCGACGTTGGCCACGACCGGTCTCTTCTTGCGGTCGGTGAAGTGCAGCCACCGCTGGTGCAGCCGCTGGTTGCCGGCATGTCCACGGGCACGGGCCGCTGCGGGTGCCAGCTCCCACCTGGCTGCCATCGCGGCACCGGGACCGCGGTAGGTCTTGCGGTGGTGCCAGGCTGCTTCGACCAGCAGCCGGCGGGCGTGGGTGTTGCCGGTCTTGGTGATCGAGCCCTGGGAACGGGACTGTCCCGAAGAGGACTCGGTAGGCACCAACCCCAGGTACGCGCCGATGCTGGATCCGGTCAGCCGGTCCCAGTCCCCGACCTCCACAGCCAACCCGAACGCGGTCAACGTCGAGACCCCACGCAGGCATCCCAGCCGGTGGACGACCGGGGTGAACTCGCTGGCCGCGGCCATTGCCTTGATCGCAGTATCGAGGCGGTTCCGGCGGGCTTCGGCCTGCAAGACCGCTTCGTGCTCGGCATCGAAGGCCATCGCCAACCCGGTGGAGTCGAAATGTTGGGCTCGTAGCCACACCAGGTGGGCGCCGGTCCATGCCTGACCGCCGTAGTACACGATTCCCTGACGCAACAGCAGCTTCGAGACCCGATGCCGGGCCCGCATCAGATCACCGCGGACGTCCTCCCGGGCACGCACGAGGTCACGGGCCGCCTCCTGCTGCAGCGATGGCACGCTCACCGAGACGACCTCGTCCAGGCGCAACAGCTTCGCGAGGTGCATCGCATCCCGGGCGTCGGTCTTGACCCGGTCACCAGCCGGGCGTTGCAGCTTCGAGGGCGCCACAATCTCGCACCTGATTCCAGCTGTGGTGAACGCGCGGGCCAGCCCGAACCCGGTCGGGCCTGCTTCATAGGCCACCGCCGACGGCCCAGGCAGAGACCTCACCCACCCAATAACGTCCTCATTACCGGGCGTCAACCGCGCCCGGAACACCTCACCAGTGACACCATCGACCGCCGCCGCGACCACAGATCGTGCGTGCACATCCAGACCAACACTCGTACGCTCGGTAAACACCGGGGCCTCCCACACATGTAGGCACTGCCAAGCAGGGCTCTGCTCGGTAACCCACGAGACTGTGTGAGCGGGGCCCCGGCCCGCAAGATCAGCGGGCACCTACATACCGTCTAGGGACTGTGCGGCTGAACGGCCCGCAAACCTAGGGACCGTGCGGCTGAACGGCCGCGGGCCCAGGGACTGCGCGACCGGCTCGACGGCAGACCCGGCGGGTCAGCTCAGTCCTGCAGCGTGGCGCTCAGCGCCTGCACCAGGCCCGGCGCGATGTCGGGGCCGGAGGCGACCTTGTCATCGGTGTCGTGATCGCGCTGGCGCAGCAGGCAGGTGGACTCACCGTCGCGCAGCACCGCCACGAGGAGTCGGACGTCTTTGCGGTCGGGGTGCGCGGCCAGGGCCTCGGCAGCCTGCTCCGGATTCTCGGGCAGGTCGCGCTCGGCCTCTGGCGGGACGACGAGCCGTTCGACAGCCAGCGCGACGCCATCGACCTCCTCCGGCCAGGCGAGCTGGGCAAGGATGGACTCCAGGGATGAGGTGTTGGGCAGGCCCTCCTGCTCGATCGCGGTGAGACCGTCGTCCTCGCCCTGACCGAGCTGCCCCTGCAGGTGC
>DASVKO010000049.1:0-6409 GCA_036385355.1 Dermatophilaceae bacterium
GACGGCCAACCCGCCCGCAGCTTCACCGCCCTGCTGGACCACCTCGCCACCCTGACCCGAGTCGACCTGCGCTACGGCGACCACGAGGGCGCACCCCTCGTGCCTACCCTGGCCGAACCCACCCCCACCCAGCGCCGCGCCTTCGACCTCATCCACGCCCCGATCCCACTGACCCTGAAGTAGCCAGAACCCAAACACCCGAAAACAGCGAAACCCCTGCTCAACAGGGGTTTCACGCGTCATACGACACGTAACTTCGGTCTACATCGTAGGGTCCGCGATCGGCGCCATCATTCTCATCCTCGCAATGTTCCGACTGGTCTGGCGCGTCGCAGAGCCGAACGAGGCCCTGATCATCTCGGGTCTGGGGGCCAAGGGCGAGAACGACACGACGCTGGACAGCCTCGGTTTCAAGATCGTCGTCGGCCGCGGGACGGCGGTCCTCCCAGGCTTCCAGACCGTCCGTCGCCTTGGTCTGGACCTGCGGGCAACCGGCCTCGTAGTGAATGCCGTGTCCAACCAGTCCATCCCGCTGACCGTCAAGGGTGTCGTCGCCTACAAGGTCGGTGACGATCTCGCCAGTATTGCCAATGCCGCCCGACGGTTCCTTGACCAGGACGCGACCGTGATGCAGTCCACCATCCACGAGCTGTTTGCGGGTCACCTTCGCGCCATTGTCGGCGGGATGAGCGTCGAGGACATGCTGCACAATCGCGAAGAGCTGACCGCGAACATCCGCGCTTCCCTGGCTGAGGACCTTCAGAAGCTGGGCCTGCGGGTGGACAGCCTGCAGATCCAGGAGATCGACGACGAGTCCGGGTACATCCAGAACCTCGCCAAGCCGCAGGCCGCTGCGATCGAGTCGAAGGCCCGGATTGCCGCGGCCCAGCGTGACAAGGAGGCCACGGAGGCCGAGCAGGTCGCCAACGCCGAGAAGGCGGCAGCGGTTCGTGAGGCCAGTATCAAGCAGTCGGAGTACCAGGCCGAGATGGACAAGGCACGGTCCAAGGCTCAGCAGGCAGGTCCGCTGTCCGAGGCGCTGGCCCGCCAGGAAGTTGTCCGCGCTGAGACCTCCGCTGCCGAGCTCGACGCCCTGCGTCAGGAGAAGATCCTCGAGTCCACGGTTCGCAAACCGGCCGACGCACGGGCCTACGAGCAGGTCACTCTTGCTGAAGCCAACCGGGCCGCGCTCGTTGCGCTGGCCCAGGCTCAGGCCGAGGAGGTCCGGCTGGCCGGTGCGGCACAGGCGACCGCCACCCAGCTGAACGGTGCCGCTCAGGCTTCGGCCATCCGGGAGAAGGGCCTCGCCGAGGCTGCTGGCATTGAGGCTCGCGCCAAGGCGCTCTCCACGAACCAGGACGCGGTCATCGCCCAGCAGTATGCCGAGAACTACCCGGCGATCGTCGCCGCCGCCGCCAGCTCGCTGAGCAACATCGACAACCTGGTCGTCCTCAACGGCGCTGAGGGCATGGAAGACATGCTCGCCAAGGCGATGACGATGGGCGGCGCAGGTCTCGGCCTCGCGCAGCAGCTGATGACCAGCATCAGGACTGACAAGCCGGTGCCGGCGACGGTGCCCGCTATTGCCACGAACGGCAAGGTCGACCACGCCGCAGTCTGATCGCTTAACCGTTGACACGACGCTGCCGCGATCTCCCGGCAGCGTCGTGTTTGCGTTGCGCACGGTGTGCAGTGTCCGCCGTGCACGGTGTCCGCCGTGCACGGTGAGTGGCGTGCACGGTGAGTTGCGCACCGTGAGTTGTGCGCTGGGCGCGTCCTGCCAAGGTGGGCGGTGTGCGCCGGTCTCAGTCGGCTCGGGGAAGCCGGCTCATGACCCGGCGCCGGGCGGCCGGATCCATCGGGCCGTTGCGGGCCTGCAACGCCGCGGCGATCTCGGCTCGGTGCTCCACCGTCTTGTTGCCGCCGTACTTGAACTTGGCATTGACGCCGGTGATGGTCAGTCTCAGCCCGCGAATACCGGGCATCAGCCTCCGGTCACTGTCCACGTCGACGCCCGGGGTGACCCGAGCGGAGTCGGCTGGCTCGAAGCGGCTCAGCTGCCTGGCCAGGATCGCCGCCTTGGCTGCGGGGTCGTCGATGACCTCGACGTCAACCTCAGCCTGAACCGCCGCGTAGTAGCTGGTCGGCACCCCGAGCGCGGGATCCGCGCCGGCGTTCGCGTTCACCGCCGCCGGCACGTAGACGTAGTCGGTCACCACCGTCAGGAGCGCCCGCGGACGCTCGGTGAGCGCCCGCCATACCGGATTGGGTGTGGCCAGGTGCAGTTCCACGGTGCGATGGCCGTCGAAGATGAAGTGGGTGGGGACGACCACCGGCAGCTCCCGGTCCGGGCCGCCGGGGGCGATGAGCTGGCCGAAGGCGAGCTCGCTGAGCACCGCCCGCCACTCGTCGTCATGGTTGGGGGCGTCCCACGGGTGGATGAGCATGACGGTGATCCTGTCATCTGTGCTGCCGGTCGCCACATCCCGGTTGTCGGGCTGGTGTGAACGTCAGTCTGGTGCTCGGGTTATGAATGGTGCACAATGTTTTGAACGAGGCTAAGCCTCTGATTGCTAGGCCGGTCCCGTGTCGAGGTCGTTGGGGAAGACGTCCCTCGTACACAGGAGGTCCGGTTGTCATCCATATCGCGTGTCATGACGTGCGGGGTGGTGTTCATTCACTCCACCTCGAATGCGTTGTGCCCGCACATCACCTGGGCTATGGAGTCGGTGCTCGGCCATCCAGTCGTTCTGGACTGGACCCGCCAGCCACTGGGCCCGAGGCTTCTGCGCGCGGAGATGTCCTGGGCCGGCGAGGCCGGCACCGGGGGCAGGCTTGCCAGCGCGCTGCGCGGCTGGGACAACCTCCGGTATGAGGTGACCGAGGAGCCGAGCACCGGTAACGACGGTTCGCGCTGGTCGCACACCCCGAGCCTGGGGATCCACCACGCCTGGACTTCGGCCAGCGGGGACTCGGTGATCAACGAGGATCGTCTGCGCGCCGCGATCTCTGACAGCCATGGCGACCCGACGGTCCTGACCGAAGAGCTCGACCGGTTGCTGGGGCGGGACTGGGACGATGAGCTCGAGCCGTTCCGGCACGCCGGCGAGGGAGACACGGTGCGCTGGCTTCACATGGTCGGCTGACGACTCACAACCGGCTGACGACTCACGACCGGGATGGCGCGCCCGCGGCCCTCTAGAGCGGGATGTTTCCGTGGTTGCCGCGGCTCTGGGGTGCTGCGGCGATGGCCGCGGCTATCGCGGTCCGGGTGGCTTTGGGCTCGATGATCTCGTCGACGACGTCGATCTCGATGGCGCGCGACAGACCACCGGAGAGCACGTCGTGCTCGGCAGCCAGCTCGTTCTCGACCTGCGCGCGGTCCTCTTCGGCGACCTCGGCCAGGCGTCGGCGGTGCAGGATGCGCACGGCCGCGACCGAACCCATCACCGCAACGGTGGCAGTGGGCCAGGCGAACACCCTCGTGGCGCCCAGCGACCGGGAGTTCATCGCCAGGTAGGCACCGCCGTAGGCCTTGCGGGTCACCAGCGTCACCCGCGGGACCGTGGCCTCGGCGAACGCGTGGAGCAGCTTGGCGCCGCGTCGCACCACCCCGTCCCACTCCTGGCCCACTCCGGGCAGGTAGCCGGGCACGTCGACCAGCACGATGAGCGGGACACCCAGGGCGTCGCACATCCGCACGAAGCGCGCGGACTTCTCTGCCGAGGACGAGTCCAGACACCCTCCGAGGCGCATCGGGTTGTTCGCCACGACCCCCACGGTCCGGCCGCCGAAACGACCCAGCGTGGTGGTGATGTTGGGAGCCCACCTGGGGTGCAGCTCAACGGCGTGATCGTCGTCGTCCAGGACGTCGGAGACCAGCGGGTGCACGTCGTAGGCGCGCCGGGCCGACTCCGGGAATGTCGCGGCGAGATCGCGGTCCTGCACCCCGTCGACGTCGAGCGTGCCCTGGTCACCCAGCAGGGAGCAGAGCAGCCGCCCGCGTTCGTATGCCGCCTCGGTCGTCTCGGTCACGACGTGGACGACACCGGAGCGCCGGCCGTGCGGCTCGGGGCCGCCGAGTCGCAGCGCGTCGACGTTCTCGCCGGTGACGGACCGCACGACGTCGGGACCGGTCACGAACACCCGCCCGTCGGGGCCGAGGATGACGATGTCTGTCAACGCCGGGCCATATGCCGCGCCGCCGGCAGCCGCGCCGATGACGATCGAGATCTGCGGGATCCTGCCCGAGGCGCGGGTCATGATCGCGAAGACCTCGCCGACCGCGTGCAACGAGACGACGCCCTCGGCCAGCCGGGCCCCGCCGGAGTGCCAGATACCCACGATCGGAACGTCGTCGGCCAGTGCCCGCCGATAGGCCACGAGGACTGCCTTGCATCCCTGCTCGCCCATCGCGCCCCCCTGGATGGCGGCGTCCGAGGCAAATGCCACCACCGGGGTTCCGCGCACCCGGCCCACCCCGCAGAGCATTCCGCTGGAGTCCTGCGCCGTGATCAGGTCCATGGTGCCGTCGTCGAAGAACTCTGTCAGCCGCTTGAGCGGGTCGCGGGGGTCGTTCTTCTTGTCGATCACGGGCCGCGTTGCCGCGGCGGCCCGTTCGGCTGCCAGGCTGGGCATCCGGGCGGCCACTAGACGCTCCGGATTGTCAGTGCCAGGTTGTGACCGCCGAACCCGAACGAGTTGTTCAGGGCCGCGATGTCGCCCTCGGGCAGGGTGCGGTGCTCGCCGTGGACGACATCGAGGGCGATCTCGGGGTCGAAGTCATCGAGGTTGATCGTGGCCGGCGCCAGGCGGTGGTGGACCGCCAGGATGGTGAAGACCGACTCCAGCGCTCCCGCGGCCCCGAGCAGGTGACCGGTCATCGACTTGGTGGCGCTGACCGGCATGTGGTCGACCTCGTCGCCGAAGGCGCGACGGATGGCGTTGGACTCGGCGATGTCGCCCACCGGGGTCGACGTGGCGTGGGCATTGATGTGGACGATGTCCTTGGGCGTCAGCCCGGCGCCCTCGACCGCGTCGCGCATGGCACGGGCGGCGCCGGCGCCCTCCGGGTCGGGTGCTGCGATGTGGTAGGCGTCCGAGGAGATACCCACGCCGGCGACCTCGGCGTAGATCTTCGCGCCGCGGGCTTTGGCGTGTGCCTCGGACTCCAGCACGACCACGGCGGCGCCCTCACCCAGCACGAAGCCGTCCCGGCCGGTGTCATACGGGCGAGAGGCTGCCTCGGGATCGTCGTTGCGGGTCGAGAGTGCCTGCATCGCGGTGAAACCGGCGATCGGCATGGGATGCATCGCGGCCTCGGTGCCACCGGCGACCACGACGTCGGCGCGGCCGCTGCGGATCATCTCCATGGCGTAGCCGATGGCCTCAGCGCCTGAGGAGCAGGCGCTCACCGGTGCGTGTGCCCCGGCGCGCGCACCGAGCTCGATGGACACCGCTGCGGCGGGGCCGTTGACGATCAGCATGGGGACCGCGAGCGGGAAGACCCGGCGAACGCCCTTTTCCCTCAGGGTGTCCCACTGGTCCAGCAGCGTGTGGACACCACCGATGCCGGTGCCGATGACGACCCCGAGACGCTCCGGCTCGACCTCGGGCGTGCCCGCGTCGGCCCAGGCCTCGCGGGAGGCGATCAGGGCGTACTGCCCGGCGGGATCGAGTCGGCGAACCTCGACCCTGGCCAGGACGTCCGCGGGGGGCTGCTTGATGGTGGCCGCGATCTTCACCGGGAGCTGGTAGGTCTCCACCCAGTCGAACGGCATGACCCGGACGCCGGACTGGCCGGCAAGGACCGCTTCCCAGGTCTCGGTTGCGGTGCCCCCGACGGGGGTGGTCGCACCCAGACCGGTCACGACGATGCGCTGCTCGGGGTTCGAGGTCATGGGTGGATCCGCTCCTTGGGTTCAGTGGCCGGGCTCAGTGGGTCGTGGCTCAGGGGGTCGTCGTTCGGTGGTCGTGGTGCGATGAGCTGTGGTGCGCTGCTCTGTGGTGCGGTGAGTTGTGGTGCGGTGCTCTGTGGTGCGGTGCTCTGTGGTGCGGTGCTCTGTGGTGCGGTGAGCTGCGGCTCAGTGGGTCGTGGTCCGGTGGGTTGTGGTTCGGTGAGTCGTGCAGGGCCTGCCGTGGTGCGTCGTGGCCGGTCAGCGGCAACGACGCACCACAGCAGGCACGCGGGTCAGCTCTGCGCGCCCGCGATGAAGCCCACGGCGTCGCGGACCGTCTTGAGGTTCTTGACCTCGTCGTCGGGGATGCGCACGCCGAACTTCTCCTCGGCGTTGACGACGATCGTCATCATCGACAGGGAGTCGATGTCGAGGTCGTCGGTGAAGGACTTGTCGAGCTCGACGGAGGCGGTGTCCAGACCGGTCTCTTCGTTGACGATCTCGGCGAGACC
>DASVKO010000050.1:0-7533 GCA_036385355.1 Dermatophilaceae bacterium
ACTGTGGGCCCGATCCTTGTGCTGTGCGCCCGTCCCCGGGCACTCGCCTTCACCAGCCGTGGGGGATCCGACTAGAGTTGGGTTGCACAGCCTGGGACTTCGTGACAGCTCACTGGGACCTCGTGACAGCTCAAAGGGGAACGGATGTCTTCGCGGACGGCCAGCCTTCGGAACCTCCTGGAGGCGGTGCCCGGTGCCCTGGTCGGGGTGGATCGGGCGGGCGTGATCCAGTACGTCAATCGCCAGGCGGAGTCCCTGTTCGGCTATGAGGGCGACGGCCTGGTCGGTCAGCCTATCGAGACCCTGGTGCCGGACTCTGTCCGGGCCGGCCACCCGGCGCACCGGGCAGCGTACTTCGCAGGCCCTGGGACCCGGCGTCCGAAGCCCGACAAGGCGGGAACGACTGACCAGAAGCCCGGGCCGCCCCCACGGTGCCTGCGCGGACGGAGACGGGACGGTACCGAGTTCCCGCTGAACCTCAGCCTGTCCCGGATCGACACAGAGGACGGCCTGCTGGTCATCGCCGCGGTGCGCGACCTGACCGAACGCGAGAAGGCGAACGACAGGCGCGACCAGCTGAGCCGGCTGGCGGCAATCGTCGAGAACTCGGACGAGGCCATCATCGGCAAGACGCTCGACGGCACCATCACGAACTGGAACCCGGCCGCCGAGAGGTTGTACGGCTACTCGAGCGAGGAGATCGTCGGCAGGCCCGCCGCGCTTCTGGTTCCGCGGGAACGACCCGACGAGATGTCGGCAATCCTTGCCAGGATTCGCGCCGGCCAGCACATCGACCACTTCGAGACCACCCGCGTCCGCAAGGACGGAACGGTGTTCGCGGTCTCGATCAGCGTCTCACCGATCCGCGACCCTGATGGCGTGATCATCGGCGCATCGTCGATCGGTCGCGACGTGACCATGGAGAGGGAGTCGTTCGAGGCTGCCCGGTCCATGATCGAGTCGAGCCTTGACTCTCTGGTCACGATCAGCCCCGAGGGCAGGATCACCGACGCCAACGAGGCCACGGTCAAGGTCACCGGCGTGCCCCGTGAGGAGCTGATCGGGACGGCTTTCTCCGACTACTTCACCGAGCCCGAGAAGGCCAACGCGATCTACCAGCTGGTGTTCACCGAAGGGATGGCCGTGGACTACCCGCTGACCATCCGCCACCGCGACGGGACGCTCACGGACGTCCGGTACAACGCCTCGGTCCAGCGTTCCAGTGCCGACACCGTGCTTGGGGTGTTCGCCGCCGCCCGCGATATGACCAGACTGGTGCAGGCGTTCGGGGCCGCCCGGTCCATGATCGAGGCGAGCCTGGACTCCCTGGTCTCGATCAGTCCCGAGGGCCGGATCACCGATGCCAACGAGGCCACGGTCAAGCTCACCGGCGTCCCCCGTGAGGAGCTCATCGGGACCGCTTTCTCCGACTACTTCACCGAGCCTGAGAAGGCCAACGCGATTTATCACCTGGTCCTCGCCCACGGAACGGCGGTGGACTACCCGCTGACGATGCGCCACCGTGACGGGACCCTGACGGAGGTCCTGTACAACGCCTCGGCGTACCGCGACGCCGGGGGAGAGGTGCTGGGCGTGTTCGCCGCTGCCCGCGACGTGACCAAACAGAGGAAGGCGGGGGCGCAGTACGCCCGGAGCCTGATCGAGGCAGCCCTGGACCCGCTGGTGACGATCAGCCCCGAAGGGAAGATCGACGACGTCAACGAGAGCACGGTCAAGGTCACCGGCGTGCCCCGTGAGGAGCTCATCGGGACCGACTTCTCCAGCTACTTCACCGAACCCGGCAAGGCCCTCGCGGGCTACCAGCAAGCGTTCGCCGAGGGGTCGGTCACCGACTACCCGCTGACCCTGCGTCATCGTGACGGGAGCCTGATCGACGTCCTGTACAACGTCTCGGTGTATCGCGACCCCGACGGCAACGTGCTCGGCGTGTTCGCCGCAGCCCGCGATGTCACCGAGCAGAAACGCACTCAGGCCGAGCTCGCCCGGCAGGCCGTGGATCTGGAGCGGCTGGCGGAGCTTGAGCGGTTCCACCGGCTGACCGTCGGGCGTGAGCTCAGGATGATCGAGCTGAAGAAGGAGATCGACGGACTCAAGGAGCTCGTAGAGCAGAACCAGCGCGAACGTCGTGATCAGCTCTGAGAAGCCGGCGGCGGAAGAGTGACTCCGAAGCCGGCGACGGCCAGACGTAACAGGACCTGGCCGGGCTGGAGCAGATCCGCGATCTTCGCCGCGCTGAGCAGCTCGAGCTCGGCGAGCCGGACGGCATACTCCTTCGGTCCGGTGAGGCGCGCCCCCTGAAGCTCGAGGGTGTTGTGCCAGACCTTCTGTCGGGCCTCCCGCAGGAACCGTTTCGAACCCAGCCGGTTCAGGGGGGTGAGCAGCCGGTCCAGCAGGGTCGCGCCGCCCTTTGCGGTCAGCTCGTCGTCCTCCGCCGCGACTCGTGATGCCAGGACCCTGTCGATGCGCTCGTGGTCACGGCGGCGCCGGTCCATCACCAGGGGATCGGAGAAGTCGTCGTCGCTGATGACCGCCAGCAGGGCCTGGGGGAGGTCGTAGTTCACGTGGGCGTTGATGCCCAGCAGGACGTGCCGCAGCGGGGGCAGGTCCGGTGAGGCGGCAAACGCCAGTCGCCAGGGGCGGGAGGCCGGGCCGGGCCCCTCGAGCTCGAGGTCGAGGGCGGTCAGGTACAGGCTGGCGAAGGCGACGTCCCACCGCCCCACCCAGCCGGGATCCTCGAACGACCCTCTGTTGATGGCCTCTCCCACCGCCTGGGTGGTGCGTTGGTAGGTCGAGAGGAAGACGCGCTGGTGGCTGAGCCGCGCCGGGAGCCGGTCCAGGCGTCGCTGCATGCCGGCCACCACCGCCGCGATGGGCGGCTCGGGCGGCCCGGACGCGTCGTGGCTGATCATCGCCGTCCTCGCCCCTTCAGAAACAGGATCAAAAACACGATTCTCGCCCGCCCGGGACTTGTCCGGAAGGCCCTGGGAGGGGAGAAAATGCGGTATGGCGACTTCTGCCCCCGCGTCCCGGGACGACCGTATCCTCGGCTATACGCGTGTCCTTTCGCTGGCGATTCTCCCGTTCCTGGTGGTCGCCTTCGTGTTGCTCTACTTCTTCCCCGGTGACACGAAGCACCTCTTTGCGTGGACCATCAAACCGACCATGACGCCTATGGTGCTCGCCTCGGCCTACGCCGGGGGCGCCTACTTCTTCCTTCGCGTGCCTCTCGAGACCCGTTGGAACGTGGTGAAGACCGGGTTCTTGTCCGTCGCGCTGTTCGCCTCACTCCTCGGCGTCGCCACGATCGTCCACTGGGACAGGTTCAACCACGGGCATGTCGCCTTCTGGCTGTGGGCCGGCCTCTACTTCATCGCGCCGTTCCTGGTCTTCGGTGCCTGGCTGGCCAACCGGCGCTTCGCCGCCCCGGCCCACGCTGACGAACTGTGCCTGGGTCAGGTGGCCCGGTGGGCCGTCGCCCTGATCGGTCTGCTTGCCCTCGTCCAGGGTCTCGTCATGTTCCTCGTGCCTGCGCAGGTCATCGCGATCTGGCCCTGGATGCTCACCCCGTTGACCTGTCGCGTGGTCGGGGCCATCTTCTGTCTCGGCAGCGCGGGCATCGGCGTGCTGGTCGATCCACGGTGGACGACGGTCAGGCTGATGCTGCAGGTCGAGACGCTGATGGTCACCTTGATGCTGATCGGGGCGGTACGCGCGCGGGGGGAGTTCGACACGGGCCGACCGCTCACCTGGCTCATGCTCGGTGGATTCGTCGCAGTGATCCTGGGATCGGCGTATCTCTGGTTCACGATGGAGATCGGGCCGCGTCGGGTCGAGCCGTGAGAAGTCGTGTCGAGCCGTGAGACAAAAGTCACCAGATCCTGCTTTCCCGCTCCAGCAGGTCAAGACTTGTCAAAATATAAGTTCTTGGCAGAGGGAGTTCCTCGCCACTGCTCGAAGGTGACCGCAGCCCATGCCCCGCTGGGTTGTGGAGAGGCAGAAGAGCGGTGGAAGAGGAGCGCAGGCCGATGGATCAGTTGGCGACTATCGTCGAGCATCCGGACGATGCCATCATCGGCAAGACTCTCGACGGGATCATCACGAGCTGGAGCCCGGCCGCCACCAGGATGTTTGGCTACTCGAGTGATGAGGTCATCGGCAAGTCCGCCGAGATTCTGAGCCCTGAGGGTCGAGAAGACGAGATGTTCGCCATCCTCGCAAGGGTCAGGTCTGGCCAGCACATCGATCGGTTTGAGACGATCCGCGTCCGCAAGGACGGGACGGCGTTCCCGGTCTCCATCTGCGTCTCACCGAACCGCGATGCTGACGGCGCGATCGTCGGCGCCTCCACGATCACCCGCGACACCACGAAGCAGCGGCAGGCGTTCGAGGCCGCCCGGTCCATGATCGAGGCGAGCCTCGACTCGATGGTGGCGATCAGCCCCGAGGGAAGGATCACGGACGCCAACCAGGCGACGGTGAAGGTCACCGGTGTCTCTCGCGACCAGCTCATCGGGACTGCCTTCTCCGACTACTTCACCAAGCCCGAGAAGGCCAACGCGATCTACCAGCAGGTGTTCGCCGAGGGGATGGCCGCGAACTACCCGCTGACGATGCGCCACCGGGACGGGACCCTCACCGAGGTCCTGTACAACGCCTCGGTGTACCGCTCAGCCAGCGGCGAGGTGCTTGGCGTGTTCGCCGCCGCCCGCGACGTGACCAAACAGGTGCACGCCCAGAGAGACATTGCTGAACGGCAGGCCAGGGAGCTCGAGCGGCTGGCTGAGCTCGAGCGGTTCCAGCGACTCACCGTCGGGCGTGAGCTCAGGATGATTGAGCTCAAGAAAGAGGTCGAGAGCCTCAGGAAGCTCCTCCAGAGCCGCGACCACGCACCTGGTGAGGCACGCTGAACGGTCGCCCGAGCTGAGCTGCTCCGGCGGGAGTGCCGGACCACGGAGGCGGTCGGGGCCTGGAGTCGGTAATCGACCTGGCACACCGAGATCTGGGCGCCCTATGTCCAGCGATAGTCCAGCGCATGCCGCGGGCCGTTATTCTTACGTGATGGCTTGGCAGCACACCAGAAGGCTCGTTCTGCGTCCCACGGATGGCGAGGTGGGCCGGCGGTGACCGCCGGCGGCGCCGTTGAGGGCCTGGCTGTGGACCGGCGGCGGCTCCTGGGCAGGCGGGCGCAGCTACTGGCAGGTGCCAGCGTCTCCTACAACCTCGTCGAAGCCGCCGTGTCGATCGCGGCTGGGGTGGTGGCGGGCTCTGTCGCGCTGGTGGGCTTCGGCCTGGACTCCCTGGTGGAGATGTCCAGCGGTCTGGTGATCCTGTGGCAGTTCCGTCATCGGGTGCCAGAGACCCGCGAGCGTCAGGCGTTGCGGCTCATCGCACTCTCCTTCTTCGCTCTGGCGGCCTATGTGACGGTGGAGTCGGTTCGCAGCCTGTTCGGTGAGGGAGAACCAGCACCGTCCCCGCTCGGAATCGGGATTGCGACCGCCTCGCTCATCGTCATGCCCTTCCTGTCCTGGGCGCAGCGCCGGACGGGACGCGAGCTTGGCTCCGGCAGTGTCGTGGCCGACTCCAGACAGACCCTGCTGTGCACCTACCTCTCGGCAGTGCTGCTGGCGGGGCTTGTCCTGAACGCAACGCTGGGGTGGGGCTGGGCCGACCCGCTGGCAGGTCTGGTCATTGCCGGCGTCGCCGCCCGTGAGGGCAGGGAGGCCTGGCGGGGAGAGTCCTGCGGTTGTGGGCCCGCGGGCAGCGCGGGCCCAGAGACCCAGCAGGCGGGTGGCTGTGAGCCGGGCTGCACGGACACCGGTTGTTCTCCCGGCGGCGACCACACCGGAAGTGACGGGGGTCGCTGATGGGTGCCGGGGACGGCCACGGACACTCACACGGCACCGCCACCGGGACCCATCGCAACCGGCTCATCGGCGTCTTGGCGATCACCCTCAGCGTCATGGTCGCCGAGGTCCTCGGCGGGCTGCTCTCCGGCTCCCTGGCCCTGATTGCGGACGCCGGCCACATGCTCACCGACGCCGCGGGGATTGGTCTGGCCCTGCTGGCGGCCGCATTCTCCGCCCGCCCGGCCACCCCTGAGCGCACCTTCGGCTACCAGCGCTCCGAGATCCTCGCCGCCGTCACCAACGCCCTGCTGTTGTTCGGCGTCGCCGGCTATGTGCTGATCGAGGCCGTCCGGCGTTTCAGGGACCCCCCGGAGCTCTCCACTGGCGTGATGCTGGCTGTCGCCACCGTGGGCCTGGTCGCCAATCTCGGGTCGCTGCTGATCCTGCGCGGCGGGCAACAGGCGTCGCTGAACGTGCGCGGCGCCTACCTGGAGGTCCTGGGCGACCTGCTGGGGTCGGTGGCCGTCATCGTCGCAGCCGTCGTCATCCGCCTCACCGGTTTCACCCGGGCCGACGCCATCGCGTCCGTGGCGATCGGGCTGATGATCCTGCCTCGCACCTGGGCCTTGCTTCGTGAGGCCGTGGATGTCCTCCTGGAAGCCACCCCCAAGGGGGTCGACCTCGCGGAGGTCCGCCGGCACATCAACGAGACCCCGGGCGTCCTTGACGTCCACGACCTGCATGTGTGGACGATCACCAGCGGTCTTCCCGTTCTTTCCGCGCACATCGTTGTCACCGAGGACGCCCTCGCCGACGGCGGGGGCGGCCAGGTCCTGGATGAGCTGGGTCAGTGCCTCTCAGGCCATTTCGACGTCGAGCACTGCACGTTCCAGCTCGAGGCCCCGGGCCACCAAGAGCACGAGCTGCCGCAGCACCCCTGAGCTCTGTCTGGTGTTCGTGGCGCACGTGGCGCACGTGGGGAGACGGGGGTGCTTACTCTGGGGTGATGGCGGTGAACCGAAGTCGCAAGGCCAGGGCTGCCCGCAAACGCAAGCGCCGGATGGATCACGTCGAGCACGACCTCAGCGACGCGCAGTGGACCGCGCTCAAGGCGGCCTGGGGTGGCTGCGCCTACTGCGGCGCGAGCGACAGGCCGCTGCAGCGTGACTGCTTACTGGCGCTCTCCCGGGGTGGCCGTTACACGCTCGACAACATCGCGCCGGCCTGTGGTTCCTGCAACGCCAGCAAATGCAACGAGGAGGTAACCGGCTGGCTGCGGCGCAAGGGGCTCGACGAGCGCGCCTTCCTGATGCGCTACCTCGAGGTCGGGGCGGCGCTCGCGCTGCAGTTCCCTGCCAACCCGGACGCCGAGACCGAGGTGCCGGAGGCGACCTCTCCCTGACCGGTCGGTTACGGGGTGCTTCGGCGTATCGCACCGTGGCGACGGCGCGATCGACGCGGTATCTGCAAGATGGCAGGGTGGCGCCATGGTTGCCTCCCTGAGAATTGAGATCTTCCCGGCAGACGTGGACGTCACGACGTCGTTCTACGAGCGCCTGGGCTTTCAGGTCACCGGCCGCAACGACGGGTCGCCGCGGTACGCGTCCATTCGCCTGGGCACAGTCCGGATCGGCGTCTGCGAGGCAGACCCGGTCGATCCTGCGCG
>DASVKO010000051.1:0-12324 GCA_036385355.1 Dermatophilaceae bacterium
GGTGGCTTGCCGGACTCGCCGCATGATCACGCATCGCCCTTGGTCCTGCGGGGGGCCCAGAGGGAGAACAGGACCCAGCCGGCCAGGACGGTTGGCACGCCATACAGCAGAGCCTGCTGAAGGCCGGGGGTGCGCAGGAAGGTCACGGCGCTGCCGAGCAGAGGCACCACGCCCCTGACCTGATAGGCGGTGTCGCCCTGAAGGGTTGCGGTCCAGGGGTCCTTGCCCGTGTTGGCGTCGCCCTTGGTCTGGACTGTGGTGGACCCGTCCGCGCCGCGGGTGACGGTGAGGACGCGGTGGCTGACGACGTGATGGTCCTGAACCGGAATGTGATAGCTGATGATCATGCCGGGTTTGACGTCAGCGGCCGCCAGCGGCGTGACGACGGTGACGTCGCCGGGATTGATCACGGGGGTCATGCTGCCGGTCAGCATCGTCATGGTGCGGTAGCCGAAAAGGTGCGGTCCGACCGCAAGACCCAGGAACACGGCCAGCGCGGCGACCAGGGCGAGGTTTACCAGCCCCTTTCCGATCCAGCGGACCACCGCCAGGGGCGAGACCCGGGCGGAGGTCGTGGCAGGAAGCTGGGCTGTCTCGACTGCCCCGCCGGGCGCGGTGAAGGCTCCGCTGCGTCGCTCGATCCTGCGGCGCTCGACCAGGCGCCTCTCGATTACGAGCGTGGGGGTGGTCATCGGTGGCTCCTGTCAGGGGTCGGGGTCGGGGGGCGGAGCAGGTCGCTCCGCCGCCCCTGGACACTTGTGTTCGAGCTGGACTAGAGGCTGGCAGCTGCGCGCTGCACACCGGTGAAGCTGAAGTTGAGGAGGCTGCTTGCGCCCTGGAAAGTGTCGCCGGCGGTGGTGGGCAGCGAGAGGGTGACCTTCAGGTAGCTTGTCGTGCCGTGGGTGACCGCGGCGGTGGTGATCGGCGTGTTGGCTCCGATGACCGCCTTGGAGAGGAGGGCGACGCCTGTGGTTCCACTGCAGGTGTAGGTGGGCGCGCTCGTCGTTCCAGCGGCGACCCAGGCGACGCCGCACGACTCGATCTTCAGCTGCAGGCCGTTGGTCGCGTCGGTGTCGAGCAGGCTGCTGGGGACCGCTGTCGTGGTGAGGGTGACAGCAGCGAGGTCCGAGGTGCCGGTGTTGGCGAGCGTGAAGGCGCGCTGGATGGTGTCGCCGGGGACGACGTTGCTCGCGGGTACCCCGATCGGGTTGCCGGTTCCGGAGCCGAGGGCGATGACGACGGTGCCGGCAGCGACTGCCTGGGTGCCCGACGTGGTCGAGGCGAAGCTGCCGAAGGTGCCCAGACCGGCCACGGCGGCTGCGGCACCGACGACTCCGAGCGAGGTCAGGATCTTGCCGGTGTTGGTGCGACGGCCGGATTTGGTGGCGGTGCTGCTGTTCATGGTCTGACTCCTTGTGGTGGTTCTCGGTGTTCGCCGGGTGCTCCCGGTCTCAAGAACAACGATGAACCGGCAACCACAAGTGGGCCGCAGGGGAAACCCCAAGAAAACCGCAAGGAAACCCAAAGAAAACCGCAAGGCTGTCGCAAGATCGGCCCAATGCGGGCACGAACGAGTCTCCGGAATTCCCCTCGACCCCGGGTCAGGGTCTGAATGCCCCCCGGTATTCCGGCCGGGCAGGACGTCGAGGCACCTGGGACAGACCCGGGCCCGGCTCCGCAGTCCGGGTCAGACTCAGACTTCTCTCGCGAGAGGGTCGCCTGCCGGTGACGGCGCGTTGTCGTCGGTTCGCAGGTCCTTGCCCTCGATATCGAGGTCGGGAAGCAGACGGTCGAGCCAGCGCGGCAACCACCACGCCCGGTCGGCGAGCAGTGACATCGCTGCCGGCACCAGGGTCATCCGGACGACGAAGGCGTCGATCGCCACTCCGGTGGCCAGGACGAATCCCATCGACTTGATGGTCGAGTCCTCGCTGAACACGAACGCCGCGAAGATGGAGATCATGATGGCTGCGGCCGCGGTGACCACCCGGGCACCGTGGCTGAAACCGCTGACCGTCGCCGCGCGGGCCGACGCGCCGTGCACGTAGTCCTCACGCATCCGCGAGACCAGGAAGACCTCGTAGTCCATGGCCAGGCCGAACAGGATCCCGATCATCATGATGGGCATGAAGCTGAGCAGGGGCCCCGGTCTGGCCAGGTCGACCGTGGCGGACAGCCAGCCCCACTGGAACACGGCTACCGTTGCCCCAAAGGTGGCGCCGATGGTGAGCAGGAAGCCGAGCGCGGCCTTCAGCGGGACCAGTACCGACCGGAACATCAGCATCAGCAGCACGAAGGACAGCCCGATCACCAGCAGCAGGTAGATCGGAAGCGCGTGGCTGAGCTTCTGCGAAACATCGATGCCGACTGCGGTGAGACCGGTGACCGACACCGTGCCGGATGACACGCCGCTCACCCGCTGGCGGATGGTGTGTACCAGATCGGCGGTCTTCGGGTCGGACGGCCCGGTGGAGGGCACCACCTGCAGCAGTGCGGTCGTCCCGCTCGGGCTGACCGTCGGGGGCGTGACCATGACCACGCCGGGCGTGGCGGTAAGCACCTTGGTGACGGCGGCCGTGTTCGCGCTGAGGGTGCCGGGGCTGGTGACGTCGACGACGACGACCAGCGGCCCGTTGCTGCCTTCCCCGAAACCCCTGGTCGTCAGGTCGTAGGCGATCCGGGCGGTGGTGTGCGCGGGGGAGTGTCCGGCGTCCGGCAGCGAGGTCTGCATCGACAGCACCGGCAGCGACAGCGCGCCCAGGGCCAGCACGCCGACCCCGAGCACGACCCCGCGGTGGTGGGTGACGAGCTCGGCCCAGCGGTGGCCCATGAGCCTGGGCGACTCCTCGGCGTCCAGCTCGGCACGGGCCGCCTCGGGATCGCGCAACCTGCGGGGCAGCACCCGGCGCCCCGCGAAGCCCAGCAGCGCGGGGGACAGGGTGAGCGCGACCAGGACGGCGACCAGCACGGTGGCCGCGGCGGCCAGACCCATCGTGGCAAGGAACTCGATGCCGACGACGGACAGCCCGGCCAGCGCGATGATCACCGTGGCGCCGGCGAACACCACGGCGGAGCCGGCCGTGCCGACTGCCCGTCCGGCGGCCTCGTCCGGCGCCATCTCCTCGAGGAGGTTGTGGCGGTGGCGGGAGGTGATGAACAACGAGTAGTCGATGCCGACGGCCAGGCCGAGCATCAGGGCCAGGATCGGGGTGGTCGCGTTGAACGAGACGACCCCGGACAGCATGTAGACCCCCGAGATCCCGACGCCCAGCCCGATCAGCGCGGTGAGCATGGTCATGCCGGCGGCCACGAGTGAACCGAACGTCAGCAGCAGCACCAGGGCCGCGATGAGCACGCCGATGCCCTCGGTGCCGCCGACGGCGGGCTGGCCGGTGGCGATGTCGCCGCCGTGAGCGACGGTGAAACCCTGGCGTGCAGCGACGGCGCCGATCGCGTTGAAGGCGTCCTTGGTGCTGGCGGCCAGCTCGTCGACCGGCTTGGTGAACTGCACCCGGGCGACGGCGACCGACTTGTCGCGCGAGATCTGCCCGGTCTGCGCCGGATCAAGCACGGCGGCCACGTCGGGCAGGCGGCGGGCCTCGGCCGTGACCGCGGCGATCGCTGCCTGACCCCTGGCATCGGTGACCGTTCGACCTGCAGGCGCGGCGACGACGATGCTGCCGCTGCCCCCGGAGGCAGCCGGGAACTGGGTGGACAGTGAGTCCAGGGCACGCTGGGCTTCGGTGCCAGGGATCGTCACATTGGTCGTTGACGGCCCGGACAGGACCGCCGCGCCGGTTCCCAGCGCGGCCAGCAGGACGATCCAGACTGCCAGCACGATCCGGCGGTGACGGAACGAACCGCGGCCGAGCCGGTAGAGCAGGGTTGCCATGTGAGCTCCAGGAGTTGAGAACCGGTCGTAGGTACCGGGTTGGGGGGAGGGGGCGCGGATGGTTGCTGAGCTGGCATCGACTCGGGCCGGGCAGCTCGACCGGGTTAGCCCGGTGGCGAGTCAGCAGGCAGCCCCAGCGCCCGCAGCGCGACGGCGACCAGTGCGGGCTGCAGCTGCTCGGGCGGCAGGTCGGCGCG
Organism: Dermatophilaceae bacterium; assembly: GCA_036385355.1. Classification (GTDB taxonomy): domain Bacteria; phylum Actinomycetota; class Actinomycetes; order Actinomycetales; family Dermatophilaceae; genus UBA4719. Next base: position 4,090 of record DASVKO010000051.1, read on the forward strand.
CTCGGTGCACGCGGCAGCAGTCCCGACGACGACCATGATGGCCGCAATCCGAGCCTGTGCGCTGGGGTCCTCGCCCTGCAGCACTCGTACGAGCTGTTCGTACAGCACGCCTATGGCGTGAAAGTGCGGGTCCTGCAGCAGGAGGGGCTCCTCGGTCTGCAGGACGGCGACAGCTTCTCGGTAGGTGACCGTCAGGTCGGCGAAACCCTCGATGGCGGACCTGCGGGCCTGTGCCATGGGCAAGGCGCTCACTCGCGCCAGCAGAGACTGCAGGTCCGCGGCGGCGGGGGCGATCAGCTCCGCCAGGAGGGCCTCCTTGCTGGCGAAGTGGTACAGCACGGAGGCCTTGGAGTAGCCGATCTCGTGAGCGATGTCGGCCAGCGAGGTACCCCGATAGCCGTAGTCGCTGAACAGTCGGGTAGCAGCGTTCAGGATCTCCTGCTTGGTGTCAGCACCGGTACGACGAACCACGGCTACACCCTGCCTGACCGAACGGCCAGTTGTCAACCGTTCGGTCAGGCAGCACCTCAAAGCCTGGCGTGTCGGCTGCTGACACCACCTCTCGCGCCAGGTCCGGACCGTGTCACGTCCCCGTGGTGAAGCACTGCTAACTACGGCGCGAGAATCTGCAGCGCGCCGGGACGCAGCCGCACCGTGACCGGCAGCTGTGCGAGCTCGTCACCGTCACCGCATACCGGCAGGGGACGATCGGTGCTGAGGGTGACCTCGCGGGCCGTGCTCAGGCTGACCTCGGGGCGATGGATGTGCGCCCCGTGCTCGGCTTCACGCATGAACGAGACGACGGCGCGGCGCGGCATGTTACCGACGATCATCACGTCGAGACGGCCGTCGTCGACCTTCGCGGGCGGAACGATCTGCAGGCCGTGCCCGTAGGCGCCTGAGTTCGCGAGCACCACCATGTGTGCCCTGACGGTGGTCGTCACCCCATCGGCACACACCGTGAAGGTGGGTGCCCGCCAGGTGGCGATCGCGCGAATCGGTGCGAGGCGGTAGAGCAGCATGGCTGGTACCCAACGACTGTCGTTGATGATCCGGTTCGCCACCGAGTCGAGCCCCGCGTACACATTGCCGGGCACGATCGTGCCGTTGATGTCGAGCACGTCGATCGTCTTCGCCGGACCCTCCAGCAAGAGCGTGGCGAGGCCGTCGACCGTTGTCGGGAGGCGCAGGGCGCGCGCCAGGTCGTTGCCCCTGCCGGCCGGGACGATGCCGAGGGTGCCGCCGGTCGCGACCGCTGCGCCGGCGATGTCCCGCACCAGGCCGTCCCCTCCGACGGCGACGATCACATCGCCGTCTGCGGCCGCGGTCACCGCCAGCTCGATCGCGTGGTCGCGGCTGCGGGTGACCTCGACGCGGACCCTGGCGCCGGCGCTGCCGATGCGTTCGGCCAGGGGGGCCCAGGACTTCGCGGCGCGGCCGCCGCCGGCGATGGGGTTGACCAGTGCGGTGAACGAGCGCATGTCTGCCGGCTCAGCTGACCAGGACGCCGGGGTTGAGGATCCCGACCGGGTCGAGGGTGTGCTTCACGGCCCGCAGCACCTCGACGGCCAGCGGCCCGATCTCCTGGGCGTAGGTGTCGCGGTGGTCGGTTCCGACGCCGTGGTGGTGGGTGATCGTCGCGCCGGTGGCCCGGATCGCAGCGCTGGCAGCGAGCTTTGCCTTGTGCCAGCTGGCAATCGGGTCATCACCCTGTGCGCAGAGGATGGTGAAGTAGAGCGAGGCGCCCGACTCGTAGACGTGCGAGATGTGGCACATGACGACCGGTGGCGTGCCCCCTGCGGTGAGTATGGCGGTGAGCGCGGTCGTCACCTCCGCGCGCACGCGGGCCAGGTTGGACCAGAAGGTCGCCGTCTCCAGGGTCTCGACGAAGGCGCCGTTGTCCAGCAGGGAGTCGCGCAGGTAGGGCGCGAGGAAGCGGCCGGCGCGCCAGGCCTCGCCGGGCGCGGTGCCCAGGGACTGACCACCGGCGGCGGCGATGACCGCGGACGCGGCGGCCCGGCGGGACGCGACCTCGTCCGGCGTACCCTCGTAGCCGGCGATGGCGAGGCAGCCGCCGGGGCCGCTGGCGGAGCTGCCGCCGGGATCGGCGAGGTTGACTGCCGTCTCGGTCTCGTCGGACAGGCGCACCACGGTGGGCACCGGGCCGTCCTGCATGAGCGTGCGCAGGGCTGCGGCGCCCTGCTCGAAGGAGTCGAATCGCCAGCCGTCGTAGACGCGCGTCTCGGGCGCGGGGCGGACCCGCACGGTCACCTCGGTGATCACCCCGAGCGTCCCCTCCGAGCCCATGACGAGCTCGCGGAGGTCCGGACCTGCCGCCGACTTCGGCGCGGTGCCCAGAGTGATCGTGCCGCGCGGTGTGGCGAGGACGAGGCCGACGACCATCTCGTCGAAGCGTCCGTAGCCGGCTGACGCCTGCCCGGCCGCCCGGGTCGCCGCGTACCCCCCGATGCTGGCGCCCTCGTAGGACTGGGGGAAGTGCCCGAGCGTGAAGCCCTGCTCACCGAGGAGCTGCTCGGCGCGGGTGCCGCGCATTCCGGCCTGCAGGGTGGCGGTGCGTGACTCGGTATCGATCGAGGTCATCGCGTCCATCCGCCGCAGGTCGAGGGTGATGACCCCCTCGAAGGCGTCGCGGACCGGAGCCAGCCCGCCGACCACCGACGTGCCGCCGGAGAACGGGACGACGGCGACGCGATGCTCGGTGCAGATCTCCAGCACCCGGACGACGTCATCCGGGGAGGCTGGGAACACCACGGCGTCAGGGGCGTCCGAGGCGTCTCCGGAGCGCAGCCTGAGCAGGTCGGGAGTTGACCAGCCCCGGGTGTGCCCGACCCGGGCGAGCTGGTCGGAGGTCACGTTGCCCGCTCCGACGGCGGCTTCGAGTGCGCGGCGCGCTTCGCTGGTCAGGCGGCTGTCGGGCAGGGCCGCCTCCTCCGGCTCGACGGGTGGGTGCTCAGGGGCGTGCGCGCCGAGGTGACCGATGGCGGCCTGCGCCGCGGCCGGCAGCGAAACCGACCTGGTGGGATCGCCCCAGCGGTACGGGCGCATCTGGACGACGGGTAGCTGCGACTCGGTCAACGGAACCTCACAGGTCTGGACGAACGCGGACACGGTGCCTACTGACACTACTGCTGATACACCTTCTGCTGATACACTTTGACACATGATGTCACAGCATCGCACGTCATGGGAGACCGTGGACGACGACTCCGACGAGGTGACCCGAGCCCCGAACGCGATCCCCGAGGAGCAGATTCTCGACGCGGCCTACGAGCTCCTGCTGGCGGTCGGCATGCGCCGGCTGAACATGGCCGACATCGCACGCAGCGCCAGTGTCTCGCGCGCCACTCTCTACCGCCACTGGCCGAACGCCAGCTCGGTCGTTGGCGCCCTGGTCACCCGCGAGTTCGCCGGGGTGACAGCACACGCCTTCGCCACCGACACCGAGTCGGCACGGGGCGGGCTGGTCAACGGCGTCGTCGCGACCGTGCACTCGATCCGGGTGCACCCGCTGATGCGCAAGATCATCGACGTCGATCCCCAGTTCCTGCTGCCCTACCTGGTCGAACGGCGCGGCACGAGCACGACGCAGCAGCTGGGTCTGATGGAGATGGCCGTGCAGGCAGGCAGGGTGGACGGCTCGATCCGGGGGGGCGAGGCGGCACCGGCGGCACTTCAGGCCCGGGCGATCTGGCTGCTTGCGTGCTCGTTCACGCTCACCGCGCCAGTGCTGGCCGACGAGGTGTCCCTGGAGGACCTCGACGGGCAGCTCGTGGAGCTCCTCGACAGGTATCTCGCGCCATGAGGTCGTCATTGAAAGGGCCGTCATTGAAAAGGTCGTCACTGAACGCAGGGCGGCGCGCGCGTGAGCTGGAGTCGCTGGGCCACGAGCCGGTCGACCTGCTGGTGATCGGCGGCGGCGTGACGGGCGCCGGGGTGGCACTGGACGCTGCCGCGCGCGGCCTGTCGGTCGTGCTGGCGGAGAAGCACGACCTCGCGTTCGGCACCAGCCGGTGGAGCTCGAAGCTGGTCCACGGCGGGCTGCGCTATCTCGCGTCCGGCGCCATCGGCATCGCACACGAGAGTGCCGTCGAGCGCGGCATCCTGATCGGCCGTACGGCGCCCCACCTGGTGTCCGCGTTCCCGCAGGTGGTTCCGTTGCTGCCGCAGGTGAACCACCGGCACGCCGCACTGGTGCAGGCCGGGTTCCTGGCCGGTGACGCGCTACGCGCCTCGGCGCACACGTCACGTCATACCCTTCCCCGATCGCGACGCATCAGCGGCCAGGAGGTGCAGCGGTTCGCGCCCACCGTCCGCACGACCGGCCTTCGCGGCGGGCTGCTTGCCTGGGACGGCCAGCTCTACGACGACGCACGTCTGACCATCGGCATCGCGCGCACGGCTGCCGCCCTCGGCGCGCGGGTGCTGACCAGGTGCGTGGGGGAGCAGGTGACCGGACAGGGCGCGGTGCTGCGCGACGAGCTGACCGGTCGCTCCTACGACGTGGATGCGCGCATCGTGATCAACGCTGCCGGGGTCTGGGCCGGCCAGGTCGCGCCGGGCATCGAGCTCCGACCGAGCCGGGGGACTCACCTCGTCCTGTCGCAGGAGTCCTTCGGCGGGCTCGCCGCCGGGCTCACGGTCCCGGTGCCCGGCAGCACGAGCCGGTTCGTCTTCGCGCTCCCCGCGCCCGACAACCGGGTGTATGTCGGAATCACCGACGAGGACGCGCCGGGCGACATACCGGACGTGCCGCTGGCCTCGGAGGAGGAGATCGACTTCCTGCTCGAGACGGTGAGCTCGGTGCTGCGCTCGCCGCTGACCCGTGCCGACCTGCTGGGGACGTTCGCCGGGTTGCGGCCGCTGCTGCACACCGGCGGTGACAGCACCGCGGACATCTCCCGGCGCCACGCGGTGATCACCGCGTCCGACGGGCTGGTGACGATCGTCGGCGGGAAGCTCACGACGTATCGCCGGATGGCGCAGGACGCGCTCGACGCGGCGCTGGACTCCGCTGGTGTGACTGCCGGGCCGTGTTCGACGCGGCGGTTGCCATTGGTGGGCGCGGCCTCTCGCGAGGCGCTGGCAGCTGTTGCCGCGCCGGCCCGGCTCGTTCACAAGTACGGGACGGAGGCGGTCGCGGTCGCCGGCGATGCCGGGGGAGCCGACGTGATCTGCGACGGCACCGAGGTCACCGCGGCGGAGCTGACCTTCGCCGTCCGGCATGAGGGTGCTCTCGACGAGGACGACCTGCTCGACCGCCGCACCCGTATCGGCCTCGACCCGATCACCAGAGCGCGAGCGCTCAAGGCCGCGCGAGCCGCGCTCGTGTCGCCGCAACCCATCGGCTCCGAACACCAGTAGTGGTCGAGGTTTACCTCGAAGGCGACGGGGCGTCCGCGGTCCCACGTGACCCGGCCTGTCAGTACTGCGCCACGAAGGCCGCGGGTGCTGTGCTCACTCCAGCGGAAATGCGCCCGCGTGGGTGAAGCCTCAGGAGCCACTGCGTCAGCACACGTCCGGGCAAAGACCTCCCACGCGGCCTCGAACTTGGCTGCCACGAGCCGAACTGGTTGGACAAACGATTCGAAGTCATCCCGCATCACCCGGATGCTCGGATCCTCATCTCCCCGGAGCCAGCCGCCGACCTGTAACCGAGAGCTAGCTCGCTGCGCTGGGCCTCGGGTGAGGTAGGAGCCTAGGCAGAGCCAGCTCTTGGCCCTGATCTGCCATTGCTGAGGGTTGGTGAATCCAGCAGGCGGGCTAGTGGAGCGGGGGTCCGGCATCCAGTCGGAGCCCTTCCACCCCGACAATTGGGACATTTCTCTGCGCTGACCCTGAGGAAGTGTCTCGTTCGCCACGATTCTGATTGATCTGAATCGTGGCGGCAATGATTGGAGAGTAGTCAGTACCTGAGAGGGGGGCAGATGCCTTCCAAGACAACGAGATTTGAGAAGCTGCTGGAAGCTGTGCCCGATGCTTTGGTGGGCATGGACCAGGACGGCGTGATCCGGTTCGTCAACCGGCAGACAGAATCGCTGTTCGGTTACGGCCGTGAAGACCTGATCGGCCAGCCCATCGAGACCCTGGTGCCCGAGTACCTCTGGCAGATCTACCACCAACACAGGGAGGACTACTTCACAGATCCGAGGACTCGGTCCAGCGGACTCGATCTGGAGCTCAGCGGCCGGCATCGGGACGGCACCGACTTCCCGGTGAACATCAGCATGTCCCAGATCGACACCGGGGACGTTCTGCTGGTGGTCACGGCGGTTCGCGACGTGACCAGTCAAAGGCAGGCGGTGCAAAACGCTCAGCTCGTTGCGGCGGTCGTGGAGTATTCGGACGATGCCATCGTCGGCAGCACCCTTGAGGGCCTCATCACGAGTTGGAACCCCGCGGCCGAGAGGATGTACGGCTACTCCGGCAGGGAAATCATCGGCAGGTCCGGCCGCATCCTTGCCTACCCTGGACGGGCCGACCAGATGTATGCCGTCCTGGCCAGGATCAAAGCGGGCGAGGTTGTCGAACACCTGAAGATCAGCCACCTTCGCAAGGATGGGACTGTCTTCCCGGTCTCAGTTACCGTCGCACCGGTCCGCGACGAGGACGGCGTGATCGTCGGCTCATCTGCGGTGGCCCGTGACGTGACCGAGCAGAGGCGGGCTTTCGAGATCGCCCAGCGCATGGCGGCGATCATCGAGGATTCGGACGATGCCATTATCAGCGGCTCCCTCGACGGCAGTGTCACAAGCTGGAACCCCGCCGCCGAGAGACTGTACGGCTACTCGGCAGAGGAGATTGTCGGCAAGTCCGCCGAGTTCCTCACTCCTGAGGATCAAATGGGCGAGATCAAGGCCGTCCTGGCCAAGATCAAGGACGGCCAGCACGTCGAGCACTTGGAGACCAAGCGGGTCCGAAAGGACGGCACGGTGTTCCCGGTCTCGCTCACCGTTTCACCGGTCCGGGATGCTGACGGCGCAATCGTCGGCACCTCCGTGATCCACCGCGACATGAGCGTCAGCAAGCCATAGAGCTGGACCGGCTGGCCGAACTCGAAACAGAGGCTCACAAGTAGCAGGACCCAACTGCCTCAACCAAGCTGACAGGTATCGGTACGCTCCCCACGCCTTACCGTGCATGCGAGATCAGAGTCGCACCGTCTTCCGAGACGATGACGACCGGGGAGATGGACGACCCATCGGCCATCTTCACGAGGCAGGTAGATCGCCGACCAGTCTCCTTGATGCAGTCGTAGCTCTCCACCGTGACGCCTGGGCGGTACGAATCATCCGAGCTGTCGGCGAGTTTCGTCTTGAGGGACTCCTCGACACTCGTTGATAGTGATGCCGGGTTGTCGATGAATGACTCTGAGGTGTCCTTGGCCGGGGCCCGAACGCCCTTGACACTGCCAACGGCGATACCTATGAACACCCCGAGCAGCAGGACAGCCACCACCGCGTAGGCGACCTTGTGCCGCACGAACCAGTTCCCTCGTACGGCAACTGGTTCGCCAGCGACCCCCGCTGCGGACGGCTGGACGGCAGGAGTGGGGTCTTCCACCCAGAAGGTCCATTCATCCGGTGCCGGACCCCGAGCGGCTCGGTACCCCATAACTTGATTCCTCGGTTTTCAGTTCTCCCCTGAAGATGTTCTGACCCTTCCAGTCTGGACGTGCAAGTGCTCTACCGTCGGGGAATGGGGACATGTGGCTGAAGTCCGGCGGGTTGCGAAGTCAGCGACACGGCTGAACGCCCAGCTTTCCCATCGCCCGTCTCGTGCGTGCCCGTAGGTCACCGCGATGGAGGCGTAATTCTGGCCTTCTGCATCGCCCTGAGCTGCCCTGAGCGTTGCAGGTCAGCGGCCTGAGCAGGTGCTGTGTCCTCACTTCCAGCGGCAATGTGCCATTCACTAGTCTTAGGCCTCTGACCTGCACCGGAGCAATCAGAGCGTGGCTTAAGTCCTCAGTGAGTCCTCAAGCGGTCCGAAAGCCGCGTCGATTACGGTCCTCGTCAGGGTGTCATCGTCGGGCCAAAGATGCCCGTAGGTGTCCAAGGTAATGACGGCCGATGCATGCCCGAGCCGAGCCTGTATGACCTTCACCGATGCCCCGCCCGAGATGAGCGCCGACGCATAGAAGTGCCGCAATTGGTGCGTGTCGACGTCGAGCTTGGCCGTCGTGTTCACCTTGGTCCACATGTGCCGCCACACCGAGTA
>DASVKO010000052.1:0-3186 GCA_036385355.1 Dermatophilaceae bacterium
GTTGTCGGCGAACGGGGAGTGCATGTCAAGTGCGTATCGGGAGATACCCAGGCAGGCGACCGCGATGGCCATGGCGGCGAGATTGAACGCCACGAACAGCGAGATTTCGTGGGCGGGCGGCCGCTGGCGACGGTGGCGGAAGGTCCAAAGCCGGTTCCCGAGCCACGCCACGACGGTGCCAGCGCTCGCCGAGATGATTCGGGCCGTGAGCGGTTTGTCGTGGAGCGCTCCGGCGTTTTGCCCGCCGAGCGTGCCTATCAGGTGTGGGCCGAACACCAGGAGGTTGTAGCCCCCCAGATCGATGACGAACGCCACGACGCCGACCGTGCCGAACTTGAGCATCTCGCGGACGAAGATGCTCAGTGCCCCGTGCCCACGATCGAGCAGTCCATTGGCGTTGGTGGGCACGATGGGAGCCTAGCCTTAGTTCTCAACTGGCCCGGCCTCATCGACTTCCAATCCTTCTTCTCGACTCCGAACGGTGAGCTAACACTGTGGGATGTAGCACCGCGCCGAGGGCCTTAGGTCAGTCCCGAGATTGGGCGGCCCTTTGGGTAGAGTCGGCTGGACAATCCCTTCGAGGAGGATCCATGGATAGCCGGCGCCCGCTGACGGGTTGGGGCAGGACCAGCCCGAGCGTCGCGATGGTCCGTTCGGCTGGCGACGATGCCGAGCTTGTCCGGCTGGTCACTGATGCGGGGCTGCGAGGGGTGCTGGCGCGGGGACTGGGCCGCAGCTATGGCGACGCCGCCCAGAACGGTGGCGGAGTCGTGGTTGACATGACCACCCGGCATCGGGTGTTGTCGGTGGACCCCGAAACGGCGCTGGTCGAGGTCGAAGCCGGGGTCAGCCTCGATGAGCTGATGCGGCTCCTGCTGCCGAGGGGTCTGTTCGTCCCGGTCAGTCCGGGGACGCGGCAGGTGACGGTCGGTGGGGCCATCGCTGCCGACATCCACGGGAAGAACCATCACGTGGACGGCAGCTTCGGGAGCCATGTTGTTGCCATGGACCTGCTCTGCGCCGATGGCACCATCCGCGAGCTCACCCCGGAGTCCGAGCTGTTCTGGGCCACTGTCGGCGGCATGGGACTGACCGGTCTGGTTCTGAGGGCAACCCTGAGGATGAAGAAGGTCGAGTCGGCCTACTGTTTGGTGGACACGGAGCGGTGCGCGGACCTGGACGACCTGCTGGCGCGGATGGCCGAGGGCGACGACCGGTATACGTACTCGGTGGCCTGGATCGACTGCCTTGCCCGCGGTTCCTCCCTTGGGCGCTCGGTGCTGACCCGGGGCTGGCCGGCCACCCGCGACCAGCTACCCCCAAAGCTGCGCGAGCACAGCCTGGACTTCGGTCCCCGGCAGGTGGCCGTCGCGCCGCCGATCTTCCCGAGCGGCCTGCTGAACCGCGTGAGCGTGGCAGCCTTCAACGAGGCGTGGTATCGCAAGGCTCCGCGGGAGCGCCGGGGCGAGATCCAGGGCATCGCGGCGTTCTTCCACCCTCTGGACGGCGTGGCCCGGTGGAACCGCATCTACGGTCCGAGAGGCTTCTTGCAGTACCAGTTCGTCGTGCCTTTCGGCGCAGAGGAGACTCTCCGCCGGTGCATCCAGATGCTTGGTGACACCGGCCAGGCCTCGTTCCTGGCCGTGCTCAAGCGTTTCGGGCAGCCCAGCGGGGGCCACCTGTCCTTCCCCAGTCCTGGCTGGACTCTCGCACTCGACATACCGCTCGGCTCGCCCGTCCTGGGCGACCTGCTCGACCGCCTGGACCAGGAGGTTCTCGCCGCCGGCGGGCGCGAGTACCTCGCCAAGGACTCCCGGCTCCCGGCCTCCGCCGTCGCGCAGATGTACCCTCGCCTCGAACAGTGGCGTGGCATCAGGCGGGCCGCGGACCCCGACGGGGTCTTCATCTCCGATCTGGCCAGGAGGCTGGGACTGTGAAGGACGCAGTAGGCAACATCCAACGCGTGGTCGTCCTGGGCGGGACGTCCGACATCGCCCTGGCAACGGTCCGGAGCCTGGTCGGCAGTCGCCGCGGCGTCCAGGTCACGCTGGCCGCCCGCCCGGGCGAACGCCGCGCCGCCGCCAGCACGTCCCTCCGGTCCGCCGGTATGCAGGTCAGCGAGGTGGACTTCGACGCCACCGACCGGACCTCCTATGAGCGAGCGATCGCCTCCTGCTTCGAGACGGGAGCCGACGTCGACGTCGTCATGGTGGCGTTCGGGCTGCTCGGCGACCAGGAACGCGCATGGCAGGATGTCGACGCGGCACTGGCGCTGGTGCAGGTCAACTACGCCGCGGCAGTCGCCTGCGGCGTCCTGGTCGCCGCGAGGCTGCGCGCGCAGGGACACGGCGCCATCATTGCCATGTCCTCCGCGGCCGGTGAGCGACCCAGGAGATCCAACTTCGTCTACGGCTCGACCAAAGCCGGGATGGACAGCTTCTACACCGGGCTGGGCTACGCACTGGCGAGGGACGGCATCCAGGTCCTGGTTGTCCGACCCGGTTTCGTCAGAAGCAAGATGACGGAAGGACTGGACGTGGCGCCGCTGTCGCAGACCCCGGAGCAGGTCGCCGAGGTGATCGCCACGGGTCTGCTCGCGGGCCGGCATACGGTGTGGGCACCCCCAACGATGCGGTGGGTCATGTCCGTCCTGCGTCACCTTCCCCGTTCCGTGTTCACCCGCCTGCCGGTCTAGGAAGCGGCCGCCCTTCTCCGTCGGTGCCCACAGGTATCAGGTGCCTACAGGTACACCGAGCCCATCAGGCACGCCGCCCAGATGACACCCAGCAGCAGCAGGACACGGTCGTGAAGGACGATCTCCTCCGGTTCGCCCGCCGCGCCGGCGTCGACGTCCACGGAGTACTTCAGCAGGGCCATCACGAACGGGATGACCGACGCGACGCTCCAGTCGTTGCCCGACCTCTGGCCCATCGTGAAGGCCCACAGCGCATACGTCGTCACCAGCACTCCCGCCGACAGGGTCCACACGAACCGCAGATACGTGGGCGTATAAGAATCGAGCACCGGGCGGATGGCTACTCCGGTCTTCTGGACCAGCAGGATCTCGGCATACCTCTTGCCGGCCGCCATGAACAGCGATCCGAAGCCGGCTGCCATGAGGAACCAGTCAGAGAGCTGGATATTGGTCGCGACGCCTCCCGCGATGGCCCGGAGCAGGAACCCGGA
>DASVKO010000053.1:0-38762 GCA_036385355.1 Dermatophilaceae bacterium
ATACCCGCCCGCCATCATCTTCAAGAACGAACGCACCAAGTACCTCAGCGCCATGCGCAAAGCCGATGCAGGCGACCTCGGCCCGATGGGGGAACTCATCGCCCGCTCCGTCACGAACAACCTCTACCGGTTCGTCATACCGGCCGTCGCAGGCCCAGCCCGGCTGGTGCCACTGGCCAGCCTGGCCGACAAGAAATCAGGTCTGACCGCCAACGCGCTCCGCGTGGCCGCCATCCGAGGTCGCCTCCGTGCCCAGAAGTCAGGACAAGGAACCTGGTTGAGCTCCAAGAAATGGGTTCAGGAGTACCAGAAGAACAAGTACTCACGAGGCTGAACCTCCGACGCGACTACCTGTCATTGCATGTCGTACGAGCCGTTCGCGTTCACGACGTTGACTCATCGGAGGTCTCGGCTCAGACCCGACCCCGACCACCGCTGCTCAATTGCGATGGCTTGTACGTCTGCAGTCATTGCATACCCCCACCCCGGGCATACCGGCAGGTCAGGCGCGACGGCAGTCCGGCCAGCACGGGGGCTCGGGCCCAAACTTCCTCACGTATTCCGCACGGAGGTCGGCGCGATCCTGTGCGCTGAACGCGTTTGCGCAGGTCACAGGCCTGCGACCTTAGAACCGGGATGGTAGAAAGAACGGGCGGTTTCAATACCCCCACTAGGTATACGAGAAGGGCCCCCAACCGGCGTTTCCGCAGGTCAGAGGCCCTCTCGCGCACGTGGTGGCAGGTGAAGGATTCGAACCTTCGAAGCTTTCGCGATGGATTTACAGTCCACTCCCATTGGCCGCTCGGGCAACCTGCCGTGGTGCGGATGGAAGGATAGCAACTCCACCACGGGGTCCGTCCAACCGGGGCAGGTCCCGCCATCTCACACGACACCCAGGATCCCCCTCGTTCCACGGGGAAACCACCCATCTGACACACCGAAGGAGACCAACATGGCCGACGCATCGTTCGACGTCGTGAGCAAGGTCGACAAGCAGGAGGTCAGCAACGCGCTGACCCAGGCTCAGAAGGAGATCTCCCAGCGCTACGACTTCAAGAACGTCGGTGCCTCCATCGAGTGGAGCGGCGAGAACATCCTGCTCAAGGCAAACTCGCAGGAACGTGTGCTCGCCGTCCTTGACGTCTTCCAGACCAAGCTGATCAAGCGTGGCGTCTCGCTCAAGGCCCTGGACCTGGGCGAGAAGGAACCCCAGCTCTCCGGCAAGGAGTACCGCCTCGAGGCCTCACTGAAGGACGGCATCACCCAGGAGGATGCCAAGAAGATCGCCAAGATGATCCGCGACGAGTTCGGCAAGACCGTCAAGCCGCTCATCCAGGGCGACGAGCTACGGGTGTCCAGCAAGTCCAAGGACGACCTGCAGTCCGTCATGTCGCTGCTCCGGGGCGCCGACCTGGAGGTCGCCGTCCAGTTCACCAACTACCGCTGAGCCGCTCGGGGCCCGGGCCGCTGATGGGCACCGTGGCCCCGGACGAGCCGTCCAGGGCCCCTGCAACTGCGGGTATGCCGTGCCGCTCACCCGAAGGTGGCCCTGGACCTCAGAGCCTCGTGCAGCTGGGAGTCGGCGTCCAGGATGGCCCGGCGGACCGAGGCCGTCAGGTCATCGCGGCGCAGCGCCGCCATGGACTGCTCGGCGGTCGATGCCTCGACCAGGTTTCCCGGGTAGGCCAGCGCGGCGACTCTGGCCAGGGCGTCCTCGCCGACTCGCCCGGCCAGGGCCGGCACGTCGGCGAAGTACCGGGCGACATAGGGCCTCAGCACGTCCTGGTCGCTCGCGTGCCAGAAACCGGCGGCCAGCGCGTTCAGCTCGTAGTTGGATCGCCCGCATTCCCCCGTCAGCTGGTCCCAGGCCCAGGCCTTGGCCGATGCCCCGGGGGCGGAAGCCATGGCCTGCAACCACTTCAGGTTGCCCGCCATGGTGCGGTCCTGATCGAGCGCCGCGTCCAGCCCGGCTGACCCGACGGCGCCCCGGCGGGCCAGGTTGCCCAGCACGACCCAGCGGAAGTCCGAGTCACCGTCCAGACCCGCCGGCAGCTGCTCCCCGGCCGCCCAGCCGCTCAGCAGGCCCACGTCCGCGGACGAGGTCGCGACGTACCGGGCCGCCACCAGTGCGCGTGACGAGCCGGGCTCCGCAGCAGCGAGCATCGTCGCGGCCGCCGTCGCGATCACGGCGAAGGCGTCGTCCTGCTCGCCGACCGGGATGAAGGCCGGGATGACCCGCTGGGTCATCTGCAGGCCCACCCGGTTGATGATCGACTGGTTGCTCTCGCCGGCCCAGGACGTCGCCAGGACGGCCAGCAGGTGCCTGGGGTCGATCTCGGCCAGGGCAACCCCGTCGAGCAGGGCCGTCCAGACGACCGCCCGGGCCTGGGTCTGTGGCACCGCGGTCAGCTCAGCCGGCGCGGCGGCGACCGTGGCCGCGTCGAGCTTGATGTTGGCCCAGGTCAGGTCCGTCGCGTTCGGGATGAGCATCTTCGCCGACGGCTTTCCCTCCAGCTCGGGAAGGGCGGTCCTGTCGTGGTCGACGGTGGTCAGCACACGGAACACCTCTGTGCCGGCCGAGAACCCGGCAACGTCGATGCTGTGCGACCGATCGGCAGGATGAGCCGCCGGCGGCGTCCGGAACACCGTGGCCGCCCTGATCGAGCCCTGGGCCGTGGCCGTCTCCACCGAGATCGCATCGAGCCCGGACGTGCGCAGCCACGCCTGCGCCCAGCCCTGCAGGTCCTTGCCGCTCGCGCGTTCCATCGCCCCGAGGAAGTCCGAGAGGTCGGCGTTGCCGTAGGCGTGGGACCGCAGGTAGTCGCTCACCCCGGTGATGAACGCAGCGTCGCCGATGTGCGCGATCAGCTGGCCGATGGTGGCGGCCCCCTTGGCGTAGGAGATGCCGTCAAAGTTCTGCAGCGCCGACTGGGCGTCCGGCGCTGGCGAACCGGCAACAGGATGCGTCGACGGCATCCGCTCGGCGGCATACCCCCACGGCTTGCGGGCCATCGAGGAGTCGACCCAGGCGTCGGTGAACTCCGTCGCCTCGAAGAGCGTCCGGTGCGACATGTACTCGGCAAACGACTCGTTCAGCCACAGGTCGTCCCACCACTTCATGGTGACCAGGTCGCCGAACCACATGTGAGCCATCTCGTGCGTGATCGTGCTGGACCGGGTCAGCACCTCGTCATGGGTCATCGCCCCCCGGAACACGTACTGGTCCCGGATCGTCACGCAGCCGGGGTTCTCCATCGCGCCGGCGTTGAACTCGGGGACGAAGACCTGGTGGTACTCACCGAAGGGATAGCGGATACCGAACAACGAGTGGTAGTAGTCGAAGGACTGCGCCGTGACGGTGAGCATCTGCTCGGCCTGGCTCTCCAGCGCCTCACGCAACGAGGCCCGGGCGTGGACGCCCAGCGGGATGCCGTCATGCACCGTGGTGACCGAGAGATAGGGCCCGGCGCACACGGTGAAGAAGTAGGTCGACAGGGGCTTCGTGGTCGCCAGCACCCACGTTCCCTCGCCGGTGCGGGTGGCCGCGCCGTTGCCCAGGACGATCCACTCCGGCGGTGCGGTCACGCTGACGTCGTACGGCGCCTTGAGGTCGGGCTGGTCGAAACACCCGAAGACGCGCGGCGCGGCGTCCAGGAACGAGTGCCCGTAGACATAGTGCCTGTCGTCAGCCGAGTCGACCGCGCGGTGCAGGCCCTGCCCGTCGTTGCTGTACCTCATCGTCGCGGTCACCACGACCTCGTTCTCGGCGGCCAGCCCGGCCAGCGAGATCCGTTCGCCGTCGAAGCCGGCGAGGTCGATCTCCGCGCCGTTGAGGGTGACCCGGTGGAGGTGCTGCGGCTTGACGTCCAGGAACGTCGACGACCCCGGCTCGGCGCAGCTGAAGCGGACCGTGCTCGTGGACTCGAACGTCGCCGCTTCCTGAGCCAGATCGAGCTCGACGCGATATCCGGTGACATCGATGAGGGCGGATCGCGCCGCTGCTTCCAGACGGGTGAGGTTGGTCATGTTGCACTCTCTCAGAAGCACCCGGACGCTCCCGCCGCAGGTCCCGCGTCAGCAGATCGGGCCTGCGGCTGGTGAACCAGGTCAGTTCTCGCGGTACCCCGATGCCATCGTCTCCAGCCGGCCGATCCGGTCCGCCATCGGCGGGTGGGTCGCGAAGAGCCTCGAGACATCCTGGGCGCGGAACGGGTTGGCGATCATCATGTGGCTGGCGTTGACCAGGTCGCGCTGGGGGGCCAGCGGCGCGGCCGCCGTGCCTCGCTCGAGCTTGCGGAGCGCGGACGCGAGAGCCAGCGGGTCGCCGGTGAGCCTGGCGCCGTCCTCGTCGGCGTCATACTCGCGCGTCCGGGTGATCGCCAGCTGGATGGTCGTGGCGGCAAGAGGGGCGAGCAGGGCCATGGCCATCATGGCAACCGGATTGGCGCGGTCGTCCTCGTTGTTGCCCCCACCCCCGAACATGCTCATGAACATGAACATCTGGGCGACGCTGGTGATGACGCCGGCCACCGCGGCCGCCACCGACGACGTCAGGATGTCGCGGTTGTAGACGTGCATGAGCTCATGGCCCAGGACCCCGCGCAGCTCGCGCTCGTCGAGCAGCGAGAGGATCCCCTCGGTGCAGCAGACCGCGGCGTTGGAGGGGTTGCGCCCGGTGGCAAAGGCATTGGGCGCCTCGGTGGGCGAGATGAACAAGCGGGGCATCGGCTTGTCCGCTGCAGCCGAGAGCTCGCGCACGATCCGGTACATCGCCGGTGCCTCTGACTCGGTCACCGGGCGGGCGCGCATGGCCTTGATCGCGATCTTGTCGCTGTTCCAGTAGCCGTAGGCGGTCATGGCGACCCCGAACAGCGCGAAGGCCCAGATGTAGCTGCCCCCGGCGATCACAGAACCGAGCGCGAGCAGGAGGGCGAAGATGCCGCTGAAGAGCAGCGTCGTCTTCAGTCCGTTGTAGTGATTGTGCATACCTCTCCCAACGTTGGTCCTCCCCTTGGTGTTCCGGGGAACGGGTCAGGCGCGCAGCAAGGCCGGCGCGAACGAGTGTGGGAGGTCACGACCTGCACAGTCCGTCAACGCGGGCCGATTCCCAGGCTGTCAGCTGCCGAGCATCCCCACGAGCATCTGCGGGCTCAGGCTCGTCAGCACCAGGGCCACTCCCGTGAAGCCGACAGCGACCAGCGTCGCAGGATGCGCCCGAACGGCTCCCGCCGCCGCAGGAGCAGCCCCGTCCGGCACCACGGGTGCAGACGCCTGCTCTGAGGAGTCGGGTGAGGAGATGACCTTGAGCAGCCAGCGAAGGTAGACCGCCACACCGAGGACGGCGTTGACCGCCGCGACGACGGCCAGGAACCAGAGCTCGCTGGTGACCACGGGACGCAGCGCGGCGACCTTGGCCACCAGACCGAGGATGCCCGGCGGGAGCCCGGCCAGCGAGAGCAGGGCCAGCCCCAGCGCGCTGGCCAGAACAGGGTGGTCGGTCAGCAGGCCGCGGTACTCCGTGAGGTCGCGAGCCCTTCTGGCTCCCCTGATCTGGACCAGGGCCGCGATCACGGCGAACGCCAGGAGCGTGGCAAGGACGTAGGCCAGCAGGTACGTCCCCGAGGCATGCACGGCGGCCGAGGAGACGGCAGCCAGTGGCAGGACCACCCAGCCGGCCTGGGCCACGGTCGACCAGGCGAGCAGCCGGACGACACCGTCCTGTCGCAGCGCCATGATGTTGCCGAGCGTCATGGTCACCGCCGAGACGATCGCGATGGCAGCCAGCGGCGGGGCGCCCAGCGGCGCCACGGCCCTGATCACCACGAGCAGCGCGGCGAGGGCGGCGATCTTGGAGACCGCGGCCAGGAACGCGGCGATCGGCAGGGGTGCCCCGTCATACGCCTCGGGAGTCCAGGCGTGGAACGGCACCAGGGAGAGCTTGAAACCGATTCCGGCGATCGCGACAACGACAGCCAGCACCAGTATCGAGCGTCTGGCCGGATCGTCGACGATCGCGAGCGCGGCCACGGGATTGAGGAACCCGCTCCCGGTCGCCGTGAACCAGAGGGCTGCCGAGAAGGCCAGCAGCCCGAAGGAGACTAGCGCCGCGGTGAGCAGCGCGACGGCCCCGGAGATCGCCGAGCGCGCGCCCCGCAGGGCCACCAGGGCCACCGTCGGCAGGGTGGCGAGCTCGAGCGCGACCAGCCAGGTGCCGACGTCGCGGGCACCGGCCACAGCCGTGGCGCCCGCCGTGGCCGCCAGGACGAGGCTCACGATGACGGCGGTGCTGCCGGACGACTCCTTCTTGTCGTCGGGCCAGCTCAGCAGCAGGGTCAGCGCAGCGGCCAGCAACGCCGCCAGCTGCAGGGTGGAGGCCACCGAGTCGGCGACGTACATGCACTGGCCACCGCCGGGCAGGCACAGGGTCCGGCGGACAGCACCGGTGAACGTGCCCAGGCCCAGGCCGGCGAAGGTGGCGACGGCGCCCACCACGAGGCTGGCCAACGCGATCAGGTAGTGCACCCGGCGCAGATGCTGGACCACCACATCGGCGACCAGGATGACGGCCGCTCCGACGGCCGGAGCGAGCACCGGCAAGAGCATCCCGGCGTTCACGCTGACGACGGCCTGGCTCATCGGGGCACCTCCATGGTGATGGCGGCGACGTCCCTGGAGGTCGAGTTCAGCACCAGACCCGGGGCAACGCCCAGGACCAGGACAGCGGCAACCAGAACTGCCAGTACGGACCATTCGCCGCCGCGGGCGTCCTCATGCGCCGGCGAGGTGCGGTCGCCGGACCAGATCAGCCTCAGCACGCGCAGGGAGTACGCCGCGGCCAGCCCGGCTCCCAGCACCGCCACGACGACCAGAACCCGCATCAGGGTCTGCGGACGATCCGGGGCCGGGTTCCAGGCCGAGTACATCGCCAGGAACTCACCCCAGAAGCCGACCAGGCCGGGAAGGCCGAGCGACGCGGCGAAGCCGACGACGAGGGCCAGGCCGAGCCGGGGCGAGACCTCACGCAGGGCAGCGCGCGCGGTGGCCAGGTCGGCCGACCCCCAGCGTTCCTTGAGTCCGCCGACGAGGAAGAAGAGCAGCGCGGACACCACACCGTGGGCGATGTTGGCGAACAACGCCGCCTGCAGCCCCACAGTGGTCCCGCTGGACAGCCCCAGAACCACGAAGCCCATGTGGGCAACCGAGGAGTAGGCGATGAGGCGCTTGAGGTCGTTCTCCACCAGACAGGCCATGCCTCCCCAGATGATCCCGATGACGCCGACGATGGCAAACGCCGGGGCCAGTGCCCCGAACCCGATGGGCAGCGGTGCGACCACCAGCCGCACCACCCCGTAGGTGCCCATCTTCAGCAGGACGGCTGCCAGCATCACCGAGCCGGCGGTTGGCGCGATGGTGTGTGCGGGCGGCAGCCAGGTGTGCAGCGGAAACACCGGGATCTTGATACCCATCCCGACCAGGAGCAGCGCCGCGATGATGATCTGGGTATGCCGGTCCAGCCCCGCCCCGTGGGTGGCCGCGAGAACGTCGAGGTTGGCCGTTCCCGAGGCCTGGACCAGGGCGAGGATGCCGATCAGCATGAGCGTGGAGCCCAGCACCGTGTAGAGAACGAAACGGCCTGAGGCATCGGCGCGTGCCGCGAGATCGCGGGAGTCGCCGTAGCGGGCGATCAGCACCCACATGGGGATCAGCACGATCTCGAAGGCGAGGTAGAAGATGACGGCGTCCCGGGCGAAGAACGTTGCCAGCGCCCCGAGCTCGACCAGCTGCAGGCATCCGTAGAAGGTCGCGGGCGATCCGCCGTGCGGCGGGCGCGATCCGGCCTGGACCACCACCGCGACGCTGAGCAGCGCGGTGAGGATCAACAGGGGTGCGCTGATCCCGTCGACCGCGAAGTGCAGCCTGACCCCGAGCGAGGGCAGCCACGGCTGGTCCAGCACCGGGCGCGCTATCACCGCCGCGATGACGAAGGCGGCCGTGACCAGGCTGGCCACCAGGCTGAGCATGTTGGCGTTGCCTTCGGACAGCGGCCTGGACGCACGGCCCGAGACGATGAGGGCGGTGCCCGTCAGGGCCGGGATGGCCAGGGCTGCGACCAGCAGGATTACCACAACGTCACGCCCGACACGCCGACCGCCAGGAGTCCGAGCAGCAACCACACGAGGTACGAGGACGGCTTGCGGGTATGCGCCCGTTCGCCGGCGATCCCCGCCCAGCGAGTCACCACGACGGTGCCGCGGACATAGGCGTCAATGACCTCGCGGTCCGCCGTGACCACGACCCGCGCCATCCTGACCACCGGGGACACCACTGCGACATAGATACCGTCCGCTCCAAAACCCTTGTCGAACAAAGCTGTTCGGCGGGCGCCCAAGAGCTCGGCCGCATCGCCACTGCCATTCCTGGAGGCAAGCCGCCCCACCACGACCCAGGCCCCGAGGATCAGAAGCAGAGAGCCTGCGGCCAGGAACCAGACGAGGTGCGGCTTGACCCCCACCAGCGGGGTGAAGACGATCAGTCCGCCGAACACGGACAGGAACGCCAGGACGCCTACCGACGCGCGGGCACTGCCGAAGATACCGGCATGACCGTGGTCAGGCTCAGCCGCGACGGCGGCCGGTGTGGACCCGCCCACCGGGCCGGACGCGGTGTCGGGGGCGGTGTCGGGGGCGGTGTCGGGCGGGACGGACGCCGGCTGGGTGAGGATCTCGACGATGCTGACGTCCACGACCGTGCGCGACTCCTTGATCCTGGCCTGCCGGATCGCCTGTTCCTCGGGGCTCAGGTGGGTGAGGACCAGCCAGGCGCGGGTGCAGTAGGCAGCGGTGAGCACCACCGTCACGACGAACGCGACCAGGACGACCCACCCCGCGACCGAACCCAGCTCGGTGACGTTGTCGTAGGCCGCGCCCAGCACGTACTCCTTGGACACGAACCCGACCAGTGGCGGGACCCCGGCAAGCGACAGGAGACCGATGGCGATGGGCAGCCTCAGCTGCGGGTGATGGCGCACCCCACCGGACATCGTGGCCGCCGCGGTGCCGGCGACCAGAACGCTGAGCCACCCGATCGCCAGGAACAGCAACGCCTTGAACATCGCGTGCGACAGCATGTGGAGCACGCCGGGCCCGGCCCCGACGGACGCCGGTGCGACGGCCAGGGCGGACAGCATGAGGGCGATCTGGCTGAGGGTGGAGTAGGCCAGCATGCGTTTGAGGTCCGACTGCCCGAAGGCAATGACGGCAGCGCCGACCATCGTCACGGCGGTGATGACCGCGAGCACCAGGCGAGCCGGGTCCGACAGGACGAAGATCGGGAACAGCCGCGCCAGGAAGAACGTGCCGGCGGCGACCATCGTCGCGGCGTGGATGAGCGCCGAGGCCGGGGTCGGGCCCTCCATCGCATCCGGCAGCCAGTCGTGGAAGGGGAACTGCGCCGACTTGCCCGCGACCCCGACCAGCAGGCAGAGGAAAGCGGCCGTCAACGTCGTGCCCGACAGGGTCGGCCAGCCCGAGAGCACGGCCGGGATGGAGGTGCTCGAGACGCCGGACGCCAGGGTGATCAGGCCGACGACGAAGGCCAGATCGGCGATCCGGGTGACCAGGAACGCCTTGTAGGCAGCCCGGTTGGCGGACTCCTTGCGGCTGTTGTGACCGATGAGCAGGTACGAGCACCAGCCCATGACCTCCCAGCCGATGAGGGTGAGCACGAGGTCACCGGAGAGGACCACCAGGAGCATGGCCGCCAGGAACAGGGAGACCGATGCGACGAAGACCCCGTGCCGGTCGTCATCATGCAGGTACCACTTGGAGAAGAGCTGGACGGCGAGCCCGACGATGGCCACGGCGACCACGACGATCGCGCTGAGATCATCCACCAGCAGGTTCAGTGGCACCTGCAGCTGCCCCAGCGGCAGTGCCCCGATGGTGGAGACCGCGGGGGTGAACGGGTCGCGGTGGATGGCAAACAGGACGTAGACGCCGGCCAGCAGGCTCACGACGGACCCTGACGTCGCGACGAGGTCGCTGACCGCATGCCTGCGGGCTACCAGCAGCCCCAGAACTGCGGCGACGAAGGGGGCGAGGATGACCAGCCGGGCGGCCAGGGAAACGGGATCACTCATCATGAACCGGGCTCACTCAGGTCGATGTGTCCACGGTCGCGGAACAGCGCCAGGATCACGGCTAACGCGACCCCCATCTCGGCAGCGGCGATGGTAATGAGGAAGAGCGCCATGACGTGGCCAGTGTGCAGCGCGTCGCCCCGCACCGAGCCCATCGTGACAAAGAGCAGGTTGGCAGCATTGAGGATCAGCTCGACACCGATCAGGACCAGCACCGCGTTGCGCCGGGCGATCACGCCATAGGCACCTGCCCCGGCCAGGACGCAGACCAGCGAGAGCGGAAGCCACAGATGGATCATGCTGACTCCCCCTGCACCGGCGTGGACGGCGTCGTCCGCATGCGAGAGACGGCCAGTGCGGCGATCAGGGCCATGAGCAGCAACAGCGAGAGCAGCTCGAAGGGCCACACCCAGGAACCGAACAGTTGGGTGGCGATCGCCGTCGTGTCACCGGTTCTGGCAGTCAGGGTCTCCCCGCCCAGAGCAGGGAGCAGCACGGAGGCGAACAGTGCGGTGGTGCCGGCGCCGACCACCGCTGCGGCAACCCGCTGGACGGCACCGCCACTGTGCTCGGGGGCGGGGCCGATGGGCGCCCGGGGCAGCATCAGCGCGAAGAGCACGAGCACGACGATCGCGCCGACATAGACAAGCAGCTGCACCAGACCCACCAGCTCAGCGCCCAGGATCACGTAACAGCCAGCCAGGGTGCCGAGGGTGACGACCAGCCAGAGCGCGGCGTGCACGAGATGGTGGGTGGTGACCGAAAGAACCGCGCTTGCCGCCGTGATCAGGCCGACGGCAGCGAAGAAGATGTCCAGCGTGGTCATGAGCGCGCCTCCGGCGCAGCCCGCGGCGGCTTGTTGACCGCGGTGATCTCCTGCGGCTCAGCCGAGCCCGGGTCCAGCGCCGGCGGTGGCGGCACGGTGGGCATCCACTGCCCGAGCCGCTCCTTCTCATGGAGGAGGTCCAGGATGTCGAGCTCGGCATACTCGAACTCAGGGCTCCAGTGCAGGGCGTCGAACGGGCAGACCTCGATGCAGATTCCGCAGTACATGCACAGGGAGAAGTCGATCGCGAAACGATCGAGCACGTTGCGCTGACGCTCGCGCCCGCCCTCGGTCGTCGCCGGGAGGGTCTCCTTGTGCGAGTCGATGTAGATACACCAGTCGGGGCACTCACGTGCGCACAGCATGCAGTTCGTGCAGTTCTCCTCGAGCAGCGCTATGACCCCGCGGGTGCGCGGCGGCAGCTCGGGTTGAACGTCGGGGTACTCGCTCGTGTGGGTCGGCCTGCCCAGGCTCTTGGCCGTGGTGGCCATGCCCTTGAGAAGGCCCGGGATGAAACCGTGGGTCGACGGCTGGTTCGCGTGTGAATGCGTGTGATCGGTCATTGTGAGCTCAACACCACCCAGACTGCAGTCAGAGCCAGCTGAGCCAGCGCGAGCGGGACAAGAATCAACCAGGCGAGGCGCTGGAGCTGGTCCTCACGAAGGCGCGGCCAGGACACCCGCATCCAGATGATCAGCACCGAGATGAGGGCGCTCTTGAGCAGCGTCCACACCGGGCCCAGCGCATCTGAGAACGGGCCCTGCCAGCCTCCGAGGAACAGCACGGCGAACATCAGGGACATCACGACGATGCCCGCATACTCGGAGAGCATGAAGAACGCGAACCGCAGACCCGTGTACTCGGTCATCGGCCCCATCACGATCTCGGACTCGGCCACCGGCATGTCGAAGGGGGTGCGCTTGAGCTCGGCGACCGCCGCGACCAGGAAGACGAACGCGCCGGGGAGCTGCCAGATCAGCCACAGCGGGCTCCACGCGGCGACGATGCCGGTCAGCGACACCGACCCCGCGGCCAGGGCCACCGACGCCACCGCCAGGACCATGGGCAGCTCGTAGCTGAGCAGCTGCGCACCTGCCCGGATCCCGCCCATCAGGGCGTACTTGTTGGCGCTCGACCAGCCCGCCATCAGAACTCCGAGGATGCCGACCGCGCCGGCCGCCAGGACGAACAGCGCGCTGGCGCCCACGTCCGCGGCGACCAGGGTCGGGGAGATCGGGATGACGGCAAAAGCCACGAGGTACGGCGCCAGAGCGACACCGGGGGCGATATGGAACACCCTGCGGTCGGCCGCCCGCGGCGTGATGTCCTCCTTCTGGAGGAACTTGACGGCGTCCGCGACGAGCTGGGCCCAGCCGTGGTAGCCGCCGGCATACATGGGGCCGAGCCGGCCCTGCATGTGCGCCATCACCTTGTGCTCGGTCTGGCCGACGACCAGCGACATCACGACGAAGGCGCCGAGCACGATCAGCAGACGTAGCGTCAGCTCGAGCCCCGTGCTCATCGCGGCCCCCAGGTGGCGTCGGGCACGCCGGGTGGGGCGATCTTGCGACGGCCGGGCTTCTCCTTGGCCCCGGCGACCGGCGCAGCGCCCTCGCCCGGCTCCTTGCCGCCGGGCCAGACCTTGCTGGCACGTGCTGCCAGGACGAAGGACTTGCGCAACGGGGTGCCCTCGAAGCCGTTGGGCAGCAGGAGCGGGCGCAGTCCGAGCCCGGTCCCGTCGTCGAACCCCTCGAAGGCGATGCCGAACATCTCGTAGGTCTCGCGCTCGTGCCAGGCCGCACCGGCCCAGAGCCTCGTCGCGCTTGCCGGCGCCTGGCCCTCCAGAACCCGGGTGCGCACCAGCAGGCGAGCCAGCCCGCCATCAGCCGAGTGCCCGGTGGAGCTGTTCATGAGGTGGCACACGACGTCGAAACCGGGGTTCTCCGGCGCGTCCGTCTCGTCGACCGCGGTCAGCCAGTCAAAGAAGTCGAACCCCTCCTCGCGGGCCGTGCTCAGCGCCGCCGCCCACTCGGCCAGGGGCACGTCGCGGCAGGGCGTCTCGGTCACGACTGCTCACTTCCGGTGTGGCCGGCGGTCACTGGTGACCCGGCGGGCTGTGGCCGTGCCACCAGGGGCCGGGTGACCTCCCCCGCAGCCGCGCGGCGCGAACCGGCATACTTCGCCCGGATCGACTTCGTCGACAACGTCTCGGAGGCGATCTTCTCCTGCAGCGCGATGATGCCCTGCAGCAGAGCCTCCGGGCGGGGCGGGCACCCCGGCACATAGACATCGACCGGCATCAGCTGGTCAACGCCCTTGGTCACGCAGTACGAGTCCCAGTAGGGGCCGCCGCTGTTGGCGCAGGAACCGAACGAGATGACGTACTTGGGCTCGGGCATCTGGTCGTACAGCCGGCGGATCGCCGGGGCCATCTTGTCGGTGACCGTGCCCGACACGACCATCAGGTCTGCCTGACGCGGGCTCGGCGCGAAGGGGATGACGCCCAGGCGGATGAAGTCGTGCCTGGCCATGGACGCGGAGATGAACTCGATCGCGCAGCAGGCGAGCCCGAAGTTGAACACCCACAGGCTGTAGCGCCGGCCCCAGTTCAGGACCAGCTTTATCGGCAGCGGCGCGTCGTTGTTGGCCAGTCCGATCCCGGGCATCGGCAGATCGACCGTCACAGCGTCACCAGTGCTCTCAGCGTCAGGGGGCCGGTGGCCATCAGACCCACCGGAGCAGACCGCGGCGGGCGGCGTGGGCCAGGCCCACCAGGAGCACGCCGATGAAGATGGCCATCTCGGCCAGCGAGGCCATGCCGAGATCGGCGCTGCGGATCACCGTGGCCCAGGGAAAGAGGTAGATCGCGTCGACGGCGAAGATGACATAGAGGAACGCGTAGAGGAAGTAGCGAACGTTGCTCTGCGCCCAGCCCTCCCCCACGGGGTCGACACCGCACTCGTACGTCGTGAGTTTCGCCTCGGTCTGCGCGTACGGCGCCAGAAGGCGGCGGACCCCCATCCCGGCAACGAAGAGAAGCACGCCTGTCAGGACGACTCCGGCAACAGTCAGATAGGGGGACACGCGGGACAGCCTAGCCAGTGCAGTCCGGCTCTTGCCCGGGAGGTCCCGGTGCATCTGATCCGACACGCGGCGTCCGCAGCAGCAGCACACCGGGCCCCGTCAGGCGCGGCAAGGTACCATCGATCTATTCGCCAGCGCAACGAAGCGAACTGGGACATCCAAGAAATCTGGTGGGAACGCACGTATGAGTATCAAGCGAGTAGAACGTCTTGACAGTGTCGTCATTCGTTTCGCAGGAGACTCGGGTGATGGGATGCAGCTCACCGGGGACCGTTTCACCTCAGAAACCGCGGCACTGGGCAACGACCTGTCCACCCTGCCCAACTACCCCGCGGAGATCCGGGCGCCAGCGGGGACCATTCTCGGAGTCTCCAGCTTCCAGCTGCATTTCGCCGACCACCACGTCCTGACCCCTGGCGACGCCCCGGACGTGCTGGTGGCGATGAACCCGGCCGCGCTCAAGGCCAACCTGGGCGACCTGCCGCGCGGGGGGACGATCATCGTCAATACCGACGAGTTCACCAAGCGCAACCTGTCAAAGGTCAAGTACGACGTGTCCCCGGTCGAGGACGGCAGCCTCGACGGCTACCACGTGCACCCCCTCAACCTGACCTCGCTGACTGTTGACGCGCTCGCCGACTTCCCGCTGTCCCGCAAGGACAAGGAGCGGTCCAAGAACATGTTCGCGCTCGGCCTGCTGTCGTGGCTGTACACCCGCCCGACCACCGGGACCGAGCAGTTCCTCAAGAGCAAGTTCGGGTCCAAGCCCGACCTGCTCCAGGCCAACCTCGCTGCCCTGCACGCCGGTTTCAACTACGGCGAGACCACCGAGGACTTCGCCGTCACCTACCAGATCGCCCCGGCGCAGATGCGCGCCGGCACCTACCGCAACATCACCGGCAACACGGCCGTCGCCTATGGCCTGGTGGCTGCCGCCCAGCTCGCCGGCCTGCCGCTGGTCCTGGGCGCCTACCCCATCACCCCGGCGACGGACATCCTGCACGTGCTCTCGAAGCTGAAGCGTTTCGGTGTCACGACCATGCAGGTCGAGGACGAGATCGCCGCCGTCGGCGCTGCGATCGGAGCCTCCTACGGCGGTGCCCTGGCCGTCACGCCGACCTCCGGTCCCGGTGTTGCCCTCAAGTCCGAGGCGATCGGCCTGGCGGTGACGATGGAGCTTCCCCTGGTCATCATCGACGTCCAGCGCGGCGGCCCCTCCACCGGTCTGCCGACCAAGACCGAGCAGTCCGACCTGCTGCAGGCGATGTACGGACGCAACGGCGAGTCCCCGGTCGCGGTCGTCGCCCCCCAGTCACCGGGCGACTGCTTCGACGCCGCCATCGAGGCGGTCCGGATCGCCACCACGTACCGGACGCCGGTGTTCCTGCTCTCCGACGGCTACCTCGCCAACGGCTCCGAGCCCTGGTGCATCCCCGACGTCGCCAGCCTGCCGCACAATCCGGTCACCTTCGCGACGGAGCCCAATGACGTCGATGCCAATGGCGACTGGGTGTTCCACCCCTTCCTGCGGGACCCGGAGACCCTGGCCCGGCCATGGGCGATCCCGGGCGTTGCGGGCCTGGAGCACCGGATCGGCGGCATCGAGAAGGCCGACGTCACTGGCGACCTCTCCTACGACCCCGACAACCACGACAAGATGACGCGGCTGCGCCAGGCCAAGATCGACGGCATCGCCAAGAGCGTCCCCCCCATCGTGGTGGACGATCCTTCCGGCGACGCGGATGTCCTGATCCTGGGCTGGGGGTCGACCTACGGTCCGATCGCGGAGGCCGCCCGGCTGGCGCGCAACGAGGGCATGCACGTCGCCCGCGCACATATTCGCCATCTCAACCCCTTCCCACCCAACCTCGGTGAGGTGCTCCGCGCATACCGGCACGTGATCGTGCCCGAGATGAACCTCGGCCAGCTCGCCATGATGCTGCGCGCCAGGTACCTCGTGGACGTGCAGTCCTACACGCGGGTGCGCGGCCTGCCGTTCACCTCCGTCGAGCTCGCGAACGTGCTGACCGAGGCCAATGTCAACCTGAGCGGAGCCACCCGATGACCACCGTCAACCTCGGTATGCCGGATGTCGGCACCTTCAGCGTGCCGCACCTCCACGAGGACGATCCCAAGCAGTCCAAGAAGGACTTCTCCAGTGACATGGAGCCCCGCTGGTGCGCGGGCTGCGGCGACTACTCGATCCTCGCAGCGGTCCAGGGATTCCTGCCCGAGCTCGGGCTGAAGCGCGAGAACATCGTCTTCGTCTCCGGCATCGGATGCTCCTCACGTTTCCCCTTCTACATGAACACCTATGGCATGCACTCGATCCACGGTCGCGCACCGGCGATCGCGACCGGCCTGGCGACGGCGCGAGAAGACCTGTCCGTGTGGGTCGTCACCGGCGACGGCGACGCCCTGTCCATCGGTGGCAACCACCTCATCCATGCGATGCGGCGCAACGTCAACCTCAAGATCCTGTTGTTCAACAACAGGATCTACGGCCTGACCAAGGGTCAGTACTCCCCGACCTCCGAGTTCGGCAAGGTCACCAAGTCGTCCCCGTTCGGTTCGGTCGACCGGCCGTTCAACCCGGCGTCACTGGCCCTGGGCGCGGAGGCCACCTTCGTGGCTCGCACGATGGACACGGACCGCAAGCACCTCACATCCGTGCTGCGGGCGGCTGCCGAGCATCGGGGCACCGCCCTGGTGGAGATCTACCAGAACTGCCCGATCTTCAACGACGGCGCCTTCGAGCTGATCAAGGACCGCGAGCAGGCTGAGGCCAGGATTGTCCACCTCGTCGACGGCGAGCCGGTACGGGTGGGCGCCGACCAGCTCGTGGCACGTGGCGACTCCGGCGAGCTGGTGGTCGTGGACGCCGAGGGCGCCGACATGTCACGCGTCGTCATTCACGACTCCACCGCGGACGACCCGTCGATGGCGTTCCAGCTCTCCCGGCTCGAGGATCCGACGATGGTGCACATGCCGATGGGAATCTTCCGCAACGTCTCACGGCCGAGCTACGACGACCTCGTGCGGGGCCAGATCGGAGAGGTCGTCACCCAGGCCGGCGGCCCGGCGACCGACGCCGACCTCGCCGCGCTGCTCCATGGCAAGGACACCTGGACCGTCGGCTGACAACCGTCCTGACTGGTACCCCCCAGGACGTGCGACGCGGCACCATCTACGGTGCTGTCGCCTACGCGATCTGGGGGGTGTTCCCGCTGTACTTCCACCTGCTGGCACCCGCCGGCGCGTGGGAGATCCTGGCCCACCGCATCGTGTGGACCCTGCTCTTCTGCCTGACCGTGCTTGCCGTTCGCCGAGATCTTGGCTGGTGCAGCTCGGTGTTCGGCAATCCGCGGATGCTGGGAGCAGTCACCCTGGCCGGCCTGCTGATCGCCGTCAACTGGACCATCTACGTGGCGGCTGTGGTGGCTCACCATGTGACCGAAGCGTCGCTGGGGTACTTCCTCAACCCGATCGTGACCGTGGCGATCGGGGTGATCATCCTTCGCGAGAGGCTTCGTTCGCTGCAGTGGCTGGCCGTGGCGATCGGGCTGGCGGCCGGCATCTACCTCACGGTCGACTTCGGGCGCCCCCCGTGGATCGCCCTGAGCCTGGCTTTCTCCTTCGCCCTCTACGGACTGATGAAGAAGCGGCTCGGCACCTCGCTGGGAGCCTTCCAGAGCCTGACCTCGGAGACCGCCGTGCTGCTGCCGGTGGCCATAGCCGTCCTCGTGTGGGTCTCGGTCAGGGGCGAGACCACGTTCACCGCGAACTCTCCGACCCATCCGCTCCTGCTGGCCTCGGCCGGCCTGGTGACCGCCGCGCCCCTGCTGCTGTTCGCGGCTGCGGCCCGGCGGGTGCCCCTGGTGACGATCGGACTGCTCCAGTTCGTCACGCCGGTTCTGCAGCTGCTCTGCGGGGTGCTGCTCCTGGGCGAGACGA
Organism: Dermatophilaceae bacterium; assembly: GCA_036385355.1. GTDB lineage: Bacteria > Actinomycetota > Actinomycetes > Actinomycetales > Dermatophilaceae > UBA4719. Next base: position 18,003 of record DASVKO010000053.1, read on the forward strand.
TGAGCACCAGCCGCTGGATCGGCTTCGGCATCGTGTGGATTGCGCTTCTGGTGCTGACCTTCGACTCGCTCCGGTCGATTCGCACCCGTCGCCGGCTGGCCGAGGCCGCCGACCACGCAGCGGTCTGAACCCTGTGCCCGCCGTGCGCTGTACTCTCTGGCGGTCAGCGGAGCCTAGCCGGCGCGGTTGACGACGCTCGCCACCAGGGCCGACAGGGCTGCCACGGAGTCACCGGCAGGAGAGTCAGCCGGGAGCCCGCTGGCCAGCGGAGCAAGAAGCTCCTGGGCCTCCAGAGCCACGGCGTTCGTCCGCCTGCGTGCTTCGCCCATAGCCGGGTGGGCCCGCAGCAGACGCAGGGCCTCGCGGTGCAGCGCGTCATCGTGCAGGTCGCTTCGCAGGTCGGAGCCGTCACCGACGAGCTCCTTGAGCCGGGCATCGGCAGGGTCGGTCGACTGGCGGACCAGGAGCACCGGCAGGGTCGCCACCCCTTCGCGCAGGTCGGTGCCGGGTTCCTTGCCTGACTCCCCTGACACCGACGAGATGTCCAGCAGGTCATCCGCAAGCTGGAAGGCGATCCCGAGCTGCTCGCCATACCGGCTCATGATCTCGACCGTCTCGGGAGGGCAGCCGCTGAACATCGCGCCGTATCGGGCCGCCGTCGCAATGAGCACTCCGGTCTTGTCGGCGAGAACTCCGAGGTAGTACCCGATCGGGTCAACCCCCCCGGGCGCCGGACGGGCATCCCGGATCTGCCCCGAGCACAGCCGCACAAAAGTCTGCGCCTGGATCTTGACAGCCTCAGGCCCCAGCCCCGCGACGAGCTCGGAGGCCTTCCCGAACAGCAGATCGCCCACCAGGATCGCATCGGAGTTGCCGTAACGCGCGTTGGCGCTGACCACCCCGCGGCGCAGGTCTGCCTCGTCCATCACGTCGTCGTGGTACAGCGAGGCCAGATGGGTCAGCTCCACGCCGGTCGCCGCCGTGACGACCTCATCGTTGATCCCGCTACCGAGCTCCGCGGCGAGCAGCGTGAGCATCGGCCTGAACCGCTTGCCCCCGGCCTCAGACAGATGCAACGACGCCTGCGCGATGAAAGGGTCCTCGTGGTCGACAACAGAGCGCAACAGCTCGTCGACAGCCGCCAGCCCGCCCTGCAGCCGTTCGGCCAGCGCCGGCGAGGCAGTGGGCAACCCCAGAGCGGGTGACGCCTCGGTCACCGGAGGAACAGCGCTGAACGGGACGCGAGGTCCAGCAGCGGAGCCGGGACGACGCCGAGAACCAGCGTCATGGCAACGCCGATCGTCACCGCCACCGAGGTGAGGATGGACGGTGAGACCACCCGGACGGAGTCGCTGGCCGGGTCGGTGAAGTACATGAGTACGACGACCCGGACGTAGACGAAGGCGGCGACGGCGCTGGCCAGCACACCGATGACCGCCAGTGGCGTCGCGCCGTGACCGATGGCTGCCGAGAACACCGCGTACTTCGCCGTGAAGCCCGACGTCAGCGGGATACCGGCGAAGGCCAGGAGAAGGAAGGCGAAGGCGCCGGCGATGACGGGGTGGTTCTTGCCCAGCCCGGCCCACTGCGACAGGTGGGTGGCTTCCGAGCCCCCGTCACGGACCAGCGACACGATCGCGAAGGCCGCGATCGTGCTGAAACCGTAGGCCACCACGTAGAACATGACCGAGGAGATGCCGACCCGGTCGAAGGCCAGCAGACCGGTCATGACGAACCCGGCGTGGGCGATCGAGGAGTACGCCAGCAGTCGCTTGATGTCGGTCTGGGTGATGGACAGGACTGCGCCCACGACCATGGTCAGGATCGCGACCGCCCACAGAGCCGGCGCCCAGTCCCAACGGCTGTCCGCAACCCCCACATAGACGAACCGCAGGATCGCGCCGAAGGCGGCGACCTTGGTGCACGCGGCCATGAACCCGGTGACCGGGGTGGGGGCTCCCTGGTACACGTCCGGGGTCCAAGAGTGGAAGGGCACCGCGCCGATCTTGAAGAGCAGCCCCACCAGCACGAGGAGGATGCCGGGCACCAGCAGGCCGTCCATCCCGGACTGGGTACCGATGGACTTGGCGATGACGCCAAGATCCATCGAGCCGGAGTAGCCGTAGAGCAGCGCCGCACCAAAAAGGAAGAAGGCGGACGAGAAGGCTCCCAGCAGGAAGTACTTCAGCGAAGCTTCCTGGGAGAGCAGGCGGCGACGGCTGGCCAGCCCCGAGAGGATGTACAGCGGCAGCGAAAGGACCTCGAGGGCCACGAACATCGTCAACAGGTCGCCGGCAGCCGGGAAGAGCAGCATACCCGCGATCGCGAACATCGTCAGGGGGAAGACCTCGGTCGTGGTCGCGCCGGCCCGCACCGCAGCACTCTCCTGCGGCGAACCGGGGGCCGCGGCGCCCTGAGCGGTGAACGCATCGGCCCCGACCCCATCGAAGCGCTCGGCCATGGTGAGCACGCTGAGGACCGACAGCGCCAGGATCGTGCCCTGAAGGAACAGGGCAGGGCCGTCGATGACCACGGCGCCTGCCAGGGTGCTGCCCTGATGCCCCGCAGCCAGAGCCACGGCCACCAGAGCGGCGACCAGGCCGGCGAGCCCCACGCCCACCTGGATGGCGTAGCGACGGCCCCGGGGGGCGAAAGCCTCCACCAGGACACCGATCATCGCCGTGCCGAAGACCACCAGAATCGGCAGGACAGCGCCGTAGTTGATCTTGGTGGCGACGAACTCGGATGTCAGCCCGGACAGGGAGGCAATCACTTGACAGCTCCTTCAGCAGTGCCGGGGTTCGTCGGCGCAGGGTCCGTGACACCGACGTAGTGCAGGGTCCTGGCCACCGCGGGGTTGATCACGTCGAGCACGGGCTTGGGGTAGAAGCCGAGGAAGAGGAACGCGACGATCAACGGGGCAACCACCCACCTCTCGCGGTGCGACATGTCGGGGGTGCCGACAGCCGACTCGGGCTTGGGCCCGGTCATCATCCGCTGGTACATGAGCAGGATGTACAGCGCGGCCAGGATGATCCCGACCGTGGCCAGGGACGCCGCGACCGGGTAGCGCTGGAACGTGCCGACCAGGACGAGGAACTCCGAGACGAAGGAGTTCAGGCCGGGCAGGGCCAGCGCGGACATGCCGGACAGCAGGAAGACGCCGGCGATCACCGGAGTCACCCGCTGCCAGCCGCCGTAGTCCGGGATGCGCTTGCTGCCGCGACGCCGGACGAGCATCGCCGCCACCAGGAACAGCGCCGCCGTAGTGAAACCGTGGTTGACCATGTAGAGCGCCGAGCCGGCCGTGCCGACCGAGGTCATCGCGAAGATGCCGAGCACGATGAAACCGAAGTGGCTCACCGACGTGTAGGCGATGAGCCGCATGATGTCGGTCTGGCCGATCGCGAGCAGCGCTCCGTACAGGATCGAGATGACCGCCAGCACGATGATCGCGGGCGTGGCCCACTTGCTGGCCTCCGGGAACATCTGCAGGCAGAAGCGGATCATCCCGTAGGTGCCGACCTTGTCGAGCACGCCGACCAGCAGCACCGCGGTGGCGGGTCGAGCCTCGGTGGCCGCATCCGGGAGCCAGGTGTGGACCGGCCACATCGGCGCCTTGACGGCAAAGGCGAAGAAGAAGCCGACGAACATCAGCCGGCCCGCGCTCTGGCCGAGCGTGAGCCCGGTGAGGTTCTGGACGAGGAAGCCCTGCGGGCCACCGGGGCCTGCCTGGTACAGCGCGATGACCGCGACGAGCATGACGAGCCCGCCGAGCAGGGAGTACAGCAGGAACTTGACCGCGGCATACTGCCTGCGGGGACCGCCGTAGGAGCCGATCAGGAAGTAGACCGGGATCAGCATCGCCTCGAAGAAGACGTAGAACAGGAACACGTCCGTCGCGGCGAAGACGCCGATCATGAAGGTCTCAAGGACCAGCATGAGGGCGAAGTAGGTCTGCTGGCGCCTCCCAATCTCGGGCACGTCGTGCCAGGCGGCGAGCAGGCAGACGGGGACCAGGATCGCGGACATCACGATCAGGACGAGGGCGATGCCGTCCACCCCGACGGCGTAGCTCACACCGAACTGCTCGATCCAGGAATGCCGCTCGGAGAGCTGGAACTGCTGGGTCGAGCCCGCCTTGAACTGCAGGGCTGCGGCGACGGTGAAGAGCAACGCGACCACGGAGAACCCGAACGCGATCTGCCTGGCCCTCGAGGCCAGGCTCGCGGGCAGGAAGGCGACGACGAGCGCGCCAACCAGCGGGATCAGGCCGATCGTGGTCAGCCACGGAAAACTGGACATCACTGCACCACCCACACGGCACCGAGGATCACGACGACGCCAGCGAGCATCGTCAGGGCATACGAACGCACGAAGCCGTTCTGAACCCGGCGCACCCGCGCCGAGGTACCGCCGATGAGCGCGGCCAGACCGCCGACCGCACCGTCAACACCCTTGGTGTCGAAGAAGACCAGCGAGCGGGTCAGGTGCAGGCCGGGACGCATCAGCAGGGCCTCGTTGACGTCGTCCTGGTAGAGGTCCCTGCGCGCAGCGCGCGTCACCAGCGAACCGACCGGGGCAACGACGGGTACCGCGTCACGCCAGTAGCGCATCCAGGCCAGGCCCACACCTCCCGCGACGATGAGCAGGGTCATGGTCATCAGCACCGGGACGGAGATCACCGGCTCGCCTTCGGCGTGAGCGCCGGTGACCGGCTCGAGCCAGCTCTGGATCGCGTTCGTCGGACCAAGGATCAGCCCCAGGAAGGCCGAGCCCACGGCCAGGATGATCATCGGAACCGTCATCAGCCTGGGCGACTCATGCGGATGGGCGTCTTTGGGCCAGCGCTTCCTGCCCTGGAACGTCATGAAGAAGAGCCGTGACATGTAGAAGGCGGTGACTCCCGCACCGATCAGCGCCGCGAAGCCGAAGACCCACGGTCGCCAGCCCTCGCCGATGAAGGCGGCCTCGATGATCTTGTCCTTGGACCAGAAACCGGAGAACGGGGGGATGCCCAGGATCGCCAGCCAGCCGAAACCGAAGGTGACCCAGGTGATCTTCATGGCGCCGGACAGGTTCCCGAAACGGCGCATGTCGACCTGGTCGTTCATGCCGTGCATGACCGAACCTGCGCCGAGGAACATGCCGGCCTTGAAGAAGCCGTGGTTGAGCAGGTGGAAGATGGCGAAGGCGTAGCCCACCGGGCCGAGGCCGGCGGCGAGCATCATGTAGCCGATCTGGCTCATCGTCGAGGCTGCCAACGCCTTCTTGATGTCGTCCTTGGCGCAACCGACGATGGCCCCGAAGATCAGGGTGATCGCGCCGACGATGACCACGAAGGTCTGGGCCGTCGGCGACCCCTCGAAGATCACGTGGCTGCGCACGACGAGGTAGACACCGGCGGTGACCATCGTCGCGGCGTGGATCAGCGCGGAGACCGGCGTCGGACCGGCCATCGCGTCCCCGAGCCAGCTCTGCAGCGGGAACTGCGCCGACTTGCTGCATGCGCCCAGCAGCAGGAGCAGGCCGATCGCCGTGAGCACACCCTTGTTGGCGCCGGCCACCCCGGCATCGACGCCGGCGAAGCTGACCGTGCCGAAGGTGGCGAACATGAGCATGATCGCCACGGACATGCCGAAGTCACCGACCCGGTTGGCCACGAACGCCTTGTTGGCCGCCGCTGCGTTTGCCGGGACGTGGTTCCAGAACCCGATCAGCAGGTATGACGCCAGGCCGACGCCCTCCCAGCCCACGTAGAGCAGGAGGTACGAGTCGGCCAGGACCAGCAGCAGCATCGAGGCCACGAACAGGTTGAGGTAGCCGAAGAAGCGGCGCTTGTCCGGGTCGTGCTCCATGTAGGCCAGCGAGTAGACCAGGATCAGCGAGCCGACTAAGGTCACCAGCATCACGAAGGACATGGACAGCGGGTCGACCAGCATGCCGGCGTCGACCTGGAAGCTTCCGGCCGGAATCCACCTGTACAGGGACAGCGACTCCGAACGCAGCTCAGCGGAGCGGCCGAGCATCGCGATGAAGATCACCGCGCCGATGGCGAAGCTGGCCCAGGACAGCCCCGTGGCGAGCAGCGGCCCGATCTTGTTGGTGCGCCGTCCCCCGAACAGGAGGATGACCGCTCCCAGCAGCGGAAGGGCCACGAGCAGCCAGGCCAGGGACGTCACCCCTGAGGCAGGGTGTACGGCAGCAGAGAGTTGCAGCAGATGCATGTTCGTGCCCCTTACAGCTTCAACAGGTTGGCGTCATCGACCGAAGCCGACCGGCGGGCACGGAAGATGGCCATGATGATCGCAAGCCCCACGACGACCTCGGAGGCGGCAACCACCATCACGAACAGGGCGATCGCCTGGCCGTCCAGCGAACCGCGCATCCGGGCGAAGGTCACGAAAGCCAGGTTGGTCGCGTTGAGCATCAGCTCGACGCCCATGAAGACCACGATGGCGTTCCTGCGCACCAGCACCGTGGCACCGCCGATCGCGAAGAGCACGGTCGACAGGTAGATGTAGTTGACCAGGCTCATCGGTTGGTCCCCTCCTCGATCTCGCGCTCGATGGCACGTTCGGCCCCGGCGAACTCCTCTGGGTCGCTGACCTGCTCGCGCGCGGTGAGCACCCGCGATACGGACGCCTCGCTGGCTGTTCCGTCAGGCAGCAGGGCCGGGGTGTCGACCGCGTTCCGGCGCGCATAGACACCAGGGGCGGGCAGCCCTGCCAGGTTCTTGCCCACCCGGAACCGCCGCTCGGACCACTGGCGCTGGGTCGGGCGCGGCGTGAGCCGCTCCCGGTGAGCCAGGACCATGGCGCCCAGGGCTGCCGTGATGAGCAGCGCGCTGGTGACCTCGAAGGCCCAGACGTACTTGCCGAAGATCAGGTAGGCCATGCCAGTGATGTTCCCGCCGGCGTTGGCCTGCTCCAGGCCGACCGGGCTGGCGAAGGTCACCGAGCCGATCGCCATGACGAGAACGACCCCGAGACCGACGGAAAGCAGGAGGCCGGCGACCTTCTGGCCCCTGATCGTCTCGACCAGGGAGTCCGATGAGTCGACACCGATCAGCATCAGCACGAAGAGGAACAGCATCATGACCGCGCCCGTGTAGACGACGATCTGCACGATCCCGAGGAACTCGGCCTTCTGGGCGATGTAGAAGATGCCCAGGTTGATCATCACCAGCGCCATCCCCAGGGCCACGTGCACGGCCTTCTTGAGGAAGAGCAGGCCCAGGGCGCCGAGCACGCAGATCGGGGCCAGTACCCAGAAGAGGACTGCTTCACCACCGCTGGTCATCGGCTTCCCGCCTCGGTTGACGTGACGGCGGCTGAGCTGAGCTCCGCCTCACGGGCATCGGCCCACGCACGCTGTTCGGGCGTCGCCCTGGCCACCTTGCCCTGGTAGTAGTCGCGTTCCTTCAGACCATCCACCATCGGGTGCGGCGCGGCGATCATCCCCTCCTGGGCAGGAGCCAGGAGCTGGCTCTTCTCGAAGATCAGCGCGCCGCGGCTGGTGTCGGCCAGCTCGTAGACATTGGTCATCGTGAGCGCGCGGGTAGGACAGGCCTCGATGCACAGCCCGCAGAAGATGCACCGCAGGTAGTTGATCTGGTAGACGCGGCCGTACCGCTCACCGGGTGAGAACCGGCCGCTGCCACCTTCGCTGTCATCGTTGTCGGCGCCCTCGACGTAGATGGCGTCGGCGGGACAGGCCCAGGCACACAGCTCGCAGCCGACGCACTTCTCCAGGCCGTCCGGGTGCCGGTTGAGCTGGTGACGGCCGTGGTAGCGCGGCTGGGTCGGACGCTTGACCTCGGGGTACTCCTCGGTCTCCAGCTTGCGGAACATCGTCGCGAAGGTGACGCCGAAGCCGGCGACCTGGGGAAAGGAGAACAGCTGCGAGAGGAAGCCCTCTTTCTTCTTCTCGTCAGCCACGGGGCTCCTCCTGATCGGTCAGTTCTGGTTGGTCGGCCTCTGTCTGGCCAGAACGGCCGGTCAGAGGCCGCGCACCCTGCAGGCTCGGCTCGCGCAGACGCTGGCCGGGTAGCGGCGGGATCGGGTACCCACCGGCGAACGGGTCGATCTCGTCCGGACGCTCGCGCGGGCCGGCGGAATCGTCATGCTTGCCCTCCCACACCCAGGCGACGACCAGGGCGATCGAGGAGATCACGCCGATGACGATGATGGCAGCCATCCGGGTGTTCGCACCGAAGAAGGCCAGCTGGGCACCATGGATGAAGGCCACCACGACGACCCAGAGCAGAGTCGCCGGGATGAGGAACTTCCAGCCGAAACGCATGAACTGGTCATAGCGCACCCGCGGCAGCGAACCGCGCAGCCAGACGAAGAAGAACATGAAGCTCCACAGCTTGATGACGAACCACAACAGGCCCCACCAACCCTGGTTGAACATGCCGTCGTTGATCGCGGCGATTCCCGGAGGCGCCTGCCAGCCACCCAGGAACATGGTGGTCGCCAGCGCGGACACGGTGAACATGTTGACGTACTCACCGAGGAAGAACATCGCGAACTTCATCGAGCTGTATTCCGTGTGGAACCCGCCGGTGAGCTCGCCCTCGCCCTCGGCCAGGTCGAAGGGCAGCCGGTTGGTCTCGCCGACCATGGTCACGAGATACACCAGGAAAGAGGGGAGCAGCAGGACGATGTACCACACGGTCTTCTGCGAGGTGACGATCTGAGAGGTCGACATCGAGCCGCTGTACATGAAGACGGCGACCAGCGACAGGCCCATGGCGATCTCGTAGGAGATGACCTGGGCCGTGGAGCGCAGCCCGCCGAGCAGCGGGTACGTGGAACCTGAGGACCAGCCGGCCAGGATGATGCCGTAGACGCCGACCCCGGCCACGGCAAGCACCAGCAGGACGGCGACGGGGGTGTCGGTCAGCTGCAGGGGGGTCCGGTGACCGAACATGCTGACCATCGGGCCCATCGGGATGATCGAGAAGGACACGAACGCCATGGCGCCGGCGATCATGGGCGCGATCAGGAAGACGACCTTGTCGGCGTTCTTGGGGGTCAGGTCCTCCTTGAACGCCAGCTTCATCCCATCCGCAAGGGTCTGCAACAGGCCGAACGGGCCGGTCCGGTTCGGGCCGGGGCGCTGCTGCATGCGACCGATGACCCGGCGCTCGAACCAGATGACGAGCAGGGTGTTGAGGAGCAGGAAGACGAAGATCAACAGCGCCTTCACCAGCGAGAGCCACCACGGGGTGTCACTGAAGTCGGCGATCGGGTTGTCCGTCGTCGCTGTCGCCAGCGAGGCGATCAGGCTCATGCTGCACCGCCCTTGGTCAGGGAGACCGCGCTGCCGGCATCGACGCCCAGCGTCGAACGCACCGCGGACCCGGGAGAGTTGGTTGGCAGCCAGATCACATGGTCAGCCATGTCCCTGATGGTGACCGGGACGGTAATGGCACCCGAGCCGGCGCTGACACGCACGGTGTCACCCTCGGCCAGACCGATCGATGCGGCGGTCCGGGGCGAGAGCAGCGCCTGGGCGCTGGGGGCCGTGCCGGCCAGGAACGGCTCGCCGTCCTGCATCCGGCCCGAGTCCAGCAGGTGGTGCCAGGTGGCCAGCACAGCCTGCCCGGCATCAACCGAGGGCGGTGGGGCCGCCTCGACCGTGGGCGCGGCAGCCCGCTCGCCGGTCCACGGGCCGAGGGCTCGCATGTCCGCACGGGTGTCCGAGAGGGTGCGGACCCCGAGGAACTCGCCCATCTCGGCAGCGAGCAGGTCCACCACCCGGTGGTCGCTCATGGCGTTGGTGTCCAGCGCCGCCTCAAAGGTCCGGACCCGGCCCTCCCAGTTGACGAAGGCGCCGGCCTTCTCCTGGTGGGCTGCCACCGGCAAGATCACGTCAGCGAGATCGGTGACCAGGCTCTCCCGAAGCTCCAGGGAGACCACGAAGGACCTGGTGAGGGCGTCGAGCAGGTCGCCCGAGCCGACCAGGTCCGCCGGGTCGAGGCCGCCGACCAGCAGGCCACCGAGCTCGCCGGCGCTCGCCGCCGCGATGATGGCCGAGGTGTCCCGGCCGACGGTCGCCGGCAGTCCGACGACATCCCAGGCCGCACCCACCTCGGCGCGAGCCCGGGACTCGGTGACCGGGCGGCCGCCGGGCAGCAGGTTGGGCAGGGCGCCGCTCTCGAGCGCACCCCGCTCGCCGGCACGCCGGGGAACCCAGGCCAGCCGGGCACCGGTGAAGGATGCCAGCGTGGCGGCAGCGGACAGCCCGCCGGGCACTGATGCGAGTCTCTCGCCCACGAGGATCAGGGCGCCCTCGGACGTGAGGCCGGCGCGGGCGGCCACCAGGTCAGCGGCGCCGGCCGTGCCTGCCACCGGACCCTCGACCAGCGCCTGCAGGATCTGCGCCTCGGTGCCCGGCGAGCCGGTGATCAACGTGCCACCGAGCTTGTCCAGGCCGCGGGTCGCCAGCGGGGCGACCGCGAATACCGCGGTGCTGGTCCTGCGGACGGCCTTGCGCAGGCGCAGGAACACGATCGGCGACTCGTCCTCGGGCTCGAAGCCCACGAGCAGCACGGTCCTCGCCGCCTCGATGTCGGCATAGGTGACGGACCCGCCGGGCTCCCCGGCTCCTGCCGGACCGGTGGCCACCACGTTGCTGGCCAGGAAGTCGGCCTCCTCGACCGAGTGCGGGCGGGCGCGGAAGTCGATGTCGTTGGTCTGCAGGACGATTCGGGCGAACTTGCTGTAGGCGTACGCGTCCTCGCCGCTGACCCGGCCGCCGACGAGCACGCCGACGCCCTTGGCGTTGCGGGCGGCGAGCAGGCCGCGGGCCGCGGCGTCGAGCGCCTCGGGCCAGGACGCGACCTGCAGGTTGCCCTCCTGGTCGCGCACGAGAGGCTCGGTGATCCGGTCCGTCCCGCTGGCATAGGTGAAGGCCCAGCGACCCTTGTCGCAGTTCCACTCCTCGTTGACCGCCGGATCGTTGGCGGCCATCCGGCGCAGGACCGTGCCGCGACGATGATCCGTGCGGGTCGCGCAGCCGCTCGCGCAGTGCTCGCAGATGCTCGGGGTAGAGACGAGGTCGAACGGGCGTGAGCGGAAGCGGTATGCCGCACCGGTCAGCGCGCCGACCGGGCAGATCTGGACCGTGTTGCCGGAGAAGTAGGAGTTGAAAGGCTTGTCCTGGAAGAGACCGATCTGCTGCAGGGCGCCACGCTCGACCAGGGCGATGAACGGGTCACCGGCGATCTGGTCGGAGAAGCGGGTGCAGCGCGCACACAGAACGCATCGTTCACGATCCAGCAGCACCTGCGTGGAAAGCCGGACCGGCTTGGGGTAGGTCCGCTTGACGTCCTCGAAGCGGCTCACGGTCCGCCCGCTGGACATGGCCTGGTTCTGCAGCGGGCACTCGCCGCCCTTGTCGCAGACCGGGCAGTCCAGCGGGTGGTTGATCAGCAGCAGCTCCATCAGACCGCTCTGGGCCTTCTCGGCCATCGGCGAGGTCTGCTGCGACTTGACCGCCATGCCCTCGCTGACCGTGGTGGTGCAGGAGGCCATCGGCTTGGGCATGGGCCGCAGCGAGCCGTCAGGGCCAGGGGTCGCGACCTCGACCATGCACTGACGGCAAGCGCCCACCGGCTCCAGCAGCGGGTGGTCACAGAACCGCGGGATCTGGATGCCGATCTGCTCGGCGGCCCGGATCACCAGGGTTCCCTTGGGAACGTTGAGGCTGACCCCGTCGATGGTCAACGTGACCAGGTTGGTTGTGGTGACGCTCATGCGGACACGGTCTCCTTCGCGAACAGCGTCGAGGCAGCCGGCGGGAACCGCACCGCGGCAGGGGTGTGCATTCCCTCCTCGAACTCCTCGCGGAAGTACTGCACCGCGGACGTGACGCAGCTGGTCGCGCCGTCACCGAGCGGGCAGAACGAGCGGAACAGGATGCTGCCACAGATGTCCAGGAGCTTGTCGATGTCGTCCTGGGTGCCCTGGCCGTGCTCGAGCCGCTCCATGATCTGCTTCATCCAGAACGTGCCCTCACGGCACGGAGTGCACTTGCCGCAGGACTCGTGGGCGTAGAAGTCCGTCCAGCGCGATACCGCCCGGACCACCGAGACCGTGTCATCGAAGATCTGCAGGGCACGGGTGCCGAGCATCGACCCGGCAGCCGCTACGGACTCGAAGTCCAGCGGCACGTCGAGGTGCGCGTCGGTGAACATCTGCGTGGACGAACCACCCGGGGTCCAGAACTTCAGCTTGTGGTTCGGGTCGCGCATCCCGCCGGCCATCTCCAGCAGCTCGCGCAGGGTGATTCCCAGGGGCGCCTCGTACTGTCCGGGGTTGGCCACGTGGCCGGAGAGGCTGAAGATGCCGAAGCCGGTCGACTTCTCGGTGCCCATCTCGGCGAACCACGAGGCGCCGCGCAGCAGGATCGCCGGGACGGACGCAATGGACTCAACATTGTTGACGACGGTGGGCCGGGCGTAGAGGCCGGCAACGGCCGGGAACGGCGGCTTGAGACGCGGCTGGCCACGACGGCCCTCGAGGGAGTCGAGCAGCGCGGTCTCCTCGCCACAGATATAGGCCCCGGCCCCCGCGTGCACGGTGACATCCAGGTCGAAACCGCTCCCCATGATGTTCTTGCCCAGATAGCCCGCGGCGTAAGCCTCTTCGACCGCACGCAACAACCGGCGGTAGACATGGACGACCTCACCGCGCAGGTAGATGAAGGCGTGGGTGCAGCCGATGGCGAACGAGGTGATGGCCACGCCCTCGAGCAGGATGTGCGGCGCGGCCATCATCAGCGGGATGTCCTTGCAGGTGCCCGGCTCCGACTCGTCCGCGTTGACCACGAGGTAGCGGGGGCCACCGTCCGGCGCAGGCAGGAAGCCCCACTTCATGCCGGTCGGGAAGCCCGCGCCACCACGACCGCGCATGCCGGAGTCCTTGGTCATCTGCACCAGATCGGCCGGCGGAATCGTCAGGGCCTTCTTCAGCGCCTTGTAACCGTCGTGCCTCTCGTAGGTCGCCAGCGTCCAGGACTGGGGGTCGTCCCAGAACCTGGTGAGAATGGGGGTCAGCTCGGTGCTCACTTCTTCGCCTTCCCTCGGGCGTCGCCGGTGGGTGCCGCTTCGCGGGCCTGGGCGACCCGCAGGCCAGCCAGCGATGCCGGACCCGCACCGATGCCTTCATCGGCCAGTCCGTCGTGGAAACCTGCCAGGACCCGAGAGACCTGCTTGAAACTGCAGACCCTGGATGCCCCGCGGGTGGGAGTCACCGGGGCGCCGGAACGCAGGTCGTCGACCAGGGCGTTGGTGGACTTGGGCGTCTGGTTGTCGAAGAACTCCCAGTTGGCCATGACCACGGGCGCATAGTCACAGGCTGCGTTGCACTCGATCCGCTCGAGGGTGACCATCCCGTCTGCGGTGGTCTCGTCATGACCGATGCCCAGGTACTCGCTGACGGAGGCCCAGATCTCGTCACCGCCCATGATCGCGCAGAGGGTGTTCGTGCAGACCCCGAGCGTGTACGTGCCGTTGGGGTGACGCTTGAACTGCGTGTAGAAGGTGGCGACGCCACTCACCTCGGCACCGGTCAGCCCCAGCAGGTCGGCGCACAGCTCGATGCCCCGGGGAGAGACGTAGCCGTCAACGGACTGCACCAGGTGAAGCAGCGGGAGCAGAGCCGAGCGCTCCCGCGGGTAGCGGGCGATAACCAGCGCGGCGTCGGCCCGCAGGCTGGCCAGGATGTCGTCCGGGTAGGCCGCGGTAGCCGGTGAGGGCACCACCCCGTAGTTCGGCTCGTCATCGGTGTTCTTCATCGGTCCACGCCTCCCATCACGGGGTCGATCGAGGCGACCGCCACGATGACGTCCCCCACCTGGCCGCCCTCGCAGACCGCGGCAACGGCCTGGAGGTTGTTGAACGACGGCTCACGGAAATGCGCCCGGTACGGTCGGGTGCCACCGTCGGAGACCACATGCACGCCGAGCTCGCCCTTGGGCGACTCGATGGCCGCATAGGCCTGGCCGGGCGGGACCCGGAAGCCCTCGGTCACCAGCTTGAAGTGGTGGATGAGGGACTCCATCGAGGTACCCATGATCTCGCGGATATGGTCCAGGCTGTTGCCCATCCCGTCGCTGCCGATCGCGAGCTGGGCCGGCCACGCGATCTTCTTGTCCTCGACCATGATCGGGTTCTTGCTCGCCTGGGCTCCCTGCAGCCTGGCCGCGGCCTGCTCGACGATCTTGAGCGACTCGTACATCTCGTCGATGCGGACCCTGAGCCGGCCGTAGGCGTCGCAGGTGTCGCGGACCGGAACGTCGAACTCGTAGTTCTCGTAGCCGCAGTAAGGGTTGGACTTGCGAAGGTCGTGCGGCAGCCCGGTCGAACGCAGCATCGGCCCGGTGATGCCCAGGGCCATGCAGCCGGTGAGGTCGAGGTAGCCGACGTTCACCATGCGCCCCTTGACCAGGGGGTTCTCGTTCATCAGCTTCTCGAGCTCACCGATGCCGTGGCGGATCAGCGGGATGGCGTCGCGGATCTTGTCGATGGCGCCTCGCGGCAGGTCCTGCGCCACGCCGCCGGGACGGATGTAGGCGTGGTTCATCCGCAGACCGGTGATCATCTCGAAGATCGCCAGGATGCGCTCCCGCTCACGGAAGCCGATCGTCATGATCGTGGTCGCGCCCATCTCCATGCCGCCGGTGGCGAGGCAGACGAGGTGGGACCCGACCCTGTTGAGCTCCATCATGAGGACGCGGATGATGCTGGCCCGCTCCGGGATCTGGTCGGTGATGCCGAGCAGCTTCTCCACGGCCAGGCAGTAGGCCGTCTCGTTGAACAGCGGCGCGAGGTAGTCCATCCGGGTACAGAACGTCACGCCCTGGGTCCAGTTACGGAACTCCATGTTCTTCTCGATGCCGGTGTGCAGGTAGCCGATGCCCGCACGGGCCTCGGTGACGGACTCGCCGTCGAGCTCGAGGATGAGGCGCAGGACCCCGTGCGTCGAGGGGTGCTGCGGACCCATGTTGACGACGATCCGCTCCTCATGGAGAGAAGCTGACTCGTCGACGATGGCGTCCCAGTCGCCACCGGTCGCGTTGTAGACCCGGGCGCCCTCGGCGTCCTGGGTGTCGGCAGCTGAGGTGGCGTAAATGTCAGGCCTCTGCTGAGAGTGCTCAGTCTGTTGAGAGTGCTCAGTCTGTTCAGTCATGACTTGTCCGACCCCATTAGTTGTACGACCTCCGCTGGTCCGGCGGCGGGATGGTGGCGCCCTTGTACTCCACCGGGATGCCGCCAAGGGGGTAGTCCTTGCGTTGTGGGTGACCCGGCCAGTCGTCGGGCATGAGGATCCGGGTCAACGCCGGGTGGCCGTCGAACTCGATGCCGAACATGTCCCAGGTCTCCCGCTCATGCCAGTCGTTGGCCGGATAGACCTGGACGATAGAGGGGATGTGGCAGTCGTCCTGCGGGCAGGTGACCTCGAGGCGAATCTGCCTGCCACCGTGGGTGATCGAGCGCAGGTGATATACGGCGTGCAGCTCACGGCCAGCCTCGCTGGGGTAGTGCACACCGGAGACGCCGCTGCACATCTCGAACCGCAGCGAGGGGTCGTCCCGCAGGGCACGAGCGACCGCCAGAAGGTGCGCGCGGGCGACGAAGACCGTCATCTCGCCCCGGTCGACCACCACCCGCTCGATGGCTTGGGCGTAGGACGCGCTGCCGCCGGCGAGAGCCCGCTCCAGCTGGTCGGCGACCTCGTCGTAGTACCCGCCGTAGGGCCGGACGGCGGCAGCCGGGAAGAGCACGGGAGCGACCAGGCCGCCATACCCGCTGGTGTCTCCGCCGTCGGAGACACCGAACATGCCCTGGCGCGAACCGATGACCACGGGTTCGGGATGGGTGCCCGGCGCCGCCGGGAGGTTCTCCTTGTCTCCCGCGTCGCTCGCGCCCTGGGGTTTCGATGTCATGCCAGCAGACCCTTCATGTCGTGAGTCGGCGTCGCGGACAGAGCCGCAGCCTCGGCCGCACGGGCCGCATTGACCCGGTTGACCCCGAGCGGGGTGTTCTGGATCTGCTCGTGCAGCGTGATGATCGCGTTGAGCAGCATCTCCGGCCGGGGCGGACAGCCCGGCAGGTAGACGTCGACCGGGACGATGTGGTCGACACCCTGCACGATCGCGTAGTTGTTGAACATGCCGCCCGAGCTCGCGCAGACGCCCATCGCGATGACCCACTTGGGTTCGGGCATCTGGTCGTACACCTGCCGCAGCACGGGAGCCATCTTCTGGCTGACCCGGCCGGCCACGATCATCAGGTCGGCCTGGCGCGGGGTGGCGCTGAAGCGCTCCATGCCGAACCGGGCGATGTCATAGTCAGGCGTGCCGACGGCCATCATCTCGATGGCGCAGCAGGCCAGGCCGAAGGTGGCCGGCCAGACCGAGCTCTTGCGCATGTAGCCCGCGAGCTGCTCGACCGTGGTCAGCAGAATGCCAGCGGGAAGCTTCTCTTCGATACCCATTGCTCAGTCCCTCCTCAGTCCCACTCGAGCCCGCCACGACGCCAGACGTAGGCGTACGCGACGAACACCGTCAGGATGAACAAAACCATCTCGACCAACGCGAACAGCCCGAGCTTGCTGAAGGCCACCGCGAACGGGTAGAGGAAGACGCTCTCAATGTCGAAGATGATGAAGAGCATCGCGGTCAGGTAGTACTTGACGGGAACCTTGCCGCCGCCGAGAGCCTGCGGCGTGGGCTCGATCCCGCACTCGTAGGCGTCGACCTTGGCCCGGTTGTAGCGCTTTGGCCCCACGAACGAGAGAGCCAGGACGGACACGACGGCAAAACCGACCCCGCACGCGGCGAGGAACAACAGTGGGACGTATGGGTTCGTCATCGGGGCGCGCTCCCCATTCGGTGGCTGGTGTGCTGCGTGGGTTCGGTCGTGAACGGCTCAAGCCTAGAGTTGGCCCGAAAGCTCATGCGTTCGGGGCCATCTTCGACACCGCGTGGATCAGCCGGTCACCGGCGTCGCCGCCGTGCGGCTCGGCAAGGTTGGCCATGATCTTGAGCAGGAACTTCATCATCGTGGTGCGCGGCAGGCCGTACTTCACGGCCAGCCGCATGACCTCGGGCTTGCCGATCATCGCGGCGAAGCCGCGGCCCAGCGTGTAGTACCCGCCCAGCGCGTCCTTCATCACCCGCGGGTAGGACTGCAGGACCTTCTCGCGACCGGCGTCAGTCTGCCGGGCGAACGCCTGGGCGATGACCTCGGAGGCCAGGCGACCGGACTCCATCGCGTAGGCGATGCCCTCACCGTTGAACGGGTTGACCATGCCGCCGGCATCACCGACCAGGAGCAGCCCGAGGTCGTAGTGCGGCTGGCGGTTGAACCCCATCGGCAGCGCGGCGCCGCGGACGGGGCTGGTCATCGTCTCCTCGTTGAAGGTCCACTCCGGGGGAAGCGTGTCGACCCAGCGCTTGAGGATGTCCCTGTAGTCGACCTTGCCGAACGCGGCCGAGGTGTTCAGGATGCCCAGACCCACGTTGGAGGTGCCGTCGCCGACGCCGAAGATCCATCCGTAACCGGGCAGAAGGACGCGTCGTCCTTGATCGTCGCGTGACCACAGCTCGAGCCAGGACTCGAGGTAGTCGTCGTCGTGACGCGGGCTCGTGTAGTACGTCCGGACCGCCACGCCCATCGGCCGGTCGTCCCGCTTGGGCCGGTGCATCGCCATGCTCAGCCGGCTGGAGTTGCCGTCGGCCGCCACGACCAGCGGCGCCCTGAACTCCAGCGAAGGTCCCCCGGCGTCCTTGCCGTCGGGACCCATCGACTTGGCCCGAACCCCGATGATGGCGCCGGTGCGCTCGTCCAGGATGGGGCCGGTCACGTTGGTGGACTCGTGCAGCCGCGCGCCATGCTTGACGGCGTGCCTGGCCAGGATCTCGTCGAAGTCCAGCCTGGTCCGCACCAGGCCGTAGGGCGGGAAGCTCGCAAGGTCCGGCCACGGGAGCTCCAGCCGAACCCCTCCGCCGACGATGCGCAGACCATGGTTCTTGATCCAGCCGTCCTCCGCCGGCGTCGGGATGCCGAGGGTGATCAGCTCGCGGACGGCCCGGGGGGTCAGGCCGTCGCCGCAGACCTTCTCGCGCGGGAAGGCCGCCTTCTCCAGCAGCAGGACGTCCAGCCCCGCCATGGCCAGGTAGGCCGCGGTGGCGGATCCGGCGGGCCCCGCGCCGACGATGATGACGTCGGCGGTCTCAACGCGCTGGGCGGACGGGGATATGGAGGAGCCCTGCTCCACCGATGCTGCACTACTGGGAGCGCCGGACGTGCTGTCTGTGACGGCGCTGATGCTGCTGTGACTCACAGGTGGGGCCTCATCATCGGGATCGCTGCTGAACTGAGAACGGACTGGCGCTTGTGAAGTTTTTCACGAACTAGGGACTCTACGCCGGAACTGCCCTCCCATCGTACTTAGGCATACCTCAGACAGCCTCGGCCAGGGTGCCTGCGGGGCCGGATCAGAGCCGTGACGGGCCCTTGGTCGCGCGGTGCAGGGCGACGATGCCTCCGGACAGGTTGCGCCACGCCACGTTCTGCCATCCCGCCGCGGTGATCAGGCTCGCCATACCCGCCTGGTCCGGCCAGGCCTGGATCGACTCCGCCAGATAGACGTAGGAGTCGGGGTTGGAGCTGACCTTGCGCGCGATCGACGGCAGCGAGCGCATCAGGTACTTGGAGTAGACGGTGCGGAACGCCCTGTTGCTCGGGTGGCTGAACTCACAGATGACCAGCGACCCCCCGGGCCTGGTGACCCGCAGGAACTCCTCCAGCGCCTCGCCGGTGCCCACCACGTTGCGCAGCCCGAACGACATCGTCACGGCGTCGAAGGAGTCATCCGCGAAGGGCAGCCTGAGCGCGTCGGCCGCGGTGAAGGCAAGGTCCGGCCGGCGGCGCTTGCCCACCCGGAGCATTCCCAGGGAGAAGTCGGCCGGCACGACGCGGACGCCCGCGTCCACGAACGGCTCGCTGCTGGTGCCGGTGCCTGCGGCGATGTCGAGCACGAGGTCACCGCCGGTGGCGTCCACCGTCTGGCGCACGAGCTTGCGCCAGCGGCGATCCTGACCGAGGGACAGGACGTCGTTGGTCAGGTCGTACTTCGCGGCGACGTCGTCGAACATCGCGGCGACGTCACGGGGCTGCTTGTCGAGGCTGGCGCGGGTCATGGTGTCATCTTCGCTGATCGGGCAGCCGAAGGTGCCAGCAGCGGTGCCTGCACGGTCCCGGGTCGTGGCCGTCGTAGGCTTGACGGTCGTGACCTCCCTGCCGCGATCAGAGCCGACTCGACCCGAGTCGCCAGTTGCGCCTGTTCCCACCCTGGTGGCCCGCACCGTCGCGATCGATGATCCGGGCGACCTGCTGTCGTTGCTTCCCGAGACCATGGGCCCCGAGCTGGTCTCGTCGTGGGTCCGCCTCGGGGAGGGACTGGTCGGCTGGGGCCGGGCCCTGTCGTTCCGGGCCAGTGGCCCCGGCCGCTTTGCGCAGGCTCAGGCCTGGTGGCAGCTGCTCGTGGACCACGCTGTCGTCCGTGACGACCTGCACCTGCCGGGCACCGGACCGGTCGCCTTCGGCTCCTTCTCCTTCTCCGCGGACTCCCCCGCGGGCGCAATGCTCGTGGTGCCGGAAGTCCTGGTGGGGCAACGAGGTTCGCAGTGGTGGATGACCACGATCGGGGTCGGCTCACACCTGCCGGGCGGCCTTGCCCCGTCACCGGCGCCGCCGCCTGCCGCACCCCTGGACGTGACCTTCGCCGATGGCGCCCTCTCCGGCGCGCAGTGGTCGACGGTCGTTGCCCGCGCCGTGAGGCGCATCAACGCCGGCGAGCTGGACAAGGTTGTCCTCGCGCGTGACCTCGCGGTCAACGCCAGCTCGGCGATCGACCCGCGCTGGCTCCTGCAACGTCTGGCCGAGCGCTACGACACCACCTGGGTATTCGCGGTCGACGGGCTGGTGGGGGCCACTCCCGAGCTGCTCGTGAGACTGGAGAAGGGCCTGGTCACCTCGCGGGTCCTGGCCGGCACGATCCGCCGCACCGGTGACGACAACCACGACCTCGCCCTGGCCGCCTCGCTTGCCCGGTCCTCCAAGGACCTCGAGGAGCACGAGTATGCCGTTCGCTCCGTGGCCGAGGCGCTGGCGCCGCACTGCTCGTCGATCAACGTTCCCGAGTCGCCCTTCGTCCTGCACCTGTCCAACGTCATGCATCTGGCCACGGACGTCGCCGGCGTGCTGACCGACGGCGCGACGTCGTTGGCCCTCGCCGCTTCGCTGCACCCTTCGGCAGCCGTCTGCGGGACCCCGACCCCGGTCGCCGACACCGCCATCAGCGAGCTCGAGCAGATGGACCGCGGGCGGTATGCCGGCCCGGTCGGCTGGATGGACGCGGCCGGTGACGGCGAGTGGGGAATCGCGCTGCGGTGCGGGGCTCTTGACTCCGCCGACCCGCAACGGATGCGGCTCTTCGCCGGCTGTGGCGTGGTCTCCGGGTCCGACCCGGACTCGGAGCTGGCCGAGTCCGATGCCAAGTTCGTACCCATGAGGGACGCCCTCACCGCCACCTGAGCACGACGGCGGCCCCACCGGCGGCCCAGATCGGACGCTCCGGCCGATCCCCGAGGACCAGCGAGCCGTCAGCGAGCCTTCACGGGCAGGCATCCGGGCGAATGCCCACGTTGTCATGTGAGGCGCGGCGAAACCTGGTGGAA
>DASVKO010000054.1:0-9921 GCA_036385355.1 Dermatophilaceae bacterium
TCGCTCGACGGGGAAGTCACGCGTGTAACCGTAGCCACCGAGCACCTGAACCGCATCGGTCGTGACCTTCATGGCCGCGTCGGTGCAGATGAGCTTGGCCACCGCGGCCTGACGGGTGAACGGCTTGCCGGCGTCCTTGAGCCGAGCGGCATGCAGATAGGTTGCGCGGGCTGATGTCACGGCGGCTTCCATGTCAGCAAGCAGGAAAGACAAGCCCTGGAACTCGCTGATGGCCTTGCCGAACTGTTCGCGCTCCTTGCTGTATTTCGCGGCCACGTCCAGTGCCGCTTGCGCCAGACCCGTTGCGGCTGCGGCGATTCCGAGGCGGCCTGAGTCGAGCGCGTGAAGGGCGATAGACATGCCCGAGCCGGGTGCGCCGATCAGGCGGGCGTTGTCGACGAGGGCTCCGTCAAAGATGACCTGGCGCACGGTGTCGCAGGACAGGCCCATCTTGCGCTCGGGCGCGCCGAAGGAGATGCCCTCGGTGTTGCCGGGGATGACGAAGCAGGACAAGCCCTTGCTCGGGTGGTCGTCTGTGCGGACGAACGCGGTGTAGTAGTCGGCATGGCCTGCGTGCGAGATCCAGGCCTTGGTGCCCTTGATGCGGTACTGCGAGCCATCCTGGGTGGGGGTTGCCCTGGTGGAGATGGCGGAGACGTCGCTGCCGGCCTGCGGCTCGGAAAGGCAGTAGGCGCCGAGGGTCTGGCCGCTGAGCATCACCGGGAGCAGGTCTGCTCGTTGTTGGTCGCTGCCGTACTCGGCCACCGGGAAACAGGTCAGGGAGTGCACCGAGACGCCCACGGCCACGCTCATCCAGGCTGAGGCGATCTCCTCGACGACCTGGAGGTAGACCTCGTACGGCTGCCCCCCGCCGCCGAGCTCCTCGGCATACGGCAGGGAGAGCAGTCCTGAGCGGCCCAGCAGGGCGAAGGTGTCCCGGGGGAACGTCGCGGCTTCCTCGGCGGCACTTGCCTTCGGAGCGAGCTGGTCGGCGCAGATCTGGCGGGTCAGGTCGATGAGGTCCTGGGACTCCTCGGTGGGCATGATGCGATCTGCTGGCATGGCGCGAACGATACTGCTATTACACCCGTGGCTCAGATCGGCCACCGAGCTGAACGGACAATGCCTGTGACCTACCCGCCGCCCCTGCACGATCCGCAGGCCCGAGGATTCGCCAGCGACAACTACGCGGGCATCCACCCCGAGATCCTGGAAGCCATCGCCCGGGCCAACGGCGGGCACCAGGTGGCCTACGGCGCCGACGTCTATACCCAGCACCTGCAGGGCGTCTTCCAGCAGCATTTCGGTGGCGGCGCGACGGCATACCCCGTCTTCAACGGGACCGGCGCCAACGTCACCTCGCTGCAGGCGATGACGGAGCGCTGGGACGGGGTCATCTGCGCGGAGTCCGCGCACATCAACGTCGACGAGTGCGGGGCGCCCGAGCGGGTCGGCGGGCTGAAGCTGCTCGCCGTCCCGACCCCGCAGGGAAAGCTCACTCCCGAGCTCGTCGAGCAGCAGGCGTGGGGGTGGGGAAACGAGCACCGGGCCCAGCCCAAGGTCGTCTCGATCACCCAGAGCACCGAGCTCGGCACCTGCTACTCGGTGGGGGAGGTCGCCGCGATCGTCGAGCAGGCTCACGGCAATGACATGGCGGTGCATCTCGACGGGGCCAGGATCGCCAATGCCGCCGCGTCCCTTGACGTTCCGATGAGCGCGTTCACCACGGACGTCGGCGTCGACGTCGTCTCCTTCGGTGGCACCAAGAACGGGATGATGCTGGGGGAGTGCGTCGTCGTGCTCAACCCCGAAGCGGTGCGGGGGATGGCGTTCCTGCGCAAGCTGTCGATGCAGCTGGCTTCCAAGATGCGTTTCGTGTCCGTGCAGTTCGACGCCCTGCTGTCCGGCGACCTCTGGCTGCGCAACGCGGGTCATGCCAACGCCATGGCGGTCCGGCTCGAGGCTGCCGTCCGCGCGGTGGACGGGGTCGAGGTGCAGCGCCCGGTCGAGGCCAACTCGGTGTTCGCGATCCTGCCGGCCCCGGTGACCGGCCGCCTGCAGAGGCAGTACCCGTTCTACGTCTGGGACGAACGCACCGGCGAGGTCCGCTGGATGACGTCCTTCGACACCACCGAGGCCGACGTCGACGGTTTCGCCGCCGCCCTGCGCCACGAGATGACGACCGCGTCGCGGACGGAGCCTGACCCTTCGCGTCGACCGTGAAGTCGCAGTAATCGACTCACAACGGCTCCGGAACAGTAGTTTGTGCGCCTTCACGGGTGGGCGACGGGGGTAGGCCGGGCCGGTCGGGGTCAGGCTGGGTAGGCGTGGACCTCGGTGGCTTTCACTGTTGCCCAGAGGGTCTGGCCTACCGTGAGACGCAGGTCGGCTACGGCGGCGATGGTGACTTCGGCGACCAGGGCGAACGGGCCGCTGAGGCTCACCCGGGCGGTCTGGCCGATGAGCTGTATGTCGCTGACGGTGACCGGCCAGGTGTTGCGCGGGGAGCCGTGCGGCCGGTCCCGGTAGAGGGCGACGGCCGAGGGCGGGATGGTCACGCAGACCGCCGTCCCCGGGGGGACCTCTGGCGCGACGACCGTGGTCCCGCAGACGTCCACCTGCTGGTCGCCGATGCGTTGGCCCCGAAGGAAGTTCAGCCCGACCACCTGTGCCACGTAGGAGTCCCGGGGCCGGGCGATCACCTCCTGAGGCGTTCCCTCCTGGACCAGGCGCCCGGCTTCGATGAACACCAGGCGATCGGCGAGCGACAGGGCGTCCAGCGTGTCATGGGTCACCAGGATGGTGATGCCGGCGAAGGCGTGCAGCCGGACGCCGAGATCGGCGCGGGTCTGC
This sequence comes from Dermatophilaceae bacterium, assembly GCA_036385355.1. GTDB lineage: Bacteria > Actinomycetota > Actinomycetes > Actinomycetales > Dermatophilaceae > UBA4719. The sequence continues at coordinate 2,854 of DASVKO010000054.1, forward strand.
GCCCGGGTCGTCGGGTCGAGCGCCGACAACGGCTCGTCGAGCAGCAGCAGGGCCGGGTCGGTGGCCAGCGCCCGGGCAAGGGCGACCCGCTGGGCCTGGCCGGAGGAGAGCTCACGCGGCCGGACGTCCAGGCGGTCCCCCAGGCCGAGTGCTTCCAGCTCGTCGCGGGCCCGCGCGCGGGCATCGGCCTTGCGCACCCCCCGTGAGCGCGGTCCGAAAGCGACGTTGCCAAGGACGCTCAGATGCGGGAAGAGCAGGTGGTCCGCCAGGACGAGGCCGGTCCGGCGCTGCTCGGGCGTCACCCAGAGGTTCTGGGCCGGGCTGTCCCATACCGCCCCGGCGACGTGAATCTGCCCGTGCTGCAGGCGGATCAGTCCGGCCAGGGTGTGCAGGAGGGTCGTCTTGCCGGAGCCGTTCGGTCCGAGAACGGCCACGATCTGGCCGGGTCGGGCGCTGAGCCCGAGGTCGAGGTCGAGCAGGCCGCGGGTCAGCCCGAGGTCGGCCTGCAGGCTCATCGCAGCCACCGCCCGCGGAGGACCCCGAGGATGACGATGCTGATCAGCAGCATCACCAGACTCAGCGCGATGGCGGCCTGCGGGTCGTTCTCGAGGGCCACGTAGACAGCCAGTGGTGCGGTCTGGGTCCGGCCGGGGAAGTTGCCGGCGAAGGTGATCGTGGCCCCGAACTCGCCCAGGGCGCGGGCCCAGGCCAGCGCCGAGCCGCTGGCTATGCCGGGTGCCACCATGGGTATGACGATCGTCCGGAAGGTGCGCCACGGGGAGGCGCCGAGGGTGGCCGCCAGCCCGTCATACCGGCGGTCCAGCCCCCGCATCGACCCCTCGACGGCGAGCACGTAGAAGGGGAGCGCGACGAACGTCTCGGCGAAGACGACGGCGACCGGAGTGAACGGTATGGACCTGCCGGCGACCTCGAGCAGGGTTCTGCCCACCACGCCCTCGCGTCCGTAGGCCATGAGCAGCGCCACCCCGCCGACCACCGGCGGAAGGACCAGGGGCACCGTCACCAGGGCTCGCAGCCACGGCGTCACCCGGTGCGTCGAGCGGGCCAGCAGCCAGGCGAGCGGGGTGCCCAGCAGTGCGCAGATGGCCAGGGCCGAGGTGGTCGTCAGCAGCGAGAGACGAAGCGCCGGGACCACGGAGGGCTTGGCCAGCTGGGCAGGCATACCGGCCCAGTCGGCCTTCAGCAGGAGCGCGAGCAACGGCACGAGCAGCACGGCGATGCCCAGCCAGGCCGGGATGAGCAGGCCGGCCCGGCCCCACCGCACCGAGGCGACAGACCTCACGGCAGCAGGAACCCGTGGTCGCGCAGGCGTGAGCGTCCCCGGTCCGACAGGGCGAAGGTCACGAACGACACCGCAGTCGGGTCGTCGGTCAGCCGGACCAGCGGGTACTCGAGCCGCTGGTTCACCGACGCCGGGATCTGCACCCCGTGGACGCTCTGGCCCGCCGAGACCACGTCGCTGTGATAGACGATCGCGGCGTCAGCCTCGCCGAGCCGGACCTTCGCCAGGGTGGCCTTGACGTCGGTCTCGTAGGAGACCACGTGGGCCACGACGCCGGCCGCGGTCAGGGTCGTGGCTGCCGCCTTGCCGCACGGCGCCGTCGCGGCGCACAGGACGACCTTCAGCGTGGGCCGGGACAGGTCGGCCAGGGCGCCGACCCTGCCGGGGTTGGCGGGGGGAGTGGCGATCTCGAGGGTGTTGGCGGCCAGCGTCCGGGCACTGCCCCTGACGATCCTGCTCTGGCCCAGAGGTCCCATCGCGGACGTCCCAGCCAGGGCGATCAGATCCGCCGGAGCGCCCTGGTTGACCTGTGTCACCACGGTTGAGCTGGAGGCGAAGCTGAGCTGGACGTCGGTGCCGGGGTGGCTCGCCTCGAAGTCCCCGGCAATGGCGGTCAGCGACTCGGTCAGCGACGACGCTGCCAGCACGACGACGGTATGGCGGGTTGTCGCCTTTCCTTGTTCGCCCGCCGCCGCGCCGCATCCGGTGAGGGTTGCCAGGGCGATCGCGGTGACCGCGCCCACCGCGGCGACCACGGTGCCCGCTGGTACCGGGCGGGGGCGGCCGGGTCCGCCGACCGCTGGCCCGGCGGGCGCGCGTCCGGACGGCTTCGACCTCACGTGGGGATACCCATCACGACATGGGTCGACTTGATCGACGCGATCGCGACGACACCCACCTCCAGTCCCAGCTCGTCGACGGCCTCGCGGGACATCAGCGAGACGATGCGAAACGGTCCGGCCTGCATCTCGACCTGCGCCATCACGGTGTCCCTGACGACACGCGTCACGATTCCGCGCATCCGGTTGCGAGCCGACTCCTCGTTCACTGCGCCGACGGGCGCCGGGTGGGCGATCTCGCGGGCCAGCGCCGCCAGGCCCCGGCCGCTGACGGTCAGTCTTCCGGCGCTGTCCCTGGCCGTGTCCAGACGGCCGGAGTCGGCCATTCGCCGTACCGTGTCGTCGGATACGCCGAGGAGCTCGGCGGCTTCGGAGATTCGCAGATGCGGCATGAAGGCAACACTATTGCCGCAAGTGCGTCTTGACCAAGGGAGATGCCGATGTTGACCCTCGCCGTAAGCAGCCCAGTGGTGGCCGGTATCTCGATCTGGCACCGGATGTTCGGCCTCGAGATCCCCGCGACGGAGAAGATCGTGCGGACCCTCGTGGTCTATCTCGGGCTCGCGATCATCATGCGACTGGCCGGAAAGCGACAGCTGGCTCAGCTCAACTCGTTCGACCTCATTGTCATGCTGCTGGTGAGCAACGTGGTGCAGAACGCGATCATCGGGCCGGACAACTCGGTGGCCGGTGGCCTGCTGGGGGCGGCGGTGCTGGTGGGGTTCAACGCCGTGATGGAGCGGCTCTCGATGCGCTCCGAGCGTATGACGACGATCTTCGAAGGCACGCCCACGACCCTGGTCTCCGACGGGCGGATCGTGGAGGGGCAGATCCTTCGGGTAGGACTGCGCGACCCCGTGGTCGTCTCGGCCCTGCGCCATCAGGGTGCCAGCACGGTGCAGGACGTGCGCCTGGCGACGATGGAGCCGGGCGGCAGCATCTCGGTCGAGCTGACCCGTGATGCGGAGAGCGCCACGTACGGCGAGCTGCGCCAGGCGGTCCTGGACCTGCAGCGCCACCTCGACGGACGCCTGGCGGCTCTGGAACGTAGATCCCCATGATCGCGGGGCCTGTCCGGCCCCTAGATCCCCGTGATCTAGATCCCCGTGATCGTGGGCCGCTTGGCGGACACGGTGTCCCCGGAGGACTGACCGCGCAGCCGGCGCTGCACCCACGGGCCCACGTACTCGCGGGCCCACTGCGCGTTGGCGCGTGCCCAGTCGCTGCGAGAGATCGGTGGAGCAGGTGGCAGCGGTATGGACCAGTCCGCGTCCGGGGCCGTGAAGCCCAGCGCGGTGAAAGCGTTCAGCGCCACCCGCCGGTGACCTTCTGAGGTCAGGTGGATCCGGTCGGGCGCCCACAGCCGCCAGTCGCGCAGCGCGGCCATGCCCCACAGGTCGATGACATGCGCATCGTGGCGACGGGCGATCGACCAGATGTGCGCCGTGTAGGTTGCGGCACGTCCCCGGCTGGCCTTGATCAGCGGCGCGTCACGGGGGTCTGAGGGGGTGGCCAGCAGGACGTCGGCCCCGGTGGCCCGGAGCCGGGCCACCGCGTCCTCGAGGCGGGCCGCGAGGGCGTCGATATCGGCCCTGGGCCTCAGGATGTCGTTGCCGCCTCCGACGATGCTGACCAGGTCCGGGGCCAGGGCGAGGGCGTTCTCGACCTGCGGGCCCGCGATGTCGGCCAGGAGCCGGCCGCGCACCGCGAGGTTCGCGTAGCCGAAGGTCCCGGTGTCGTCACGGTCCGGCTGGTTGTCACGGTCCGGCTGGTCGGTGCCACCCAGCAGCGGCAGGCAGGCGAGGTGCGCGGCGAGCCGGTCTGCCCATCCGACATACGCGTTGGCGCGTGCTGGGTCGGCGTCGGCCATGCCCTCGGTGAAGGAGTCGCCGACCGCCACATAGCGGGAGAAGGTCCTCCGCTCGCGGCGGTCCTGCGTGTCGTCACTCAATGGAGGCTCCAGTCGATGGGGTCGGCGCCCTGCTGGCGCAGTAGGTCGTTGGCGCGGCTGAACGGTCGGGATCCGAAGAACCCGGTGCGCGCGGACAACGGCGACGGGTGCGGGCTCTTGAGGCACGGTACCTCCCCGAGAGAGGGCTCCAGAGCCTGTGCCTCTCGCCCCCACAAGAGGGCCACCAGGGGTCCTCCCCTGGCGGACAGGGCGGAGATCGCCTGTTCCGTCACGATCTCCCAGCCTTTGCCGCGGTGGCTGCCGCTGCCGCCCGGTCCGATCGTCAGCACTCTGTTGAGGAGCAGCACCCCGCGGTCGGCCCACGGGGAGAGGTCTCCGTTCCTGGGCCTGGGCACGCCGAGATCGGCCTCGAGCTCCTGGAAGATGTTCTGGAGACTGCGCGGGAGCGGGTGCACGTTCGGGGGGACCGAGAACGCCAGCCCTACCGCATGGCCGGGGCTCGGATAGGGATCCTGGCCGAGAATGAGGACCCGGACCTCGTCCATGGGCTGGGTGAAAGCCCGCAGCACCTGCTCGCCCGAGGGAAGGTATCCGCGGCCGGCCTGACGCTCCCCATGCAGGAAAGCCCCCACTGCCGCCACCTGGGTGGTCACGGGGGCAAGGGCCACGGCCCAGGAAGGATGGACAAGATCGGTCAGTGCGCGGGAGTTGGGCACTGGGCAAACCTACCGAACGCAACCGGTGCGTAGACTCCGGCCGTGCATGGATTCGATGCTGATACCGAGGCCCTGGGCGAGGCGATCCTGCGCTATGCGGAGAATCGCATGCGCCTTCATCCGGTGCCGCTGGACGGCCCCAAGACCCTCGAAGAGCTCCAGGCCGTCGCCGGCAACACCATCACGGCCGAGGGAATGGGCGGTCTGGCCGCGCTGAAGCTGTTCGGCGACGAGCTCGCACTGGCCTGCCTGTCGAGCGACCACCCGCGCTACCTGTCCTTCATCCCGTGCGCGCCCACCGAGGCTGCCGTGATGTTCGAGCTGATTGTCGGCGCCTCGGGCATCTACGCCGGATCGTGGCTCGAGGGCTCGGGCGCCGTGTACGCCGAGAACGTCGCGCTGCGCTGGATCGCCGACCTCGCCGGCCTGCCGGCCGGCGCCGGCGGCGTCTTCGTCCCCGGTGGCACGACCGGCAACCTGTCGGCGCTGGTGACTGCGCGCTGGGCGGCGCGGGCACGGAATACCGCGTCGGGGTCCACCGCGCCACGACCCACCAAGGTGGCGGCCCAGCAGGGGGCGCACTCCTCGATCCGGTCCGCCTGCGAGATCATGGACGCCGAGTTCGTCGGCGTGGGCGTTGATGCCCGTCAGCGGCTCAGCGGCGACAACCTGCGGGCGGTGCTGGAGGCTGAGGGACCGGAGACCTTCTTCGCCGTTGTCGCGACGGCCGGCACCACGAACTTCGGCGTCGTCGACGACCTCGACTCGGTCGCCCAGGTCTGCCGTGAGTACGGCATCTGGTTCCACGTCGACGGTGCCTACGGCGGGGCGGGTCTGGCGGCGCCTACGGTGCGTTCGCTGTTCGACGGGATCGAGCAGGCCGACTCCTTCATCGTCGACCCGCACAAGTGGCTCTTCGCGCCCTATGACTGCTGCGCCCTGCTGTATCGCGAACCCGCCCTGGCACGCGGGGCCAACACCCAGAAGGCGTCGTATCTGGACGTGCTCAGCGATGCGGAGTGGAACCCGTCCGAGTACGCGATCGGGCTGACCCGCCGGGCACGGGGGCTGCCGCTGTGGTTCTCGCTGGCTACTCACGGCACCAGGGCCTATACGGAGGCGATCGAGCGGACCCTGGAAGTGACCCGGTTCGCGGAGGCAGAGATCGCCCGACGGCCGTATCTGGAGGCGCTGCGCGAGGCCGACCTGTCCGTCGTGGTCTTCCGGCGGCACGGATGGGAACCTGCGGACTATCAGCTCTGGAGTGCTGAGATGCTGCGCGAGGAGCTTGCCTTCGTCGTGCCGACCTCGCACGAGGGTGAGACGGTGGCCAGGTTCGCCATCGTCAATCCCACGACCACCGAAGATGACATCCTCGCAATTCTCGACACGATGGCCCAGGAATGACATCGGTGTGATTCGGCAGTTACGATTGACTCGCACGCTATCGACTTGGAGGGCCAGATGACGACCACACAACAGGGCGTCGCGACACAGATCGAGACCTCGCCGTCGGGCGGGCTCAGCGACCGCGACCGCGAGATCATCGCCTTCGAGCGTCAGTGGTGGAAGTACGCCGGCGCCAAGGAACAGGCGATCCGTGAGCTGTTCGACATGAACGCCACCCGGTACTACCAGGTGCTCAATGCCCTGATCGACAACCCGGCCGCCCTGGAGGCCGACCCGATGCTGATCAAGCGCCTGCACCGACTTCGCGCTACCCGTCAGCGGGCGCGCTCGGCCCGGCGGATGGACGCCCGGGCCTGAGCCTCCGGTCCTGACCCCTGACCCCCGGGCTCCGGCAGGACGGCCCGGGCACACGGCATACGAGGCACGAAGGAATGTGGGCCCCGCAGCCCGTCAAGGAAGCCTGCGAGCAGGGCAGGCGGCCCGCAGGCGTGCTTGCCCTACCGGGCGGGCCGGTTGCCCGGGCCGTGGCGCGGGCCCTCATTTGCACTCGAGGGGGTCGAGTGCTAATCATTGGGTTAGCACTCTCACCATGAGAGTGATAATTCAGACTGTCTGGTGAGGGTCGGAGAACGCGTGCGAACGGCGCACGTCGCCTCCGGTCCGTCCGTCGCGGGCACCATTCAGCCACCCATCCGTTTCGCGTGGGAGGTACCACCCGAATGGCCAAAATCATCGCTTTCGATGAGGAGGCTCGCCGCGGTCTCGAGCGGGGAATGAACATCCTCGCCGACGCCGTCAAGGTGACCCTCGGACCGAAGGGCCGCAATGTCGTCCTCGAGAAGAAGTGGGGTGCGCCCACCATCACCAACGATGGGGTGAGCATCGCCA
>DASVKO010000055.1:0-9626 GCA_036385355.1 Dermatophilaceae bacterium
CGGGATGCCGACGGCCGGGTCATCTACGTGGGCAAGGCCAACTCGTTGCGCTCACGGCTCTCGTCCTACTTCCAGGACATCTCGGCGCTGCACCCGCGGACCGCATCGATGGTCACGACCGGTGCCAGCGTCGAGTGGACCACCGTGGCCAACGAGGTCGAGGCCCTCCAGCTCGAGTACTCCTGGATCAAGGAGTTCGACCCGCGCTTCAACGTCAAGTACCGGGACGACAAGTCCTACCCCTACCTCGCGGTGACCATGGGTGAGGAGTTTCCCCGCGCCCAGGTGATGCGTGGGTCCAAGCGCAAGGGGACGCGATACTTCGGTCCCTACGCGCATGCGTGGGCGATCCGCGAGACGCTCGACCAGCTGTTGCGGGTGTTCCCCGTGCGCACCTGCAGCAACGGGGTCTTCCGACGTGCCGGGCAGGTTGGCCGGCCATGCCTGCTCGGCTACATCGACAAGTGCTCGGCCCCGTGCGTCGGGCGGGTCAGTGTCGATGAGCACCGCATCATCGCCGAGGAGTTCTGTGACTTCATGGCCGGCAACACCGGCAGGTTCGTCAAGCGCCTCGAGGCCCGGATGAAGGCGGCGGCCGCTGAGCTCGACTACGAGCAGGCGGCCAGGCTGCGTGACGACCTCGGCGCTCTGACCAGGGCCCTGGAGAAGTCAGCCGTGGTCCTGGCCGATGCCACCGACGCCGACGTGTTCGCCCTGGCCGAGGACGAGCTCGAGGTTGCGGTGCAGGTCTTCCACGTCCGCGGCGGACGCGTTCGCGGTCAGCGTGGCTGGGTGGCCGAACGCGGGTCGGAGGACGCCACGGAGCTCGCATCGGTCGTCGAGCACCTGCTCCAGCAGGTCTATGGCGGGGAGTCGCCCGAGGGCGTGCCGCGTGAGGTCCTGGTCCCGGTGCTCCCGCCGGATCCGGTGCACCTGGGGGAGTGGCTCAGCAGGCTGCGCGGCGCCCAGGTCGATCTGAGGGTCCCGCAGCGCGGTGACAAGCGAGCGCTCATGGAGACGGTCAGGCGCAATGCGGAACAGGCGCTGGTCCGTCACAAGGTGACCAGGGCGGGGGATCTCACGGCCCGCGGCCTGGCCCTGCAGGAGCTCCAGGACGGACTCGACCTGACCAGCGCTCCACTGCGGATCGAGTGCTTCGACGTCAGCCATATCCAGGGCACCAACGTGGTGGCTTCCATGGTCGTCTTCGAGGACGGGCTCCCGCGCAAGTCCGAGTACCGCCGCTTCGTCGTCAAGGGTGCCATCGGGCCGACCGGCGAGGTGAACCCGCAGATCGACGACACCGCGGCCATGCATGAGGTGCTCACCAGAAGGTTCAGGCGCTACCTCGACGACCGGGTCGAGGCCGGCGACATCGAGCCTGTGACTGCCATCGACCCGGAGACCGGCCGGCCGCGACGGTTCGCCTACCCCCCCAACCTCGTCGTCGTCGACGGCGGTCTTCCCCAGGTCAACGCGGCCCGGGCGGCCCTGGTGGAGTTGGGGATCGACGATGTGGCCCTGGTCGGCCTGGCCAAGCGTCTCGAGGAGGTCTGGGTCCCCGGTCAGGAGTTCCCGGTGATCCTCCCGCGCAGCAGCGAGGGTCTGTACCTGCTGCAGCGCGTGCGTGACGAGGCGCACCGGTTCGCCATCACGTTCCATCGCCAACGGCGGTCAAAGGCGATGACCACCAGTGTGCTTGATGACATCCCGGGGCTCGGCCAGGTTCGGCGCAAGGCGCTGCTGACGCACTTCGGCTCGGTCAAGCGGCTCAGGGAGGCCTCGGCGGAGCAGATCCGGGAGGTTCCGGGCATCGGCACCGCTCTTGCTGCGACGATTCATGTGACACTTCACCATCCGGCGACCCAGCCTGAGCCGGCTGTCAACGTGACGACGGGTGAGGTGCTTGCCTGACATGCTCTGCCTGCCTGACATGCTCTGCCTGCCTCCATGCTCTGCTTGCCTCCATGCAACCCCGACTAGACAGCGAGGACAGCGATGACAACCGACTATCCCGGTCCGGGCACCGGAGCTTCTGCGGACAGCTCGGGACCGGTCAACGACCCTGACGCGACTGAGCTGGTCATCCTCACCGGCATGAGCGGAGCCGGCCGCAGCACCGCCGCCAACGTGCTGGAGGACCTCGGCTGGTATGTCGTTGACAACCTCCCGCCGCAGCTGATGCTCCCGATGGCCACCCTGGCAGCCCAGGCCTCCGGTGGCGGTGTCACGAGGGTCGCGGCGGTGATCGACGTCCGCAGCAGGGTGTTCTTCACCGCTTTCCGGGACGCTATTCAGTCCCTGCGCGGGATGGGCTGGGCGCCGAGGGTGATCTTCGTCGATGCCACCGACGAGGCCCTCGTACGACGCTTCGAGAGCGTCCGTCGTCCGCACCCCCTGCAGGGTCAGGGACGAATGCTGGACGGGATCATCCAGGAGCGCGACCTGCTGGGGGACCTGCGCTCCGAGGCCGACGTCGTGATCGACACCTCCGGTCTGAACGTGCATCAGCTGTCGGCCAAGGTGTCCCAGATCTTCGCCGGTTCCGATGGTCCGCGACTGCGCATCGCGGTGATGTCCTTCGGGTTCAAGTACGGCATCCCGCTGGATGCCGACCTGGTCTTCGACATGCGTTTCCTGCCCAACCCGTTCTGGATCCCCGAGCTCCGGACCAAGAACGGCACGGACCCGGCGGTGTCCACCTACGTCCTGAACAAGCGGGGGGCCGGGGAGTTCCTCGACCGCGTCGTCGACCTGATGCAGCCGATGATCGTCGGCTATCAACGTGAAGGGCGGCGCTACGTCACCCTGTCCGTGGGTTGTACCGGTGGCAAGCATCGCTCGGTGGCCATTGCCGAGGCGCTCGCGCAGAGGCTGAACAGCGAGGACGTCGCGACCATCCTGGTGCATCGCGATCTGGGCCGCGAGTGACCAGCCCGGTAGTGGTGGCCCTCGGAGGGGGCCATGGCCTGGCTGCGTCGCTGCGGGCAGTTCGCCTGCTCACCGACCAGATCACGGCCGTGGTGACTGTTGCCGACGACGGAGGCTCGAGTGGACGGCTGCGCGACGAGTTCGACGTCCTGCCGCCCGGGGACCTGCGGATGGCCCTGGCCGCGCTGTGTGACGACTCGGAATGGGGCCATCAGTGGCGCGACCTTCTGCAGCACCGGTTCGCAGGTGACGGCCCGCTCGGTGGGCACGCCGTGGGCAACCTGCTGATCGTCTCGCTGTGGGACCTGCTGGGGGACACGGTCGGCGGCCTGGATCTGGTGGGCCGCCTGCTCAACGCTCGCGGCCGGGTGCTGCCGATGGCTGCGGTGCCGCTGAACATCGAGGCCAACGTGCTGGGTGCTCATCCGGACCACCCGTTCGAGATCACCTCGGTTCATGGCCAGGCTGCCGTCGCCACCACCCAGGGGAGGGTTCTCTCGGTGCGGATCAACCCGCAGGAACCGCCCGCCTGCGACGAGGCGGTGGCGGCCATCCACGCCGCCGACTGGGTGATCCTGGGGCCCGGTTCCTGGTTCACCTCGGTCATACCGCACCTCCTGGTCCCCGGAATCCGGGACGCGCTCATCACCACCCGTGCCAGACGGGTACTCACCCTCAACCTCGTCATGCACACCGTTGAGACCGTGGGCTTCTCGGCGAAGAACCATCTCGAGGTCCTGGCCGCACATGCTCCCGAGCTGCGTCTGGACGTGGTGCTGGCCGACCCCGACATCGTCGATGACGAGGCTCTGCTGCGGCGGGTGGCCGCGGACCTGGGAGCCGAGCTGGTCCTGGCAAGCGTGGGGGAGCGTGAGCGACCGGGTCACCACGACTCGCTGCGGCTGGCCGCGGCCTACCGCGACATCATCCGCTGAAATCTGTCGGTCAGTGACAGTCTCCAGAGTTGCGGTGGGTGGCAGGATGGCTCCTATGGCGATGACGGCAAGGGTGAAGGACGAGTTGAGCCGGCTCACGGTGACCAAGCCCTGCTGTCGCAAGGCAGAGGTGGCCACGACGTTGCGGTTCGCCGGCGGGCTGCACATCGTGGGCGGTCGGATCGTCGTCGAGGCCGAGCTGGATACCGCTGCGGCCGCTCGCCGAATTCGCAAGGACATCTCCGACGTCTACGGGCACACCAGTGAGATCACGGTGCTGTCCCCCGGGGGGATTCGCCGTGGCAGCCGGTATGTCGTCGGAGTCGTCCAGGACGGTGAGGCGCTGGCCCGTCAGACGGGACTGATCGACGGTCGCGGTCGCCCGGTGCGTGGCCTGCCCCCCCGGGTGGTCAGCGGGTCGGTATGCGACGCCGAGGCCGCCTGGCGCGGTGCCTTTCTCGCTCACGGATCGCTGACCGAGCCCGGCCGCTCCGCTGCCCTCGAGGTCACCTGCCCCGGTCCGGAGGCCGCCCTCGCCCTGGTGGGTGCGGCCAGACGCCTCGGTCTGCAGGCCAAGGCGCGCGAGGTGCGCGGGGTGGACCGTGTCGTCATCCGCGATGGCGATGCGATCGGCGACATGCTCACCAAGCTCGGCGCCCATGAGGCGAAGCTTGCCTGGGAGGAACGCCGGATGCGGCGCGAGGTGCGCGCCACCGCCAACCGGCTGGCCAACTTCGACGATGCCAACCTGCGCCGTTCCGCGCGTGCAGCCGTTGCGGCCGGCGCCCGTGTCGAGCGCGCGCTGGAGATCCTGGGGACAGACGTCCCCGATCATCTGAGCGAAGCCGGCAAGCTGCGCCTGGAACACAAGGAGGCCAGCCTCGAGGAGCTCGGTCAGCTGGCAGACCCGCAGATGACCAAGGACGCGGTGGCGGGCCGGATCCGTCGGCTGCTGGCCATGGCGGACAAGCGGGCGAGCGATCTGGGTATCGACGGAACCGACGCCAACCTCACCCCCGACATGCTGGATGCCTGAGACTGTCGACCCCCGGCAAAGCGGGACGCCCGGGGCCGCCGGCCGACCGTTTCGCTGCCTCACTGTTGACCCTGGGGGTGCCTTCTGCTTGTCCCGCGGTATCGCTTAGGATAATCGTGACGAAGATGTCATCCGGGTGCGGCCACGTCGCACCGAAAAGACCCGTCCAGGAAGGCTTCACCTCGTGACTATTCGCGTTGGAATCAATGGCTTTGGCCGCATCGGCCGCAACTTCTACCGTGCCGTGCAGGCGTCCGGCGCGGACATCGAGATCGTCGCCGTCAACGACCTGACGGACACGAAGACTCTTGCGCACCTGCTCAAGTACGACAGCATCCTCGGCCGCCTCGGCAAGGACGTCGTCGCCGGCGACGGTGAGATCACCGTCGAAGGCAAGGCAAGCTTCCCCGTCTTCGCAGAGCGCGACCCGGGCGCACTGCCCTGGGCCAAGGTCGGTGCCGACGTCGTCATCGAGTCGACCGGCTTCTTCGTGGACGCGGCCAGCGCAGGCAAGCACATCACCGCGGGCGCCAAGAAGGTCATCATCTCCGCGCCGGCCAAGGGCGAGGACATCACCATCGTGATGGGCGTCAACCACGAGGACTACAACCCGGCGACGGACAACATCATCTCCAACGCCTCCTGCACCACGAACTGCCTCGCGCCGATGGCCAAGGTCCTCGACGACACGTTCGGCATCGAGCGTGGCCTAATGACGACCATCCACGCCTACACCAATGACCAGAACGTTCTGGACTACCCGCACAAGGACCTGCGTCGTGCTCGCGCCGCCGCGCTGAACATGATCCCGACCACGACCGGCGCGGCCAAGGCCATCGCCCTGGTCATGCCACAGCTCAAGGGCAAGCTCGACGGCTACGCCATGCGGGTTCCGCTGCCGACGGGGTCGGCCACCGACCTGACCGTCCAGCTGAAGACGCCGGCCACCAAGGAAGAGATCAACGCCGCGATCAAGGCCGCTTCCGAGGGCGCGTTCAAGGGGTACCTGTCCTACACCGAGGACCCGATCGTCTCGACGGACATCGTCACCGACCCGGCGTCGTGCATCTTCGACTCCGGCCTCACCTACGTCAACGGCAACATGGCGAAGGTCGTCGGCTGGTACGACAACGAGTGGGGCTACTCAAACCGCCTCGTCGACCTGATCACGTACGTCGGCAAGACGCTCTGACCGCACGATGAAGACTGCACTCGACCTCATCCAGGCCGGCGGCCTTCGCGGGCAGCGCGTCCTGGTCCGAAGTGACCTGAACGTCCCTCTCGACTCCGAGGGAACCATCACCGATGACGGTCGGGTGCGGGCTTCGGTGCCCACCATCAAGGCCCTGCTCGAGGCAGGCGCACGCGTTGTCGTGTGCGCCCACCTCGGCAGGCCCAAGGGTGCACCCGAGGCCAGGTACTCCCTGGCGCCGGTTGCCCGGCGGCTCGAGGAGCTGCTCGGCACGCCGGTCGTCTTCGCCACCGACACGGTCGGCGAGTCCGCCCGGTCCGCCGTTGCCGCACTCGGCGACGGGCAGGTGGCGCTGCTGGAGAACCTGCGGTTCAACCCGGGAGAGACGTCCAAGGACGATGCCGCACGCGGGGCGTTCGCCGACGAGCTGGCCTCCCTGGCCGACGTGTTCGTCAGCGATGGTTTCGGTGTCGTGCATCGCAAGCAGGCCAGCGTGTATGACGTCGCGCAGCGACTGCCGCACGCCGTCGGAGGGCTCGTCCAGACCGAGGTCGAGGTGCTCAAGCGCCTGACCGAGTCCGTCGAACGCCCCTACGCGGTGGTGCTCGGCGGCGCCAAGGTCAGCGACAAGCTGCTCGTCATCGCCAACCTGCTGAAGACCGCCGACCGCCTGCTGATCGGTGGTGGCATGGTCTTCACCTTCCTTGCGGCACAGGGCCACGAGGTCGGCAAGAGCCTGCTCGAGGCGGACCAGATCGACGTGGTCAAGGGCTACCTCGCACAGGCTCAGGAGCGTGGGGTGGAGATCATCCTGCCCACGGACATCGTTGCTGCCACGGCTTTCTCGGCTGACGCAGAGCACAGCGTGGTCGACGCTCACAGCATTCCGGCCGACCGGATCGGTCTCGACATCGGCCCCGAGTCGGCAAAGGCCTTCGCGGCCAAGCTGGCCGACGCCCGCACCGTCTTCTGGAACGGCCCGATGGGTGCGTTCGAGATGGCTCCCTACGCGGCGGGCACCAAGGTCGTCGCGCAGGCACTGGTCGACGCTACGGCCAAGGGCGCGCTGACGGTCATCGGCGGTGGCGACTCGGCTGCGGCCGTCCGCCAGCTGGGCTTCGAGGACAGCCAGTTCGGGCACATCTCAACCGGTGGAGGTGCCAGCCTCGAGTACCTGGAGGGCAAGGCGCTCCCCGGCCTTACAGTTCTGGAAGGCTGAACCCCAATGGCAACAAGCAACCGCACGCCTCTCATGGCGGGCAACTGGAAGATGAACCTCGACCACCTCGAGGCCACCCACCTGGTTCAGAAGCTCGACTGGACCCTTCGTGACGCCAAGCACGACTACAGCGCGGTCGAGGTCGCCGTCCTCGTGCCGTTCACCGACCTGCGAAGTGTCCAGACGCTGATCGAGGGTGACAAGCTGCTCCTCAAGCACGGGGCGCAGGACCTCTCGGTCCACGACGCCGGCGCCTACACCGGCGAGATCTCGGGCGCGTTCCTGTCCAAGCTGGGCTGTGCCTATGTCGCGGTCGGCCACAGCGAGCGCCGGCAGTACCACGCCGAGGATGACGCGGTGGTGGGCGCCAAGGTGAAGGCGGCGTACAAGCACGGCCTGACCCCGATCCTGTGCTGTGGCGAGGGTCTTGAGGTGCGCAAGGAGGGCCGGCAGGTCGAACATGTCCTGGCGCAAGTCGACGCGGCCCTCGATGGTGTCAGCGCCGAGCTCGTCCGCTCCATCGTCATCGCCTACGAGCCGATCTGGGCCATCGGGACCGGTGAGGTGGCGACCCCGGCAGACGCGCAGGAGGTCTGCTCGGCGATCCGCACGAGGCTGGCCGAGCTGTACTCCGGCGACATCGCCGACGGCATCCGCATCCTCTACGGGGGGTCGGTCAAGGCCAGCAACGTGGCCGCGATCATGGCCCAGACCGACGTGGACGGAGCGCTGGTCGGTGGCGCCGCGATCGTGGCAGACGAGTTCGTGTCGATCTGCCGCTACCGCGACCACGTCACCGCCGGCTGAGAGTGCGCCCCGGTCGCTCCGACCTGGCGAGGATGATCGCACGGCGATTCACTCGCGAGGCGGGGCGGCTACGCGGGGGCCGTCAGGTACCCTGTGGTTTGGGTCGTGCTTGGTGCGACCGCACTGATGTCGAACGAGATTGGGTCTAACTTACGTGAATGCCGTGAAGATCGGGCTGCAGGTGCTGCTCGTCGTGTCTGGCCTGCTCCTGACCCTGCTGGTCCTGCTGCACAAGGGCAAGGGCGGTGGTCTCTCCGACATGTTCGGCGGAGGCATGTCCAGCACCATGAGCGGTTCCTCGGTCGCTGAGCGCAACCTGGACCGTTTCACCGTCGCCCTGGGGCTGGTGTGGGGCGCCACCGTCGTCGGCCTCAACCTCATAGAGCGCTTCAACAGCTAGTCCCACGCCGTATCGCAGAGGTACCACATCGCACTGCTCGAGTTGACCTGAACCTCAAGGAGCAAAATCGTGGCTAGTGGCAACGCGATCCGGGGGAGCCGAGTTGGTGCTGGCCCCACGGGGGAGGCCGAGCGTGGTGATGCAGCCCCGTGCGTCTACATCTCGTACTGGTGCAGCAACGGTCACGAGACGCGCCCGACGTTTGCAGACGAGATCAGTCTCGCCGTCCCCGAGAGCTGGGACTGCCCGCGCTGTGGCCTGCCGGCAGGTCAGGACCAGGCCAACCCGCCGCCGGCCATCCGCATCGAGCCCTACAAGACCCACCTGGCCTATGTGAAGGAACGCCGCAGCCAGACCGAGGGCGAGGCGATCCTGGACGAGGCACTTCAGACCCTGCGCGACCGGGGTCTCATCAGATAGAGGCGCCCGACTGAAGGACAGAGGCGCCCGCCGGAGAGTCAGTTGGGGGCCGTCCTGAAGGGCACGGATAAGCCCGTTGGCCGGCGACACGATCCAGTGGGTCACCCCTGGTCTGCGGCATGACTACTGATCCCAGGGATTGCCAGTGGTCTGCGGCATGACCAACGGGTCCCTTGGATGCCCGATGGTCTAGTGGCTGGCCAGACGGATCAGCTGGGTGGGCACGTGGGTGGCAGCATCCCGGTCCAGAAGCCACGTGGTTGACCGAAGGCCGACCGCGCCGGCTGCGGGTGCCTGCATCGGGCCGGCCCCGGACAGCGCCAGGCCGACCGCGCCGGCCTTGTCCGGTCCGGCGACCAGGAACCACAGGTCGCGCGCGGCGCACAGGCTCGGGAACGTCATGGACACCCTGACGGGTGGCGGTTTCGGTGCCCCGCGAACGCCGATGGTCGACGCGTCGCCTTCATGGAGGGCCGGGTGTTCCGGGAAGAGCGAGGCCACATGGGCGTCCGGTCCCACGCCGAGCATCAGGACGTCGAACTCCGGGACGTCGTGGCCGCCGCGCGCCGCCTCGGCCAGCTCGCGGGCGTAACGGAGCGCCGCCGCGTCGACGTCAGGTCCGTCCGGCCCGTCGGAGGCAGGCATCGGATGAACCCGTGAGGGGTCCAGGGGAACGGCATCGAGCA
>DASVKO010000056.1:0-19701 GCA_036385355.1 Dermatophilaceae bacterium
GTCGGGCTGCTCGTGACGGGGCTGGTCTCGGACGGGCTCCAGATCACCGGGTTGTCGACGTGGGTCCTGGCGACCATCATCGTGTGGCTCGCAGCCCTCATCGCAGGGCTGATCCTCCCCCTGATCCTGGTGAAGCGCGTCATGTCGGACCGGCGGGCCAGCTCCGGAGGGCGGTGACCGGTCAGGCCCCAGCGACCGAATGGGAGAGGCCAGCCCTATGGCAGAGAAGTTCGTGACCGTCGACGGCTACATCGACTCTTCTGGTGGCTCGCCTGGTCGAGCAGCGGGTGACCAGCAGGGATTGACCCCGGCGGTCTGACTGAAGGCGTCTCGGCAGGTCAAGGACGCGCTCTGCCGCGTCAGCAGCGCGCGCCCGCCGCGATTACGCTGGGCCCTTCCGCCGGTGTCACATGGAGAGGGTTGATCGTGCGCAAGGCATTTGCTCGGCTGACGTTGCGGCTGGCCCGCTGGCACACGGTGGGTGAGGTGCCCAGCTCCGGCATCCTGGTCGGGGCACCGCACACGTCCAACTGGGACTGGGTCGCCATGCTGCTGCTCATGTGGAGTGGCGGCGTCCCCCCACGCGTGCTGATCAAGGCAGAGATCATGCGTACCCCGCTCGGCCCGCTGCTGAGAGCCAACGGCGGGATCTCGCTGGATCGCGACAACCCCGGCGCCGTGGTGCGTGACCTGCTCGCCGAGGCCAGGAGCGGCGAGCCGTTCCTGCTGATCATCGCCGCCGAGGGCACCCGCAAGAAGCGCGACTACTGGAAGTCCGGCTTCTACCGGATCGCCCGGCAGACAGGTCTGCCGATCAGCATGGGCTTCATCGACGGGCCCACCCGCACCCTGGGATTCGGCCCCTCGTTCATGCCGTCCGGCGATGTCAGGGCCGACATGGACCTGGTTCGCGCCTTCTACGCGGACAAGCACGGCGTCCATCCGGAGCGTCGGACCGAGCCCCGCGTGCGCGAGGAAGCGGCCAGGGACCGACCAGCCTGACCACGACAGGTCGCACACGGCATACCGTTGGTTCCCTGATGACACTCACCGAGCTCCTGCCAACCAGCCCGCAAGCCCGCGATGCGGACAGCCTGTATGACGCCTTCGCGACCTGGGTGGAGCAGCTCGGGATCACCCTGTACCCGGCCCAGGAAGAGGCCGTCATCGAGATCATGACGGGCTCGAACGTGATCCTGTCGACGCCCACCGGCTCGGGCAAGACCCTGGTTGCGACCGGGGCGCACTTCGCCGCGCTGGCCCAGGGCAAGCGCACCTACTACACCGCGCCGATCAAGGCCCTGGTGTCCGAGAAGTTCTTCGCGCTCTGCGACATCTTCGGTGCCGCCAACGTCGGCATGCTGACCGGCGACGCCTCGGTCAACAACAAGGCGCCGATCATCTGCTGCACCGCCGAGGTGCTGGCCAACATCGCGCTGCGCGAGGGCAAGGGTGCCGATGTCGGCCAGGTCGTCATGGACGAGTTCCACTTCTACGCCGAGCCCGATCGGGGCTGGGCGTGGCAGGTGCCGATCTTGGAGCTGCCGCAGGCCCAGTTCATCCTGATGTCGGCGACCCTGGGCGACGTCGAGCGGTTCCAGTCCGACCTGACCCGGCGCACCGGGCGCACCACGGCCGTGGTGACCTCGGTCGAGCGTCCGGTGCCGTTGAGCTACTCCTACGCGATCACGCCCCTGCACGAGACGCTGGAGGAGCTGCTGGCCACCCATCAGGCCCCGATCTACGTCGTGCACTTCACCCAGGCGTCCGCCCTCGAGCGTGCTCAGGCCCTCATGTCGATCAACGTCTGCACCCGCGAGGAGAAAGACGCGATAGCCGCCCTGATCGGCGGGTTCAGGTTCTCGTCCGGCTTCGGCAAGACGCTGTCCAGGCTGGTGCGCCACGGGATCGGCGTCCACCACGCGGGAATGCTGCCCAAGTACCGTCGCCTCGTCGAACAGCTCGCCCAGGCCGGCCTGCTCAAGGTCATCGCCGGCACCGACACGCTCGGCGTCGGGATCAACGTGCCCATCCGCACCGTGGTCTTCACCGGGCTGTCCAAGTACGACGGCTCGCGCCAGCGGGTGCTCAAGGCCCGCGAGTTCCACCAGATCGCCGGGCGGGCGGGCCGGGCCGGGTATGACACGTCCGGGTCGGTGGTCGTGCAGGCGCCGGACCACGACGTGGAGAACGCCAAGGCCGTGGCCAAGGCGGGCGACGACCCGAAGAAGCTGCGCAAGATCCAGCGCAAGAAACCCCCGGAGGGCTTCGTCACCTGGAACAAGGCCACCTTCGAGAGGCTGGTCGAGGCCGAGCCCGAGCCGCTGGTCTCCCGGATGCGGGTCAGCCACTCCATGCTGCTGAACGTCATCGAGCGAGAGGGCGACCCGTTCGAGTCGATGCGTCAGCTCCTGCGGGACAACCACGAGGAGCCGCGCAACCAGGCCCGGCTGTCCCGGCGAGCCATCCAGATCTACCGGACCCTGCTCAGCGCCGGCGTGGTCGAGCGGCTCGAGCCACCGGACGAGACAGGCAGGACCATGCGGGTCACCGAGGACCTACAGTTCGGCTTCGCCCTCAACCAGCCGCTCTCGACCTTCGCGCTCGCGACCTTCGACGTCCTGGATCGCGAGTCACCGACCTACGCCCTGGATGTGGTCTCCATCCTGGAAGCGACCCTCGAGGACCCGCGACCGGTACTGACCGCGCAGCGGCACAAGGCCCGGGGCGAGGCGATCTCGCAGATGAAGGCCGAGGGCATCGAGTACGACGAGCGGATGGAGCTGCTCGACGAGATCACCTGGCCCAAGCCCCTTCTGGACCTGCTCGAGGCCACCTACGAGCTGTATCGCCAGGGGCACCCCTGGATCTCCGAGACCGAGCTGTCGCCCAAGTCCGTGCTGCGCGACATGTTCGAACGGGCCATGACCTTCGGTGAGCTCGTGCAGTTCTACGGCCTGACCCGTTCGGAGGGGATGGTGCTGCGGTACCTGTCGGACGCCTACAAGGCGCTGCGCCAGACGGTCCCCGACAGTGCGAAGACCGAGGAGCTCATCGACCTGATCGAGTGGATCGGCGAGGTCGTCCGGCAGACCGACTCCAGCCTGCTCGACGAGTGGGAGCAGCTGACCGACCCCGACGATCCCGGGAATCTCATGGGGGAGATCACGCCGGACTCGCTGGCCGCACAGCCCAAGCCGATCACCACCAACGAGCGCGCCTTCCGGGTGCTGGTCCGCAACGCGATGTACCGGCGGGTGGAGCTGGCCGCCCTGCGTCGGTGGATCGACCTCGGCGAGCTGGACCCCGACTTCGGCGAGGAGGCCTGGGAGGACGGCATACAGGCCTATTTCGAGGATCACGAGTGGATGGGCACCGGTCCGGACGCCCGCGGGCCGCAGATGCTGCAGATCGCCAAAGAGCCATCTGCTCGCCGCTGGGTCGTCCGCCAGGTCATCGACGACCCCGACGGCGACCACGACTGGGCCATCACCGCTGCCGTGGACCTGGAGGCCTCCGACGAAGCAGGCGAAGCCGTCCTGACAGTCACCGCCTTCGAACCCCTGTAGCGGTCTCCGTTAGCTGGGCCAAGACGCGTCGAGCCGAGATCGTGCGAAGATCATCTGATGGCGCAGAACAACCAGGACCGGGCGACTCCCCGGCGACCGGCGTTCTTCACCCCGGTGTCGATGGACTCCCGGGGTGGGCCGGAGTCCCTTGACCCGGCCCGGGTCACCGAGGTCGCCCATGAGACCGCGGCAGTCATCGTCAGGACCGGCAGGGTCGCCCACGATCCCGAGCTCACGGCCCGGCTCGTCGCCCTCGTCGACGATCTCGGGTTGTCCACCCTCGCCGAGCTGTGGGCCGAGCGCCCCGCCCGCACTCTCCCGGGAGCCCTGTGGCGGCTCTACGCCCTGCGGGAGTGGGTGTGCCGCGACGCGCTGGGTGCGAGCGCGGACTACACCGCGGGGGTGCGGTATGCCGACGTCCCGCACGTGGTGGCCGGCGTTGCCGAGCCCCCGGGGCCCGTCGAGCTGCGCGAGCTCACCGACGCCATCCTGACCGGCGTGTTCGAGGGTGACCTGGCCGTCGCGCTGGAGCGGGCTTCGGGGTTCTGCCGGGTGGTCGCGGCCGGACGTGCCCAGCGTGCCAACGACTCCGAGGCCCTCGACCCGCTGTGGGGCTCGGCCCAGACCAGGCGCGCAGCCTCCCTGCTGACCACCGCAGATGACCTCGAGGCCTGTGCCCGGCTGTGGCGCAAGGGCGATCTTCTCTGACTGGCTTTCGTCACTCTTGATTTCGCCACTGGAGGCTCCGGCGGGTTACAGTTTTCCTACGTCGGGCCGCGGTAGCCCCGGGTCCCAAATCAAGCCGCCACGAGCGGCCACGTGCCGTGAGGCGCTCCCGGCCCGACGTCAACAAAGTGGTCCAAAAGACGTCGCCTGTGCGCGTAGATTGGAACCATGCCCACCGCCGAAGCTCACGATGACGATCTCGATGGCAGTCTCGACGACGTCCTCACCGATGATGCTCTGGAGTCCGAGATCGAGCTCGTCAGCGTGCTCGTGGTGGCAGCGACCTCCAGCGACCGGCCGCTGCGGATGGACGAGGTGGACCGCCTTCTCGGGCTCGATCCGCAAGATGGCGGCCCGGTCCCCCTGACTGAGTAGGGGTCAGCCGAAGCGACCGGAGATGTAGTCCTCCGTGGTGCGTTCGGTCGGGTTGCTGAACATCTTGTGCGTGTCGTCCATCTCGATCAACCGCCCCGGCTTGCCCGTCGCCGCCAGGTTGAAGAACCCGGTCCGGTCCGAGACCCGGGCTGCCTGCTGCATGTTGTGGGTGACGATCACGATCGTGTACGTGCTCTTCAGCTCGCCGATGAGGTCCTCGATGGCCAGCGTCGAGATCGGGTCCAGCGCCGAACAGGGTTCGTCCATCAGGAGCACCTGAGGCTCGACGGCGATGGCCCGGGCGATGCACAGCCGCTGCTGCTGACCACCGGAGAGGCCGGCACCGGGCTTGTTCAGCCGGTCCTTGACCTCGTTCCACAGGTTCGCGCTGCGCAGCGAGGCCTCGATCTTCTCGGCGAGGATCTTCTTGTCCTTCATGCCGTTGAGCCGCAACCCGGCCGCCACGTTGTCCCCGATAGTCATCGTGGGGAAGGGGTTCGGCCGCTGGAACACCATGCCGACGGTGCGCCGGACAGCCACCGGGTCCACATCCGCGCCATAGATGTCGGCGTCGTCGAGGTGGACAGATCCCTGGACCCGTGCGCCGGGAATGACCTCGTGCATCCGGTTGAACGTCCGCAGCAGCGTCGACTTGCCACAACCAGAAGGGCCGATGAAGGCCGTGACGGAGCGTGGCTCGACCGTCATCGTGACGTCCTCAACGGCCTTGAAGGAGCCATAGAAGATGTTGAGGTCCTTCACGTCGATTCGCTTGGCCATCAGGTGTGGTTGTCCTTCGTGTCTGTAGCAGGAAGCTCGGTATGCCGGTGCCGGTACTGGTCAGGTCTTGGGCGCGCCCAGGCGGGAGACGAGACGCCCGGCGATGTTCAGCAGCAATATCATCAGGATAAGGGTCAGAGCCGCCCCCCAGACGCGGTCGACCGCAGGTTGCAGCACTTCCGTGCGGTCCTGGTTGATCATGGTCGGGAGCGTGGGCATGAGCCCGCCGAAGAGGTCGGTGGCGATGGTCTTGGTGTACGGCCCCAGGATCAGCAGCGGCGCGGTCTCTCCCATGATCCGGGCCAGACCGAGCAGGACACCGGTGATGATTCCGGAGAAGGCGGTGGGGACGACGATCCGCGCGATCGTCGTCCACTTCGGCACTCCCAGCGCGTAGGAGGCCTCGCGCAGCTCATTGGGCACCAGCTTGAGCATCTCCTCGGTCGAGCGCACGACGACCGGGATCATCAGCAGGACCAGGGCCAGGGTCACGGCGAACCCCACCCGCTGGAACCCGAACGTGGTGACCCAGATGGCATAGATGAAGAGCGCGGCCACGATGGACGGGATCCCGGTGAGGATGTCGACGGTGAAGCTCACCGTCCTGGCGAGCCGCCCACGGCCGTACTCGACCAGGTAGATGGCGGTCATCACCCCGATCGGCACTGCCATCACGGCGGTGGCCAGGGCCTCGATAATGGTGCCCTCGATCGCATGCACCGCTCCACCGCCGACGACCCGGTTCGTGATGCCTCGCTGGGAGTTGGTCCACCAGTGGCTGTCCACGAGCAACGCGGCCCCTTTGGAGACCACGCTCCAGAGGATCCAGGCCAGGGGCACCATGGCGATCACGAAAGCCGTCCACATGACCACGCGGGCCAGCAGGTCGCGCAGGGCCCGGGCGCCCGACCTGTGGTCGAGCCCCCCCGGGGACCCCCTGAACCTCGCCGGGCTGAGGCTTGAGGCTGCTGTCACGTCTGCCGCTGTCATTCGATGAAGGCCTTCCTGCGTTCGATCACGACGCGCGCGACCGCGTTGACCACGAACGTCAGCCCGAACAGGACCAACCCCGCGGCCATGAAGGCACCGGCCTTCTGTGGGGAGTCGAACTCGGCTGCGTTGTTGGCGATCTTGGAGGCGAAGGTCTCGCCACCGTTGAATACCGACCAGGACCACGCCGTGCTGCCGGCGAGAGCCGAGAGGATGACCGTGACCGCCACCGTCTCACCCAGCGCCCGGCCCAGGCCCAGCATCGAGGCACTGATCACTCCCGGCTTGCCGAAGGGCAGGACTGCCGTGCGAATCATCTCCCAGCGGGTTGCCCCCAGGGCCAGGGCCGCCTCGATGTTGGTCGTGGGGGTCTGGGCGAAGACCTCCCGGGAGAGCGCCGTGACGATGGGCAGCACCATGATGGAGAGTACGAGGCCCACCGTGAGAATCGTGCTGGCCGCCCCGATTCCCGCGTCCTTGAACAGCGGGATCCATCCGAAGAGCTTGATCAGGAAGGCCTGGATCCCCTCCATGTGCGTGCCCAGGACCTGCAGTCCCCACAGGCCGTAGACGATCGAGGGCACAGCCGCGAGCAGGTCGACCATGCTGGCCGCGGGCCGGCTCAGCCAGCGGGGTGCGTACTGCGTGATGAACAGGGCGACGGCCACGCCCAGGGGGACGGCGATCACCATGGCGATCGCCGAGGAGAGCACGGTCACCCACAGCAGGTTGGCGATGCCGAACTGCAACGGGGTTCCGTCGACGTTCCACTGGGTCGAGGTGAGGAAGTTGACTTTGTCCTTGGCCAGGGCGGGTATGGCCTGAGAGAGCAGGAACACGCCGACCAGGGTCACGATGGCGATGACCAGAAGGCTCGCGCCTCGAGCCGTGCCACTGAAGACCCGGTCGCCCAGCCGGCCCGTGGAGGCACGGTCCCCCAGGAGGGGACCGTGCCCCTCGGGGTCGCGGAGTTCATCTACGGAAGAGACGCCCGTGATGGTCGGCATGTCGGCCCGCAATCAATGAGTGTGCTGAGTGATCAGGACAAGGCGCCGATCGCGGTCTCGACCTTGGCCTGGATCTCGGCCGGAAGCGGTGCATAGCCAATGCTTTCCAGCTTGGTCTGCATGTCCGCTGCGGCAAATGACTTCAGGAAGGTCGAGAGCAGCTTGGCCTTGGCCGGGTCCTTGCCCTTGGAGCATACGATCTCGTAGGTCACCAGCAGAATCGGGTAGGCCCCGGCCTCCTTGGTGGCGTAGTCCAGCTTCAGCTTGAGGTCGTTGCCGGTGCCGGTCTGCTTTGCGGCGCTCACGGCCTTGCCCACAGACGCGCCGGTCAGCTCGACGGGGCCTGCGCCGTTGTCGATCTGGGCGATACCGAGCTTGTTGTCCTTGGCGTAGGACCACTCGGCGTAGGTGATGCCGCCGGGAGTGGCTTTCACCGCGTTGGCGACACCGGCGGACTTCTCCTTGCCCTCACCCTTGCCGGTCCACTTCTTGCCCGATTCCGCGGTCCAGTCCTTGGGGGCTGCAGCCTTCAGGTACTTGGTGAAGTTGTCGGTCGTGCCGGACTCGTCGGAGCGGAAGAAGACCTTGATGGCCGTATCCGGCAGCTTGACGCCCGGGTTGATCGCGGCGATCGCGGGGTCGTTCCACTTGGTGATGAGACCGTTGAAGATCTTGGCGGTCACTGCGGGGGTCAGGATCAGCTTGTCGACCCCTGCGACGTTGTAGGCGACGGCGATGGGCCCGGTCACCATGGGCAGGTTCCAGGCCGGGGACGCACACGCCTTGTCTGCGTCGGCCTGCTCGATGTTGGTCGCGCCAGCCTTCGGCTTGTCACTCAGCGCGGAGTCGGACCCGGCGAAGTCGACCTGGCCGGCGATGAACTGCTTGACGCCTGCGCCAGAACCGGTCGGGTTGTAGTTGATCGTCGCGCCCTTGCAGGCGTCCTGGTAGTCGGTGATGGCCTGTTCGATGGCGTTCTTCTGGGCTGATGAGCCCTCGCCGTTGAGGGTGCCGGTGGCGCAGTCGACCTTTGCCGCCGCGCTGCCGCCCGCACTCGGGGAAGCGCTGGTGTTGTTGTCGGAACCACAGCCAGATAGGGCGAGTGTGCCGACCAGGGCAGCGCCCGTGACACTGGCAAGTCGCCGACGAGACTGGATACTCACGATTTTGGTGCCTCTCCACAGCAGGGATGATTACGGCGCGCAATGGTGCCCGCCGCGATGAGGATAGGGAGGCCGGGTGTCGTGCTGCTTGGTGGCAGATGAACAGAACGTGAACGGAACGAGGCTTTCGGGTGTCCACAGGCAGTCTCGGCCATGAGTAGCGGGTGAACGGCACCCCATGGAGGGGTCAAGACGTGCTCACGGTGCCGTGTGACGCTCGACGTCGACAACCCGGGCGTCGGCTCCGGTCCCGGCCAGGTGGGCCACCAGGGCCTCGCCCTTGCCCATGCCGTTGGCCGCAGCCTCTGACAGGGCGACCCTGGCCGGGGTGTCCGCCCCATCGGGGCCGGCGATCGAGGCCAGCCGTTGCAGCAGCACCGGCAGCACGGGGCCGTGGCTGCAGACGACCGTCGCGTGGCCCCGTTCGATCAGCCGGCCCAGGTGATACGGGGCGCGTTCGGGCTGTTCGGCGAAACCTTCCTCGGACAGCCCCGACTTGAGCCGGGCCCGCCATCCCGTGGTCACGGCATACGGCAGGACCGTGTCCAGGCACCGCACGGACGGGGAGGTGACCACCCGGGTGACGTCGTAGGCCGCCAGGATCGGGATCAGCGCCTCGGCTCGCTCGCGGCCGCGGGCGTTCAGCGGTCGCAACGGGTCGGCGTCCCGCCATGACGAGCGAGACCTGGACTTGGCGTGCCGGACGATGACGAGCGGCCACGTGGTCAGGGTCCCGTCGCGATCTGCCTGCTCCAGGGCGCGAAGCTGGTCGTGGTCACGGTCGTAGCTGAGCCGGTCCGCCGCCGCCGGGACGTCCAGCCAGGCGACCTCGTCGATCTCGTTGACCAGGATCCCTTCACCGCCCACGACCTCGGCCGCCCAGTAGCGACACTGTTTGGTCGTGGGCTCACCAGCCTGGTCCTGGACGGCGTATTCCGACCGGGGCAGCGGGCGACCCAGACGGACGTAGAAGCCGGTCTCCTCGAAGACCTCACGCACCGCAGCGACCGGCCACTCCTCGCCCGGGTCGAGCTTGCCCTTGGCCCAGGCCCAGTCACCGTAACGGGGCCGGTGGACCATGGCGACCTGCAGGACTCCCCGTCGGCGACGCCATGGCAAGGCCCCGGCGGCAGGGATCACGGTGTCATCAGCGTCGTCATCACCGGGTCACCGACAGGTCGTCAACGGCGTGCGGAGATCACTGGGCGACGGGCCTTGCGGCGCTTCTTGGCGTTGCTCTGGATGAGGGTGCTCTGCAGCTCGAGCAGATCCTTGCCCTCGGCGTCGTGGAGATGCCGGGTCCATCTGCCGTCGCCGCTGAGGTGCCAGCTGGTCATCTCGTCGCTCATGCCCAGGCTCATCAGGGACGTCATCTCCGCGATGTGCCTGGGGTCGTCGAGCCGGATCAGGGCCTCGACCCGGCGATCGAGGTTGCGGTGCATCATGTCGGCGCTGCCGATGAAGACGATGGGCTCGCCTCCGCCGCCGAAGACGAACAGCCGGGAGTGCTCCAGGAACCTTCCCAGGATCGAGCGCACCCGGATGTTCTCCGACAGGCCCTTGACTCCCGGACGCAGGGCGCAGATGCCGCGGACCCAGAGGTCGACTTTGACCCCGGCCTGCGATGCCCGGTACAGCGAGTCGATCACCTGATCGTCGACGATCGAGTTCAGCTTGAAGCCGACGTAGCCGCCGAGGCCTTCACGCGCGTTCTCGATCTCGGCGTCGATGTGGTCGATCAGCCCCCAGCGGACCGAGCGGGGCGCCACCAGCAGGCGCTTGAACCGGCTGCGCGGCGCCCATCCGGAGAGCTGGTTGAACAGGCGGGTCAGGTCCTCGCCGACCTGGGGGTTGCAGGTGAGCAGGCCGAGGTCCTCGTAGAGGCGGGCCGTCTTCGGGTTGTAGTTGCCGGTGCCGACGTGGCAGTACCGGCGCAGTCCCTCGGCCTCCTGGCGGACGACCAGAGAGAGCTTGGCATGCGTCTTGAGGCCGACGACGCCGTAGACGACGTGGACGCCGGCATGCTCGAGCTGGCGGGCCCACGAGATGTTGGCCTGCTCGTCGAAGCGCGCCTTGATCTCGACGACGGCCAGCACCTGCTTGCCGGCCTCCGCCGCATCGATCAGGGCGTCCACGATGGGGGAGTCGCCGCTGGTGCGGTAGAGCGTCTGCTTGATGGCCAGCACCTTCGGGTCTGCTGCCGCCTGCTCGATGAACGCCTGAACCGAGGTCGAGAAGGAGTCGTAGGGGTGCTGGAGCAGGATGTCCTTCACCCGGATGGAGGCCAGGATGTCGCTCGCCTGCGAGGTCTCGACCGGAGCAAGGTCCCGGTGGGTCCTGGGCACGAACGCGGGGAAGCGCAGCTCCGACCGCTCGAGGTCGGCCACCACGTTGAGCCCCAGCAGGTCAAGGGGAGCAGGCAGGCGGTAGACCTCGCCCGGGTCCACGCCCAGCTCGCGCACGAGCAGGTCCATCACGTGGTCGTCCATGTCGTCGGCGACCTCGAGGCGCACCGGCGGGCCGAAGCGCCGTCGGGTGAGCTCCTTCTCCAGGGCTGCCAGGAGGTTCTCGACGTCGTCCTCCTCGACCTCCAGGTCCTCGTTGCGGGTGACCCGGAAGGTGAAGTGCTCGCTGACCCGCATGCCGGGGAACAGCTGCTCCAGGTGGGCCGCGATGATGTCCTCCAGGGCCACGAACCGCGCCTGGAAGGGATGGGCCGGCGACGGGTCCGGCGACTGGATCTGCACGAAGCGGGGCAGCAGCCGGGGCACCTTGACGCGGGCGAAGTGCTCGACCTCGGTCTTGGGGTTGACCAGCAGGACAGCGAGGTTGAGCGAGAGCCCGGAGATGTAGGGGAACGGGTGGGCGGGGGCAACAGCCAGGGGGGTGAGCACCGGGAAGATCTGGTCGCGGAACATCCGGTCCAGCCCCTCCTGCTCTCGCGGGCTGAGCTCGTCCCACGGCGCGATGGTGATGCCCTCGCTGACCAGCGCGGGACGCACCTGGTCCTCGAACAGGCGGGCATGGGTGGCCATCAGCTTGTGGGCCACCACCGAGATCTCGTCGAAGACCTCACGCGGTTCCAGGCCGGAGGCGCTGCGCACGGCCAGACCGGTGGCGATGCGGCGTTTGAGCCCGGCCACCCGGACCATGAAGAACTCGTCGAGGTTGCTGGCGAAGATCGCCAGGTAGCGGGCCCGCTCCAGGAGGGGCACCGACTGGTCGGCGGCGAGCTGCAGGACGCGTTCGTTGAACTGCAGCCAGGAGATCTCGCGCTCGAGGAAGCGGTCCTCGGGAAGGGCCTCGGGGTCCGCCGACGGCTTCTCCGACGAGACGACGCGGATGAACTGGCCATTCGAGGACCGTGGGCGGGCACTGATGAGGGACTGCAGGTCTCCCTCGGTCGTGACAGTGTCTGTCTCCTCGGCAGGGTGCGGAAGCCCTGAAAGGTGCGCGCTCATGTCCCCATCCTCACACTGGCGGGTGAACCGTGCGTGCGTACATGATATCCACGGCGCGGCGGGTGAAGTCCAGACGGGCGTAGGTCGCGACGGCAGCCCGGTTGTCGGCGTCCACGTAGAGCATGGCCTCGGCCAGGCCCCGCTCGCGCAGGTGTGCCAGGCCCAGGACGGTGACTGCCCTGCCGACCCCCAGTCCCTGGTATGCCGGGTCGACCCCGACCACGTAGACCTCGCCCGCCGGGGGGAGGGCCGGGCGGGTGGTCCGGTCCGGGTCCGGGCCTTCGGCCGGAACGACCTTGGTCCAATGCGATGCGGCAAGCACCGGCACGGGACCACGCGTGTCCTCGACGAGAATGAACCCCCCGGCATCGAACCACGGCTCGGCGATCCGCTGGTCGAGATCGTGGCGGGACACCCTGCCCTGCTCGGGGTGGTCGACGAAGGCACGGGCGTTGACCCGCAGCCAGGCCTCCTCGTCCTGGCCGACCACGAAGTGCCGGCTACGGAAGCCCCCGGGGAGGCTGGCGGCGGGTAGCAGGGCGCCGTCCGGGCCCAGTGACCTGCTCATCTGCCACAGCTCGCGCACCGTCGAGTAGCCGAAGCGGAGGGCAAACGCGCGGCCGGCGGGGAGGTCGCCGTGCGCCCAGACTCGCAGCGTCCTGACCGGGGGTGCCGGTGTCCTCCCGGACGCGGGGTCCTTGACTGCGGCGTCCCTGGCCACAGCATCCCTGGCCACAGCATCCCTGGCCACAGCATCCCTGGCTACTGCGTCGTCGAGTCCGGCATCGCGCAGCGTGGCAGCTTCGAGGGCGTGGATCAGCGCGGTCCCGGTGCCCTGCCGCCGGACTGACGGCTCCACCACGAGCTCCGCGGTGGAGCCGTCGCCGGCCACACCGGCATCACGGTGGGCGTAGCCCGCGAGGTGGCTGCCGTCATACACAAGGAAGTGGGGCGCCGTGGTGCTGACGGCGGACGCGTCGGCGGGGTCAGCGGTGAGGCTGTCACGGACAGACAGCAGCACCTGCTCGGAGAGCGGGGCTACCTCATCCAGCTGGCCGGCGGTCCTGACCAGCCCGAGGACCCCGGACAGCTGCTGGCCGGTGAGCCGCCCCACGACGTCAACCTGGCGTGGCACTGTCGTCCATCTCCTCAGGCGTCTGTCAGGGTCTCGCTCGCGCTCGGCGAGGGCTCTGGCACGAAACGGTACCCGACGTTGCGTACCGTCCCGATGAGCTCCTCGTGCTCCAGGCCCAGCTTGGCCCGCAGACGCCGCACGTGGACGTCCACCGTCCGGGTACCGCCGAAGTAGTCGTAGCCCCACACCTCCTGAAGGAGCTGCGCCCGGGTGAAGACCCGGCCGGGGTGCTGTGCAAGGTGCTTGATCAGCTCGAACTCCTTGTAGGTCAGGTCGAGCAGCCGCCCGCTGACCCGGGCGGAGTAGGCGCTTTCGTCGATGACAAGGTCACCGGCGGTGATCTGCCCGCCGCTGGGCTCGTCGTCGGAGGACAGGGCCAGCGAGCCGACGGCCAGCCGGAGCCGGGCCTCGACCTCGGCCGGTCCCGCCGTCTCCAGGATCACGTCGTCGACGCCCCACTCCGCGGTGAGCCCCGCCAGACCGCCCTCGGTCAGGATCGCGAGCAGCGGCACCGAGAGGCCGGTGGCGCGCAGCATCCGGCACAGCGACCGCCCGGCCGCCAGCTCACTGCGCGCGTCCACGAGCACGGCATCGGCCACCGGGCTGTCGACCAGGGCCGCAGGCTCTGCAGGCACAATGTGTACGTGGTGGCTGAGCAGGGCAAGCGAGGGCAGCACTTCGGCACTGGGTGCCAGAGTGTTGGTCAGCAGCAACAGGTGGGCCACCCTTGGCAGAATAGGTCAGTGTTCAGCTGTTTGGGGTGTTCGTTCGCCTCATGAGACCTCTCACACACTCAGGAGATCCCGGTATGACCAGTGGTCCGGGCGTGGCCAGCGCCGAGGTGGGTGTCACCATCCGCTACTGGGCGTCAGCGCGAGCCGCAGCCGGGTGCGACAGCGAGTCCTTCACCGGCCGGCACGTCGGCGACGTGCTGGAGGCGGCCGCGGCCGCGCATACCGGCCTGCGAGTCGTGCTGAACGTGTCCACGATTCTGCTTGACGGGCGTCCGGTGAGGGCCTCCGACCCGCTACCCCGGACTGTGCCCGAGTCGTCGCCTGGGGGCACCATCGGCACCATCATCGAAGTGCTGCCTCCGTTCGCCGGCGGGTGATGGGAGAATGTTTCCGTGACCGAAGCCCCGCCTGAACCTCCCCCCCTGACCCGCGCGGTGAATCGCGCGCTGGCGCGCGCATCCCACGGGACCTCCGCGCCGGTCACCCTCCCTGTTCCCGAGATGCACCACCAGCCCCTCGTGACGATGGCCGTGATCGCCCTCGCGGGCCTGCTGACCATCACGGCGTTTGCCGGGCCGACGATGGTCGCCGTCGCGCTCGGCTTCGCCGCGGGCGTCATCGCCTGGGGCTGGGCAGGTCTGCTGGGGTTGCCCAGCCCGCGCGGCACCTCGGTCGTGCTCGCCCTGGGTTCCGCGGCGGCGATCGGGACCGCCCTGGCAACCACGCAGGACCCTTTCCTGGCCTGGATGCCAGCCGCGCTGGCCGGCTCCATGATCATCGCGTTTCTCCACCAGCTCGCCCGGCGGGACGGCCGTCCACGTCTCGTGGAGTCCGTTGCCTCGACCATCACGGCAGTCGCGATCGTGGTCTCCGGCGCCAGCCTGGTGGGGCTGTCCCGGACCGAGCACGGCGCATGGGCGGTGGCCATCGCCTCGGCCGCGATGGCCGTCTCGGCGGTGACCGATCTTGCGGGCGGCTCGCGCAGGCTGCTTCCATGGCTGCTGCCCCTGGCGATGCTCGCCGGAGGTCTCGCCGCGATCCTGGTTGGCTACCTGCTCGGGGCCGTCGGCTGGGGGGCAGCCGCGCTCCTGGGCGTGCTGTCGGCCGGGGTCAGCCATGCGGTTCGCCGTGTGCTGGGGACGCTGCCGGCGATCAGCGGCCCGCGCTCCCAACTGGTGAGTGCCTCCGCCTCCGTGCTGACCAGTGGCGTGGTCGTCTACGTCGTGGGCCGGCTCCTGCTCGCCTGATCACAGACCAGAGGCGCACAGAGTCGGCAGACCGCCGGTGCGCACAGGACAGGAGACGAGCAGCGTTCAGGAGTCAGTAGACCAGCGCCTGGGCGCCGTCCTGGAGGATCTCCTCGACGAACGCGGCCGCTCCCCGGATCTGCGTACCCGGGAGCAGATCGGCTTCGGTGAGGTCCCGGCGCGCCGCGCACTGGCTGCAGACCGTCAGGCGTCCTTCTGCCAGCACCGCATCACGCAGGTCGCTCAGCCGGGCGGCCTGTGGCAGTGAGAACTCCTCGGCTCTGCCCGGGACCGCCAGCCAGGTGGACTCGCCGGTCAGCCAGAGACTGACCAGCGCGCCGCTGGCCACTGCGGTGGCTGCGACGGTGAACGCCTGGGACAGCTTCTCAGGGGACTCGACCCCCGTGGTGAGCTTGATGACCAGTGGACGTGAGTTCGGCGGCATGGGGAAAGGCTACGATCAGCCGGTGCAAACTGTCTCCGTCCCTCGTGAAAGCAGCTCGAGCTGACATGGCCTTCGAACTCGACGTGAACCTGCCGCCTGTTCTGGCGCCCCTCGCCTGGCTGGTCGGGCGCTGGGAGGGGTTCGGACTTCTCGACTACCCCACCATCGAGTCGGCCCAGTTCCGCCAGGAGGTCATCTGCTCCCACGATGGCCGACCCTTCCTGGAGTGGCAGAGCCGCACCTGGCTGATGGATGCGGACGGGAACACCGTGCGCCCGCTGGCTGTCGAGCTCGGCTTCTGGCGGGTCCTGGACAACGGCGAGATCGAGCTGCTGCTGACCCATCCGACGGGCATCGTGGAGATGTACGT
This sequence comes from Dermatophilaceae bacterium, assembly GCA_036385355.1. Classification (GTDB taxonomy): domain Bacteria; phylum Actinomycetota; class Actinomycetes; order Actinomycetales; family Dermatophilaceae; genus UBA4719. The sequence continues at coordinate 16,003 of DASVKO010000056.1, forward strand.
CGGTCATCGTGACCCTGCCAAGCCCGCTGTCCAGCTGCGCACCGACGGGGTCCTGCGCAGCCCCGCGGCCAAGGAGTACAACGCCGGGTCGCGAATGTACGGTCTGGTGGACTCCCAGCTGCTCTGGGCCATGGACATGGCTGCAGTGGGCCAGGGTCTGCAGAGTCACGTGTCGGCCCAGCTCAAGCGCGTGGGCTGAGGGATCTGATGACGGGCGACGAAGCACGGATCCTGATCGTCTGCACCGGCAACATCTGCCGCTCCCCGTTCATCGAGCGACTTCTGCAGCACGAGCTGGACGAACGCCGCTCACTGCCCGAGCGGGGAATCATCGTGCGGAGCGCCGGCACGGGTGCTCTCGCCGGTTCGTCCATGGACCCGCGGGCGGCTGCACAGCTTGAGCTTCACGGCGGTGACGCAGCCGGCTTCAGCGCGCGAGAGCTCACGCCTGCGCTCATCGCCGAGTCTGACCTGGTGCTCACCGCCACCCGGGAGCACCGGGGCAAGGTCGCTCTGATGTCCCCCAAGGTTCTGCGCCGCGTGTTCACCTTCCGTGACTTTGCTGATCTCGTCGCCGGTGACGACGGGCTCAGCGCCCCGGTCACCGGCACGGGTCCTCGCGCGTGGGTTCTGCAGGTCACCGACAGGGCTGCGGCCAGTCGCGGCCTGCGGCCTCCGCTGGCACCTGATCTGGCGGATATCGTTGACCCGTACCGCCGCGAGGACGAGGTGTTCGCCACCATGGCCCAGCAGATAGTTGAGTCCATGCCCCCCGTCGTACGCGCTCTGGCCGGCTGACATGCCCCAATGGCGCATCTCTGCCCGCGGTGCCAGCGCGGCCCTGCTGGCCCTGGTTGCCCTGGACATCGTGCTGGTCGGAACGGCGCTTCAGTCCACCCGGGCCACTGACATCGACACGAGTCCGCTGAGCCGGGCTTCCATCACCAGCGACTCGGCCGAATCTCTCGTGAGCCCGTCGGCGTCGCCGTCGCCGTCTTCGTCGCGGTCGCCGTCGACGTCCCGGACCGCGGCCAAGGTCCCGCTGCAGACGATGCTCGTGGCCCTGGACGACCGGCGTGCCTGGCGCGTTGCCGCCGGTTCGTGCTCGGCAGGTGGCGCGGCTCTGGCCGTGACCGTAGATGGTGGCAGGACCTGGACCAAGGGCACGGTGACCCTGCGCAGGATCGTCCGGCTGCGGGCAGAAGGCACCCAGGTGGCGTTCGCCGTCGGCGCCAACTCGACCTGCGCGGCCGAGATCAGGGACACCGTCAACGGTGGTGGCACCTGGACGTCGACCGGCGATGTGAAGTCCGCCTGGTTCAGAGACCCGAAGAACCCCAGGGTCGTGAAAGCCCCGGGCCCCGTTGCGTCACAGCCCTGCGGCAAGCGTGCCGTCCTCGACCTGGCGGTCGTGGCGACCACGTCGGCTCGGGCACTGTGTGCTGACGGTCTCGTTCGTTCGACGGCGAACAACGGTGGGGCCTGGACCGACGTCGGCACGGTCGACGGCGCCGTCGCGCTGGCAGTGCCGGCCGCCAGGCCGGCGGAGACCTACGTCGCTCGCCTGGGCGCACCGGACTGCGCGGGTGTCCAGATTCTGCGGGTTCGCCCGCAGGCGACCACCTCGTGCGTGATCCGCGCGATCCCCAAGGGCCCCGGCCAGATCGCCATGTCCCTGATAAACGGCGGCGGTTGGCTGGCGGTCGGCGACACCACGATGCGGTCGACCGACGACCTCGTCACCTGGGCAGCTTCCTGACGGTCCGCCTGCCCGACGGTGTGAGATCCTGCCCGGCCGAACTGCGGCGAAGAACGTGAGCCGCCGGGCCGGGGCAGCAGACAGGGCCGGTCGCGTCATGCGACCGGCCCTGCTCGTGCAGAGGCTCTGCTAGTGCAAAAAGCGTGTCAGGCGCTGGCTTTGCGACGCTTTCCTGTCAGGAGGAGCACGCCGCCACCTGTGAGCAACAGACCGCCGAGAGCGCCGATGCCGATGACAGTGGCGCCGGTGAAGGCCAGCTGACCGCTGGTGGAGGTGCCGCCGCTGGTGGTCGTGCCGCCGCTGGTGGTTGTCCCGCCGCTGGTGGTCGCGTCAGCGCTGAGGCTGACTCCGGCGACCCGGACCCCGGGCTGAAGGATGCGGATCCAGGCGCTGGCGCTCTTCTTGTAGGCGACAGCCCAGATCCTGTGGCCTCCGGCGACCCGTTTCGGTAGCCTGACGCTCGCGCAGAAGGCCCCGGCGGAATTGGTGGGAAGGTACGCGAGGAATATGCGTCGGTCCAGCGTGACCTTCACCGTCTGGTGTGAGCGGTAGCCTCTGCCGCAGAGTCTGATCTTGGCCCCCATCCTCGGTGTCTGCGTGCTCACCGAGATCGACGGCGTGGTGAAATAGGGCGTGGCGGTGGCCGGACCCGCGAACGACATCATCGCGAGGACCATGCCGGATATCACGATGAGTGGCGCAAAGCGCCGCCTGATGGTTGGCATGCGATCTCCCCAGATATGAACGCGAACAAGTAGTGGTTCAGAAAGTAGCAGAGGGCGGTGCCCAGCGGGACGTTGTCAGGTGGCGTTCTTATCTGATTTCGGAGGTTGAGCCGGGTCAGCCGGGTCAGCCGGGTCAGTCATGGACGATGGCTCAGCGGCAGACGGCGTCCTTGAGGGTGACCTCCAGCGGACGCACGAGGGGCTGCCGCAGCACGATCGGTGCGCCCGTGCCCGCAGGTTCGACCAGATGCAGCACGATCGTGCGCGACGTGCCCCGAGGCAGCTCGAGGTCGACGGTGTACACGGGATGCCCGCGTTCGGCACCGATAGAGGCGGTGTCAGGCTTGCCGCCGACCGTCACGCTGTCCATCAGTGCGCCCTGGGTCGCGAGGTAGGTCACGTCCAGCCGGTTGTCTCCAGGCTTGACCGGGTAGGAGTGGCTGTCGCTGCGGGACGTCACATAGGGGGACAGGCCACTGGCCGGTGCGTTGTTGGTCAGCGTGATCGTCACCGTTGTACGCCGGGTGGGTCCACAGCCGGCGGCCTGCCAGGTCACTGACCGGTCGAGGTAGTAGTCGAGCTTGTTGCCCCCTTCGTTGACGATGGACAGGCCGACATAGGGCGCTGTCGTGGTGGGGATGATGCCTGCGACGGAGGTGTGCGCCAGGTCGGCCTGCACTGCCGGGTCGGCGCTCCAGACCAGAACCCGTCGTTCACCGGCTGCCCTACCAGCGGCTTGCAGCAGCCCCGTCGGGTCGCCACGCGCTGCCAGGATCTTCTTGCTGGAGGCTGAGGCGATATCAAGCTGGTAGGCCTTGCGTTGCTCAATCGCGGAGGCGCTCAGGCCGCCGAATTTCGCGTAGTTGGTGCTCTGGGTAAGCGCGACGGCGTTGGCCCCGGTGATCTGTGACTTGTCGGGCAGGGTGGCCGGGCCGGTCACGGCGAGCAGATAGCCGAGCGCGGTGGGGTCGACCGCGAGGACCCCGTCGACCTTTTGGCCGCTGTACTTCTTCCACATGGACGCCCAGATCTGTGCGGCGTAGGGGAAGTGCGGGCTGAGGTTGCCATTGACGAACAGGCTGGTGGTGGCTGCCCCGCTGTAGAGCTGCTGATAGTCGGGCCCGAAGTTCACCGTGGCGGAAATGCCGCTCAGCCTGGTGTTGTTCTCCATGCGGGTGAACCGCAGCTTGCCGTGGTTGGCTTCCACGATCGCGA